>SHVY01000020.1 GCA_009694045.1 Alphaproteobacteria bacterium | reverse complement strand
CTGCCCCACATCCAGTACAAGGACGCCAACACCGTGGTGCTAGGCTGGATCGTCGAGCGCGTGGGCGGCCGGCCCTGGCGCGCGATTTTCGCCGACATCGCCGACGCGGCCGGGATCGAGGGCGTGCTCCACACCTCGACCGACCGCGACGGCTTCCCCACCCTGGAAGGCGGGGTGTGCATCACCGCCCGCGACCTCGCCCGTTACGGCGCCCTCTTCGCGCGGAAGGGCATGGGCGTCGACGGCCGCACCGTCGGCAGCCGGGCGTTCATCGAGGGCAGCCTCGCGTCAGGCGTGAAGCTTGCCCCACCCCGCGACCACTTGCGCTACAGCAACCAGCTCAACACCGACGGCCGCTGGATCGGCCACGGCGGCTACGGCGGCCAGTACATGCTGGCCGATCTGACCAGCGGCGTGGTCGGCGTGTTCTTCAGCGTCGTCGAGGACAAGGACGGCTACCCGCAACCCTACTACCCGCCGATCATCACCATGCTGGCCGAGATCGCCAGGCTCGATGGGTAGCGATACCGACCCTCTGGTCAGCAAGCCGGTGCCTCGCGGAGGCGCCGATCCGTGGCTGCGCAACGGCAACCAGTACCGTGAGAGCTTGCGCGACGGGCGGGTGGTGATCGTCAACGGCCGCGACGTTCCCGACGTGACCCAGGAGCCCGGGCTGAAGCGGGGCATCGATACCCTGGCCGGACTGTTCGACGCCCAGTTCGATCCGCTGTACCGCGACATCACCACGGCGATCGAGCCGGATAGCGGCCAGCGCATCGCCACCGGCTGGCTGGTGCCGCGAACGATCGAGGACCTGAAGCGGCGCGGCCGCATGATCAAGTACTCGACCCAAGCCACCTTCGGCGTGTTCGGCAGGCCGCCGGACTACGGCACGGTCAACCCGATCGGGTTCCTCGCCTTCGCCCACCTGATCGCCCAGGAGCACTCCGAGGCGCGGGCCAAGATCGAGCACTGTGTGCGCGTCGGCCAGCAGAACAACCTGGTCAGCACCGACATCATCGTCGACGTGCAGGCGAATCGAAAACTTTCCGGGGCCGAGCTGCCGGGCCGCCTGCGCGTGGTCGAGCAGCGCAAGGACGGGGTCGTGCTGTACGGCGCCAAGGCCGGCAACTCGATCCTGGCCCAGGGCAACATGGGCTCGCTCGCCACCATCTTGAACCCGACCCTGCCCGACGATTGCGCGATCCTGGCGGCCCTACCGGCCAACGCGCCGGGGCTCAAGCTCCTCACCCGCGAGTTTGTCACCGCCGCAGACCAGGACCCCGAGGACCATCCGCTCGATTCCCGCGGCGAGGAAGCGGACGGCATGCTGCTCTTCGACCACGTCTTCGTGCCTGACGAGTACGTGTTCAGCGTCCGGAACCGCAAGGTGCTCGAGTACTACCATCTGATCGGGCAGCTCGCGTTCTGGAACATCGCGACCCGACTGTCCTATCGCGCCGAGATCTTCGCCGGCGCCGTGCAGCTCGTGGTCAACGTGCTGGGCACCGATCACATCCCCCAGGTGCGCGCCGCGGTGACCGAGGTGATCGCTTACGCCGCGACACTCCGTGCCTTCATGGTGGCGGCCGAGGAGAAGGCGAAACCCACGGAAACGGGGGTGATGCTGCCGGACCACGCCCTGGTCACGGCGGGGCGGCTGCATTCGATCGTCGAGCTGCCCCGGGTCATGCAGGTGATGCGCGAGCTGTCGGGCCAGGGCCTGGTCAGCCGGGTGCCGCGCAAGACCTGGGAACGAGCGGACATCGGGCCGATGCTCGATACCTTCCTGCCCGGCTTCCAGACCAGTGGCCGCGACAAGAACCGGCTGTTCAATCTGATCTGGGACATGACCTGCAGCGCCCACGGCATGCGGGTAGCGATCTTCGAGAACGTCAACGCCACCCCGGCTTCGACGCTGCGCGAGGAACTCTACAAGGTCTACGACCGCAGCGAAGGGATCGCGGTGGTGAAGCGCATGGCGGGGATGGCCTAGCCGGAACTGACGAAGAGCGCGATCAAACCCCAGAGGGCGCCGCAGCCCAATAGCCAGACGATCATGGCGGACCAGCGCGAGAGCCGCTGGTCGGTCGGATGCTCATGCTCGTCGCGGGCGTAGCCGATGGCGGAATCGGACAGGGCCTCGCGCAGGAGGGTGGTTCGTGCCTGGCTCATGGGTTTGTCCTCGCGAGCGGTGCAATCTGCCGTTGGAACGTTAATGGAAGGAGAATCGGTCGCTTTCGTGGCGTTCGCCGGGCGAAATCGTGGCACGCGGGCGGGGGACGTGGAACGACCCTTGGCCGCTGGGTTCGCCGCGCCGGGCCTATCGAACGGGGGCTTGCGCGGGTCTTCGCGAAGCCGCCATGATCGCGGCCTCGAACCAGGGGGACGGCATGCCGGACGTGAAGCAGGGGCTGCTCGACACGATCGAGCGGGATCGCGACAAGCTGATCGGATTCCTGTCAGGTTTCCTCAAGGCCAAGAGTCCCAATCCGCCCGGCGACACCCGCGAAGCCGTCGGCTTCATCCGCCGTTTCCTCGATGCCGAACAACTTCCCTACAAGATCATCGATCCGCAGCCGACCATGGCCAACGTGGTCGGCAGCTTCGCGGGCGGTGCGGGGCCGGGGCGGCATCTGGTGCTGAACGGCCACATCGACGTGTTCCCGGTGGGCGACGAGCCGTGGACCCACGGGCCGTGGAGCGGGGCCATCGCCGACGGCCGGATCTACGGCCGCGGCGCCTGCGACATGAAGTGCGGCACCACCGCCTCGATCTTCACCTTCGCCTACCTGCACAAGGTGCGTGACCGGCTCAAGGGGCGACTGACCCTCACCGCCGTGTCGGACGAGGAGACCTTCGGCCCCTGGGGCGCGCGCTACCTGATGGAACACCACCCCGAGGTGCATGGCGACTGCTGCCTGAACGGCGAGCCGTCCAGCCCCTATACGATCCGTTTTGGCGAGAAGGCCCCCCTTTGGTTCGCCATCACCGTCACCACCCGGGGCAGCCACGGCGCCTACACGCACCTGTCGCCCAGCGCCATCAAGATCGCCGCCCGCGTCATCAGCGAGCTCGAGGCCCTGACCGAGATCGCCGTTGCAGCGCCGCACAACGTGGCAAGCGCGATCGCGAACGCGCGCGAGGCGATCGACAAGGCGCAAGGCAAGGGCGCCGCCGACATCATCCAGAAGGTCACCGTCAACATCGGCCGGATCGAGGGCGGGCTGAAGGTCAACATGGTGCCCGGCACCTGCCGCTTCGAGGTCGACGTGCGCCTGCCCATCGGCGCCACCAAGGAGCGGATCATGGCCGAGGTGGCGAAGATCGTCGGCCGGCACCCGGAGGCCAGGATCGATCCAATCAACGACCAGCCGCCTTCGTGGTGCGATCCCCACGGCGACATGGTCGGGATCGTCCAGGCCAACGTGGAGAAACTCAAGGGCTTCCGCCCCACCCCGATCGTCAGCCTGGGCGGCACCGACGCGCGGCTGTGGCGCCTGCGCAACATCCCCGCCTACGTCTACGGCCCCAAGCCCACCGGCATGGGCACCTACGACGAGCACGTGGAGATCGACGAGTTCCTCCACATCGTCCGCACCCACGTGCTGTCGGCCTACGACTATTTGACCGCGTGACCCCATGACCGCCGCGCTGATCCTGGAGAACGGACGGATCGCGACCATGGACGGCAAGGGCACCGTCGCCCAGGCCGTGGCCGTGTGGCGGGGAAAGATTCTGGCCCTTGGCGACAACTGGGCGATCGGCGCGTTGAAGGGTCCCGGGACCGAGGTCATCGACCTGGCGGGGCGCACCGTGATTCCGGGGATCGTCGATTCCCACTGCCACCCGGACAGCCATGCCATCAACCTCGTCAAGTGGGCGGACGTGGGCTGGCCGGCGGTTAAGGCGGTTCCGGACGTGCTGGCGCTGGTCGAGCATGGGGTGGCCAAGCTGGCCGAGGGCGCATGGTTCCAGGGCTTCGGCTACAATGACCAGAAGTGCGGCGGCTATCCTGCCCGCGATGATCTCGACCGCGTGGCGCCGAACCATCCGGTCTGGCTGTACCGCACCGACGGGCACATCGCGATCGTGAATTCGGCGGCGTTGGCCGTCTGCAACATCCCCGAGAACGCCCCGGACCCGCCCCACGGCCGCTACGACCGCGATCCCGCCACCGGGCGGATGACCGGGATACTGCGGGAAATGGCGGCCTGGAACCTGGATCTGGTGATGAACAAGCGGGCCAATACGGTCGCGGAGTACATGGCCGGGTTCCCGGAGGTGTTCGCGCGCTATCTTCAGCATGGCGTGACCTCGCTGCACAACTCGCTGACCCAGCGCCGCGCGATCGCCGCGTACCAGCGCCTGCGCGAGGAGGGGCGCCTGCCCATGCGCATCGGCGTGATCCTGGACGGTCGCGACGAGGACCTGGTCGAGAGCTATCTCGGGGCCGCGGTCCGGACGGGATTCGGCGATGATTGGATCCGGGTGATCGGGGTCGAGTGGTGCCCCGATTGCTCCACCAGCGGCCGCACCGCCGCCTACTACGAGCCCTATGTGGGAACCAAGGCGCTGGGCGAGCCGGTGCCGAACTACGGCATGCTGCTGTACGAGAAGGCGGAGCTGGCCCCCAAGGTCGCCCGCGCCCACAGGGCGGGCCTCAGGGTCTGCGTCGAGGGATTGGGGGACCGCGGCATCGACTTCGCGCTCGACGTGATCGAGGCGGCGCTGGCCGAACACCCGGTCAAGGACCACCGCAGCCGGATCGAACACTGCTGCTACGTCACCCCACCGCTGCTTGAGCGCATCAAGCGGCTGGGCTGCATCGATTCGTCGGCCACCGGGTTCATGTGGTCGCTGGGCGACGCCTACATCGCCAACCGGGGCAGCCAGGCGATGCATTGGATGTTCCCGCACCGGGCGCTGATCGATGCGGGAATCCCCGCGCCGGGCCATTCGGACGCGCCGGTCTGCGGCACCAATCCGTGGCCGATCATCCATGCCATGGTCAACCGGGTGACCGACAGCGGCCAGCCCTTCGGCCCCGGCCAGGCGGTCACCGTCACCGAAGCCTTGCACGCCTACACGACGCTGGGCGCCTTTGCGGGCTTCGAGGAGAACGCCAAGGGCTCGATCGAGCCGGGCAAGCTCGCCGACCTCGCGGTGCTCGAGACGGACCTGTTCGCGGGGCCGAAGGAAGCGATCAAGGACACGACGGTCGCGCTGACCATCGTCGACGGCGAGGTGAGGTACCGGGCGTAAGTTCAGTCCGACGTGACGATCGGAATGCTTGGAAAGTACGTCCGGTACCGCGTGGCGTCGCGCGTCAGCAGGCGGTAGCCCGCGACCGCCGCATGCGTGCCGATGTAGAAGTCGGGCAGCGGCGCGGTACGGTGGCCGCCGCGCCGGCGGTATGTCAGGAATCCCTTGCCGGCCAGGAACGCTGCGTCATAGGGGAGCGGCTCACGCCGGAACAGCGTCATCGGCAGCGCGTTATCGAGCTCTTCCACAAGGGCGTATCCCACCGAGGCTTCGGCATAGATGATCGGGTTGATGATCAGGATTGCGCGGGCGACCTCACGCGCGAGGGCCTCCTCCGACCACGGTCTCCACACCGGGTCGGAGGAGGCGATGTCGAGGATTACGTTGCTGTCGACGAGGACAGGATTCATTCGCCGCGCGTGAGCGCCATGATCTCGTCGGTTGTCATTTTTATCGTTGCGGATCCGCAGAGGGCGCGCAGGACGCGTTCGCCACGCGACCGCGCCTTTTGCTCGCTTGCTCGCACGATGCGAACCGTCGCGCCATCAAGAATGAACTCCACCTCGGTGTTGGGCAGCAGCCCAGCCTTTTCCCAGATGTGAATGGGGATCGTGACTGGCCCTTGGAGGTAATACGCATGGAAATATCATTCTTACTTGTATGTGTAATACTTCCCCATATGGATTACAAGGTTATTCACGTCAACGGTCGGCGTGACGTGAACCGAGCCCCTACTCGACCGTGACACTCTTGGCCAGGTTGCGGGGCTGGTCGACGTCGGTGCCCTTCAGCACCGCCGTGTGGTAGGCCAGCAGTTGCACCGGAATGGCGTAGAGCAGGGGTGCCACGAACGGGTCGACGGCCGGCAGCTCGACCGTACGCATCGCCAGGTTGCCGAGCGACAGGATGCCCTTCGCGTCGCCGAGGAAGATCACCTTGCCGCCCCGGGCCACGACCTCCTGGATGTTCGAGGCGGTCTTGTCGAACAGTTCGTCCGAGGGCGCGATGACGATGACCGGCACGGTCTCGTCGATCAGGGCGATGGGGCCGTGCTTCATCTCGCCGGCGGCATAGCCTTCGGCGTGGATGTAGGAGATCTCCTTGAGCTTGAGGGCGCCTTCCATGGCGATTGGGAAGCTGGTCCCCCGCCCGAAGTAGAGCACGTCGCGGGCATTCATCAAGTCCTCGCGGGCGATCGCCTTCAGCCGGTCGTCGTGACGCAGGACGTCGAGGGCCCGGCTCGGCACTTCGGCCAGCGCCTGGGCGAGCCGTGACGCGCCCGCCGCGTCGATCGCGCCCCGCGCGAGCGCGGTCGCGATGGCGAAGCAGGCCAGCGCCGTGAGCTGGGTGGTGAACGCCTTGGTCGACGCCACGCCGATCTCGGGCCCGGCCCGGGTCACCAGGACCGCGTGCGATTCGCGGGCGATCGTGCTCTCCGGGACATTCACGAGGCTGACGATCCGTTGGCGGCATTCCTTGGCGTAGCGTAGCGCCGCCAGGGTGTCGGCGGTCTCGCCCGATTGGGAGATGAACAACGCCAGCCCGCCGTCCGGCATGGGCGGGCGGCGGTAGCGGAACTCGGAGGCGATGTCGACCTCGCAGCCCAGGCGGGCGTAGCGTTCGAACCAGACCTTCGCCGTGAGGCCGGCGTAGTACGAGGTGCCGCAGGCAACGATCGTCAGCCGCGGAACCGTGGCAAGATCGCAACCCAGATCGGGCAGTTTCACCGTGCCGGCGATCGGGTTGTAGTAGCCATACAAGGTCTCGCCGATCACCTCGGGCTGCTCGTGGATCTCCTTCTCCATGAAGTGCCGATAGTTGCCCTTGCCAACCGCGGCCCCGGTCATGGACGAAAGCTGGCTGGGGCGATCGACGCGTGCGCCGCTCAGGTCGAAGATCTCGGCGCCGTCGCGGGTCAGTACCACCCAATCTCCATCCTCCAGGTACGTGACCTTGCGGGTGAAGGGGGCAAGCGCGATGGCGTCGGATCCCAGGTACATGGAGCCCTGGCCCCAACCCACGGTGAGCGGGCTGCCTCGCCGGGCGCCAATCATCACCCGGTCTTCGCCGGCGATCAGGATGGCGAGGGCGAAGGCGCCGTCGAGCCGTGCCAGCGCCTTCATCGTCGCTTTCTTCGGGGTGAGGCCCAGGCCCAGGTGGTAGTCGATCAGATGAGCGACCACCTCGGTATCGGTGTCGCTGGTGAAGACGCGACCCTTGGCGATCAACTCGTCGCGCAGGGGCCGGAAGTTCTCGATGATGCCGTTGTGAACCACGACGACGCGGCCGGCGGTGTGCGGGTGCGCATTCGCCTCATTGGGTACGCCGTGGGTGGACCAGCGGGTATGCCCGATGCCGATGACCCCGGGCAGGGGTTCGCGGATGAGCTTCTCCTCGAGCCGGCCGAGTTTGCCCTCGGCGCGGCGACGTTCGATGTGGCCGTTGACGAGCGTGGCGACGCCAGCCGAGTCGTAGCCGCGGTACTCCAGCCGCTTCAGGCCATCGATCAACACGGGAACCGCGGGCTCGCCGCCGATCACTCCGATGATACCGCACATGGCCGACTACCCTTCCGCCAACGTGGAGACCCGAGCCTTTGGGACCTTTGGCCGACCCGACTTGGCCTTACTCTTACGCTTGCTCTTGGCCGCGCGGAAGCGAGCGGCGGCACCCGTGCGCTCTTCCTGGGGCGCGCGGGCAAGCGCGATGGCGTTCGCCGCCACGTCCCGCGTGATCACGCTGCCGGCGCCGACAATGGCGCCCTCGCCCACGTGGACCGGCGCGACCAGCACGGTGTTGGAGCCAATCGAGGCGCCGGCGCCGATCTCGGTCCGGTGCTTGTAGAATCCGTCGTAGTTGGCGGTGATCGTGCCGGCCCCGATGTTCACCTTCGCGCCCACCGTGGTATCGCCGACGTAGGCCAGGTGGTTGGCCTTGGCGCCACGGCCGATCTCGCTGTTCTTAACCTCGACAAAATTGCCGATGTGCGCGTCCTCGGCCAGGCGGGCACCGGGGCGAAGCCGGGCGAAGGGTCCGACGATGGCGCCGGGTCCCACATCGGCCCCCTCGAGGTGACAGAACGAGCGAATGCGGGCGCCGGAGCGCAAGACCACCCCGGGACCGAACACCACGTGCGGCTCGATCACCACGTCGGGTTCGATCAGGGTGTCATGGCAGAAGGTGACGGTTTCGGGATCGAGGAGGGTCACCCCGCCGTCCATGGCGCGGCGCCGCAGTTGGCGCTGGACGGCTGCCTCGACCTCCGCCAGCTCGGCGCGGCTGTCGACCTTGAAGACCTCATCCGGATCATCGCTCTCGACGACGATGCAGGGGCGATTGTCGCCACGCGCGATGCCGATTGCGTCCGTCAGATAGAACTCGTGCTTGGAGTTGGTATTACCGACGCGGGCCAACAGATTCCAGATCAGTGCCCCGTCGAAGGCCATGACTCCGGCATTGCACAGGGTGATCGAGCGCTCCCCCGGGGTCGCGTCGCGGGCCTCGACGATCCGCTCCAGGCACCCTTTCGCATCCACGACCAATCGGCCGAAGGCGTGCGGCCGGTCGACCCGCATGCCGAGGACGGCGATCGCCGCCTTGGCCTCGCGCCGCGCCGCGATCAGGCGCCGCATCGTGGCGGTGCTGGTGAGTGGATCGCCGCCCAGCAGCACGAGGATATCGCCGGAGGGGCCGCGCAGCGAGGATTCAGCGGCCCTGACCGCATGACCGGTGCCGAGCGGCGGGTCCTGAACCGCAACCGTGGCCGGGGCGATCGCGGCCGCCACATCGTCCATCCCCTTGCCGAGCACGACCACGACGCGATCGGGCCGGAGTTCGGCGACGTTGGCCAGCAGGTGCAGGATCATCGGCCGGCCGGCGATTCCGTGCATCACCTTGGGCAAGGACGACTTCATCCGCGTGCCCTTGCCCGCGGCAAGGACGATCACGCTGATCCTATCGACCGTCATCGGGCAATCATCTCCAACCTTGGTTGCATGCAGTAGGTTAGCCGAGACGTTGCCACAAGACCGTTACCGCCGCCACTCCAGGATCGTGCCAAAACGTGACAGAACTGTGGAGAAAAGGCGGCGCCTACCTGGCAGCCTATGCGACGCACCCGGGGCGTCAGCACGACGCGTCGACGATGGGGTACATCCTTACCCACGTCTTAAGAAAACCCTGGACCAACACCCATCCGATGTTCCCGGGTTGACAGCCCGCGCGGTCACGGCGAACGTTGCGCGGTAGGGCTACGGGAGCTGTCACGGTGAGCGAACATGGGCACCCACGGCGGGGATTGACCGACATCGAGCTGAAGGTCAGGGCCCTGGAGGCAATCCTGACCGAGAAGGGCCTGGTCGACCCGCGGGCGCTGGACGCCATCGTCGAGCAGTACGAGACCAGGATCGGACCACGGAATGGCGCGGCGGTGGTCGCCCGCGCCTGGACCGATTCGGCCTACAAGGCGCGGCTGATGTCCGACGCGACCGCCGCTATCGCCGAGCTGGGCTACCGGGGCCTGCAGGGCGAGAACATGGTGGTGGTCGAGAACACGGCGACGGTCCACAACCTGGTCGTCTGCACCCTGTGCTCCTGCTATCCCTGGCCGGTCCTGGGGCTGCCGCCGGTGTGGTACAAGAGCGCCCCCTATCGCAGCCGCGCCGTGATCGATCCGCGCGGCGTGCTCAAGGAATTCGGGATCGACCTGTCCGTGACCACCGACGTGCGGGTGTGGGACAGCAACGCCGAGCTACGCTACATGGTGCTGCCGATGCGCCCGCGGGGAACCGAGGGGCTAGGGGCGGAGAAGCTTGCCGCTCTGGTCACCCGCGACGGCATGATCGGCACGGCTTCGGTCTAGACATGAACGGCCTGCACGACATGGGTGGCATGATGGGCTTCGGCCCCATCGAGCGCGAGGCGCACGAGCCAGTCTTCCATGCCGACTGGGAGCGGCGGATGTTCGCGCTGGTATCCGCAGTCGGCTACGCGGTGCCTTTCAACGACGATCATCTGCGGCGCGAGATCGAGCGCACACCGCCGGCCGAATACCTGACGTCCACCTACTACGAGCTGTGGTATCGGGCCCTGGTCTCGGTCCTGGAGGAACGGCGCGCCGTCAGCCGCGAGGAACTGGCCGGTGCCAGGCCGCGGCCCCTGCCCCCGAGCGTACAGATCGGACCCGCGCTGGCCGCCGGCAAGGTGGTCGCGGCGATCGCGGCCGGCGCCAGCGCCCGGCGGGACGCGCGGGTGCCGCCGAGGTTCACGGTCGGCGACCGGGTGCGGGCCCGCGACCTCAATCCGGCCGGGCACACGCGGCTGCCGCGCTATGTCCGTGGCCGCCCCGGTGTGATCACCCGCGACCATGGGGTGTTCAGCTTCAACGACAGCAATGCGCGGGGAGACGGCGAGCAGCCGCAGCACGTCCACGCCGTGTGCTTCGCCATGCGGGACCTGTGGGGACCCGCGGCGTCCGCCGGCGATCACCTGTACCTGGACCTGTGGGATGACCACCTCGAACCGGCCTGAGGCGGACGCGGGCGTGTTCGCGGCACCGTGGGAGGCGCGCGCCTTCGCCCTGGTGCACGACCTGCACGCCCGCGGGATGTTTGACTGGCGGGAGTTCCAGGAAGCCCTGGCGGCCGAGATCGCCCACGGTGGCGCGAGCCCTGAACCCACCAGCGGAACCGCGTCGGTCTACTACATGCAGTGGTTCGCCGCCGCGCTGCGCCTGTTAGAGGTGAAGGGGATCGTGGACCCGGCGGTGCTCGCCGAGCGGCGCGCCGCGATCGAGGCCGCATTGCGCGACGACCATGATCACGATCACCACGCGTAGGTCCAGCGGCTACTGACAATGACAGGTCAAAGTCGGTAGCCGCTGTTCCAAGGCGCGGTCAGATGAGGTCGCGGGGAATGGTGGCGTCCCAGCGCTTGCTCGCGACCTTCTGATCGCCCTCGAAGGCGTCGAGCTCGCCGGTCAGGAGGAAGTCGGTCTTGGTCGCCCGCACCGTCGTGCGCGCGGCGATCCGAGTGCGCCAGCCGTCGCGGGCGTATTCCGTCGTGCGCCACATGACGGTCTTCGCCGACAGCGGATCGTCCTCGGCGATCGACAGCTCCTCGCCGGACCAGAACCCGACCTCCAGACCGATCTTCCGCATCACGAACCGGCCCATGTTCTCCTCGACCTTGACCTTGGTTTCGCCGGTCAGCACGTCGCGCTCGACGGTCCGGCGGGAGACCATGGGCTCCAGCGTCTCGACCACCACGCCCGGCGACTGCTCGGCCGGCGGCAGGGGCCTGAGCGTCGCGTCCTCAGGCCGTACCGGACGCTCGGGAATCTCGAGGGTGCTGGCGCCCGTGAAGACGGTCAGCAGCACCGGCTCGGGCGAAGGCCACACCATCGGCCAGTACGTGGTCGAGACAGCGACGCGCAGCCGGTGGCCGGCGTCGACGGCGAAGGCGTTGTCGTTGAGCTGGATGCGCACCCGCGTGCGCTGGCCGGGCACCATCGGCGTCAGGACCTCGTGCCCGTCGCGGTGACTGAGGGCGAGGACGCCGTAGCTGACCCTCGTCGTGGTGCCGTCGGGGGCCACGTCCCCCAGGCGCACGGCGACGAACCCAACGGGTCGGTCGATCGCGAGGTCCAGGGTGACGACGGGGGGGCCTAGGATCTCCAGCCGCGCCGGAAGGGGGGCGGAATCGAAGACGATGGAGCGGCCATCGTCCTCGCGCTGGTCGGTCGCGAATTCGGGGCCCGTGCCGCCGCCGGTGCCATAGGGGCACCACTCGCCGGCAGCCAGGCCCACGGTCTGGGGCGAGCGGCCCTGGACGCCGGTTTCGCGGCCGGGCCGCTGCTCCAGGCCGCCCTCGTTCAGATGCCAGCGGCGGTTCTGGATGCGGGGCGAGGGCCACTGGCTTTCCGCCACCCAACGGCCAGGGCAGGTGGCGTAGAAGCCCTTGGCCGGGACATTCTCCTGCATGAAGACCCGGAGGATCGGCTCATCCATGATTCCCGTCTTCGCGTCCTTGAGCCAATGGTCCCACCAGCGCAACCCTTCCTGCAGGAAGCCGATCGCCGGGCCGGGTACCGCCATGTGCGGGAACTTGTGGGCCCAGGGACCGACCAGCCCGAGCCGCGGAACCTTGAGGTGCCGCAGCATGCGGGGAATGGCGTTGGTGTAGCCGTCGAGCCAGCCGCCGACCGCGAACACCGGGCATTGGATATCGTCGTAGTTCTCGCAGATCGATCCGTGCTTCCAGTAGTCGTCGCGGCGCTGGTGTCGCATCCAGGATTCGATGGGAAAGGCCGCGGCGTCGAGCCGCTGCTGCCACATCTGGCGCCAGCGTTCGCCAACCAGCACCGGGTCGGGCGGGCGGGGCAACCAGTCGAAGAACGACGTTCCCCAATCGAACGTGTCATTCAACAGGCAGCCGCCCATGTAGTGCACGTCGTCGGCGTAGCGGTCGTCGGTCGAGCAGGAGGTGATGATGCACGCCAGGGCGGGCGGCCGCAGCGCCGCGATCTGGAGTGAATTGAACCCGCCCCAGGAATTGCCGACCATACCGATCCGGCCGGTGCACCAGGGCTGCTTGGCGAGCCAGGCAATCGCCGAGACCCCGTCGTCGAGTTCCTGCTTCAGGTATTCGTCGATCATGGTGCCATCGGATTCGCCCGAGCCGCGCATGTCGATCCGCACGGTGGCGTAGCCATGCCCGGCCCAATAGGGGTGCATGGTCTCGTCGCGGAAGGCGGTGAAGTCGCGCTTGCGGTAGGGGATGTATTCGAGGATCACCGGCACGGGGTTGCGATCCGCGTCCTCGGGCAGCCAGACGCGGGCGGCGAGCTTCGCGCCATCGGGCATGGGCACCCACAGGTTCTCGATCTCGCGGATCTTGCGGGGGAAATCGGTGACGATCTTCACGCAGGGCCTCCTACTCTCAAGGACAATCGGTTACGCGCGCCACAGGTCGAGGAACGTCGCCAGCGCCGGTTTGGTCAAAACCTCCTCAATGCGCCGCGCCCCGTCGGGGCCGTGGCCCATGACCTGGGAGGGGGCGATCAGAAACCAGGCATCCTCGTCGCGGAAGTGGTGGACGCTGGTGTGGGCATAGCCGCCCCAGAAGCACAACCCCGGATGGTCGAAGCGGTCGTACTCGTCGAGGTCGGCGCCGGGCCGCGCGATCGCCCAGCCGAACCCGAAGCCGCAAGGGTGCCCGGCGTTCAGGGAGCCCGCCAAGCCGCAGTAGCGGGCAAGCCCGGTATCGAGGTCCAGCCCGCGCACCCACCGCCGGGTGAGCGCATCGATCCCGCCAGGGCCAAGCAAGCGTTCGCCGGATTCCGTCACGCCGCCGCGCGCAAGGAAATCGAGAAACCTCCCGTAGTCGGCGACCGTCATCAGGGCGCCGGTATCGCCGCTCTCCTGTTTGCGCGGACCCGCGAAGTGATCGGTCCCATTGGAATAGGGCGGGTCGGTGGGCGGAACGGACTCCGCCGCCGGCACGACGGCATGAATGCTCGCATCGCCCGCCTTTACGCCATAGAGCATCGGCACGCGGGCCGCGCGCGGATCGCCATCCGCGAGGAAGAACGCGGCGTCGCCCATGCCAAGCGGCCGGAACAGCAGCTCCGCGAAGATCTCCGATAGCGCGGATGCCTTGCCGGCATGCCGCTCGTAGACGATCTCGATGACGCGCCCCAGCACCGTGGCACCCAGCCCATAGCTGAACTGCCCGGGTTCGGTCGCCAGCACGCCCGCCTCGGCGATCGCGTCGCAGAATTGGGCGACGGTCATGTCCTGTCCGAGGATGCACGAGGACCGGTACACGTCGCGATGAACCCGGGTGCGGAGGGCGTTGGCGATCTGGAACGCGCGATGAGTCCCCAAGGAATGACCCAGAGCCTCGTCCAGGTCGCTCCAGATCTCGTAGCCGATCCCGCTCGTCTCGCTCATCAGGTGCTTGATCCGCATGACGTTCGCGGCGGGCGCGGCGCGTATCGCACGGTTGTCCGCCGCCCCGTCACCATGTTGCGTACCGCGATCTCGGACCCAGTGCTCTCGCGCGCTTCGCGCACCACGGTCCATGGGCGGTCGAAGCTCGGCACATAGGTGCCGACCGGATCGTTCAGCTTGAAGAGTCCCTTCTCGTACAGCATGAGCGCCACGGCGCTGGTGAGCACCTTGGTCATGCTGTACATGCGGATCATCGCGTCGGGCGTCATCGGCCGCCCGCTGGCCACGTCGGCGAGGCCGAACGCCCGCGGCCCGTAGACGCTGGCGCCGCGGCGGCCCAAGGCGACGAAGCCCGGAATGTTCAGCGCGTCGTTGGCGAGCGCATGCGCGAGGACGGACCCCAGACGTTCCTCGTATTCCCCGGCCAACCGACGGTTCGCGGACACTTACGTCAAGTCTCGCACAATCCGCCGATCGACGGAGCGGGTGAAGATCCGGCGGTCGCCCTCGAAGGCGTCGAGATCGGCGTGAATGACGAACTCGGTGGGGGTGTGGGTCAGCACGGTCCGGGTTTCGGTGCGCACGTCCCAGTCGCCACGACGGTAGGTGAATTTGTACGTCACCTCGCCCCGAGCGCCGATCGGGTCGTCCCAGCCGACGCGGAAGATCTCGCGGCGCCAGGAGCCGTATTCCAGGTCCAGGTCTTCGATGCGGATGCGGCCCATGTCGAAGTCCACGGTCACGGTCGTCGTGGCCGCCGCGATGTCGCGGTTGACGGTCTGGGCGGCGCGGCCGGGTTCGAGGATCGTTTTGCGCATCGGCGGGGCGGCTTCGGGCGGGGCGAACGCGACGGCCGCGTCCTCGGGCCGTGGCGCGCGGACGGGTAGGTCCAACTGGCTCGCGCCGGTGAACAGGGTGAGGTTCACGGGAGCCGGCCCCGGCCAGGCGATCGGCCAGTAGCAGGTGGAAACGGCGAGGCGGATGCGGTGGCCGGCCGGGAAGGTTTGCGCGATATCGCCGAGCTGCACCCGGACCCGGTAGCGGCGGCCGGGTTCCAGAGGTGTCGGCCGCTCGTGGCCGTCGCGATGGGTGAGGTTCAGGAGGCCGTAGGTCACGCGCGTCGAGGCCCCGTCCGGCGCCACGTCGTTCAGCCGGAGGGCAACCATGGCGACCGGCCGATCGACCGCGAGATCGAGGGTTGCGACGGGCGCGCCGAGGATGTCCACGGTCTCGTTCAGGGGCGGCGTGTCGAACACCAGGGACGCCGCGTCGTCCCAGCGTTGGTCGGTCGGCAGGTCGGTGCCGGTCGCGTGGGCGCACCATTCGCCGCCGGCCTGCCCCGTGTCCTGCGGCGAGCGAAGCGTGAGAGTCGTTTCCGGCAGCGCGGTTCCGTCCAAGCGTCCGGGGTTCAGGGCGTAGCGGCGGCTAGCGACGCCCGATTTGGGCGGCCAGAGGGGCTCCGCCACCCAACGGCCCGAACGGATCGCATAGGTCGGTGCCGGCGGGTCGGAGCCCTGCATAAAGACCCGCAGCATCGGCTCCTGCATGATACCGGTCTCCCGGCCCTTGAGCCAATGGTCCCACCAGCGCAGCGCCTCTTGCAGGAATCCGATCAGCGGACCCGGCCCCCCTTCGTAGCCCAGGAAATGGGACCAGGGACCAATCACGCCGATGCACGGGACGGTGAGCCCGGCCAGGAGGCGTGGGATGGCGTTGCTATAGGAATCGGCCCAGCCGCCGATGGCGAAGACCGGCACGCGGATCGCCCCGTAGTTTTCGCGGACCGAGCCGTGTTTCCAGTAGGCGTCGCGGCGCTGGTGTTCCAGCCAGTTGGCGAGGAACACCGGCAGGGTCTCCAGCCGCTCCAGCCACATGGCGCGCCAGCCGTCGCCGACCACCGCCGGGTCCGGGGGCGCCGAGGCCCGGCCGTACATGGTGGCACCCCAGGAGAAGTTGTCGCCCAGCGGGCAGCCGCCCATGTAGTGCACGTCGTCGGCGTAGCGGTCGTCGGTCGAGCATGAGGTGATGATCGCCTTCAATGCAGGCGGTTGCTGCCGGGCGGCGACCTGCAGGCTGTTGAAGCCGCCCCAGGAGATTCCCATCATGCCGACGGCGCCGCCGCACCAGGGTTGCGCCGCGAGCCAGGCGATCACGTCGAGCGCGTCGTCCTGCTCTTGCTTCAGGTACTCGTCACCGAGCAGGCCGCCCGAATCGCCGGAACCGCGGATGTCGACCCGGACGCTCGCGTAGCCGTGGCCGGCGAAATAGCGGTGCATGGGCTCGTCGCGGCCCCGCGTCCCGTCGCGCCGGCGATAGGGCACGTATTCCAGGATCGCCGGCACCGGATTGGCTTCCGCATCCTCGGGCAGCCAGATGCGGGCGGCCAGCCGGACGCCGTCGGTCATCGGGATCCAGGCCGTCTCGATCTCGCGCACCTTGCGGGGGAATTCGCCGACGATCCGCACCTGTGAAATCCCTGTCGAAGCCGGCGGATCATGGTTCCTGGACGGGCGGCGCGTCAATCGAGAGTGGATACGAAACCCGCTCTGACGATCCGCGCCGAATCCGCTAGCATGCGGGCCCGAGGGGGACATCCACCATGCGCGTCGGCATCTTCACCGGATACTACGAGTACCCACACGCGGAGTGCGCCAGGCGCATCGCCGCCGACGGGATCGGAACCATCCAGTTGGACTTCAAGTTCCCCGACATCGCGACGACGACCGAGACCATCGACACGGCCGCCTGTCGCCGGATCCGCGCGACGTTCGAGGAGGCGGGACTCGGGATCGCCGCGATCTCGGGCTACGTCAATCTCGTCGCCCGCGATCCGGATCGGAAGCGCGCGAACGTCGAACGGTTGAACCGCATCCTCGCGCACGCGGCCCTGTTGGGCTCGCCCTTCGTCGTCACCGAGACCAGAACCAAGCATCCCGACGACGATTGGGTGCCCCACCCGGACACCGCCAAGCCCGGGGTCTACGAGGAGTTCCGCGACGCGATCGGCGCGGCGGCCGAGACGGCGACACGCCATGGCGCCATGGTGCTGATCGAGGGCGCGGTCGGCAACGTGATCGACACGCCGGCACGGCTCGCTCAGGTGTTCCGGGACGTGCCGTCGCCGGGGCTCGGACTGCTGATGGACCCGACCAACTTCCTCGACGCCGCGAACCTGGACCGCCAGGGCGCGGTGATCGACGACCTGTTCGGACCCGACATCGAGGCGCGCATCCGGGGCGCCCACGCCAAGGACGTGCGGCGCGTGAACGGCGGCCAGCGGCGCGAACGCCACAACCATGTCGGCACCCCCGACACCCACGCCGAGTGGCCCGCAGCCGGCTTGGGCGAGATGGAATACGAACGCTATCTTCGGCTGCTCGCGCGCCGGCACGGGGACGCGGTGCTGATCCTCGAGCACATCGAGGAGAAGGACGTCCCCCGCGCCAAGCGGTTCGTCGAGGACCAGATCGCGAGGATCGCGCCATGATCGTCGAGGACACGGTCGTCGGCCCGGGCAAGCCCTGGTCCCGCGTGGTGAAGGCGGGGCAGGTCTTGCGCATCGTCGACCTGGAAGGGCGCCAGGGGGTCGACTTCCTCTGCTACAGCGACGCCAACTCCGAGGAGCGCTATCACGCCGCCAACACCTTGAAGCAGGCGCGGACCTTACGGATCACGACCGGCCATAGCCTCTATTCGGACGCGGCGCGGGCCATGTTCACGCTGATTGCCGACAGCTACGGCCTGCACGACACCATCGCCGGCTGTTGCAGCGCGCCCAGCAACGGCCTGCTGTACGGCGTGCACAACGTGCCCGGCTGCCGCGAGAACTTCCTGGCCGAGTTGGCGAAGCACGGACTGGGGCAGCGCGACATCGTCGCCAACATCAACTTCTTCTGCGACGTGCCGGTGCTGGCCGAGGGCCGGCTCGAGGACCTGACCTTCCGCCCCGCCACCAGCCGCGCGGGCGACCACGTGGAACTCCGGGCAGAGATGGACTGCCTGGCCGTGATCTCCAACTGCCCGCAGGTCAACAACCCCTGCACCGCCGGCGCGCCCTCGGCGATCCGGGTGACGATCAGAACGGGCACTTAGTCCGCTCCCGCCAATGCCGCGACGACCAGGGCGTGGAAGTGGTGGACGGCGTGCTCGCTCATGTCGGTACGGCCGGGATCGACGATGAAGCGGCCCTGGTTGTAGCCCAGGCTGTGCAGGCCCCGCTGCACGCTTTCCACCAGGGCGATGTCCTCAACCTGGAGCACCTGATCGATGTAGCGGATCGCCGATTCCTGCTCGGGCGTCGGCGTCGGGTTCTCGAAGAAGAAGTCGAAGACGTGACGGGTGGTCTCCGGCCCCGTGGGCACGTGGTGGAAGGTGTTGAGGTTGGGCGCGCCGGGAAAGACCTCGAGGCACAGGTTGGGCCACAGGAACCAGGAGCCGAAGTCGGTGGCACGATCGCGCTGGGCGTAGCTGTAGGCGCGGCTGCTGGTGCCGCGGGACCGGCCGCAATGGCTGGAATAGTACCGGTGGCAGATCGACCGATAAGTCGTCATATCCACCAGATCGCAGAAATCCGAGTGGGCCACGTGGCAGTGGTAGCATTCGAGGAAATTGTCGACCGAGTTCTTCCAGTTGCCCCTGACCTCGTAACTGACCCGGCGGGAGAAGACGAGCCGGTCGAGCTCGGGACAGTAGGCGCGGACCTCGCGCTCCAAATCGCCGAGGACGGTCGCGAACGGCGGCGCGGCCGGGTCCTCGTTGGCAAACCCCAGCGGCCCAAGCCGGGCGCGCGCGACTCCGCCGTGACCGGCATAAAGCCAGCTTCGCCCAAAAATCTCCTGGCGCTCCCGTTGGTATTGAGCCGGATCGGTGTAGGTGCGCGCCGGCAGAGTGAAGGACAGCGCCGGGTCGGCGTGGAAGCCCGCGACGACACTCATGCCTGGTGCCGTTGGCCGGTCACGTCGGCCCGGTTCCTGGCCAGGTAGTCGAGGTCGAAGCCGTAGAGCCGAGCGGCGTTGCCGGCAAGCACGTCCGCCGCCTGCTTCTTGGTGAGGCTGGTCCGGATGTCGCCGATGAGCCGGCGGCTGTAGGGATACGTGCCCTCGTCATGGGGGTAGTCGTTGCCCCACATCAGGCAGTCGGTGCCGGTGAAGCGGATGTTGTTGAGGGCGACGGCATCGTCGGTGATGGTCACCGCGCCCTGGCGATGGAAGTACTCGCTCGGCCGCAGCTTCAGGGGAAACATGTTGAGGTAGCGCTTCGCCTGCATCTGGTCGAGCGCCTGCAGGAGCCACGCGAGCCAGCCACTCTCGCACTCGATCACGGCGAACTTCAGCTTGGGATGGCGCTCCAACACGCCGGAACCGGTCAGCTCGGCGATCGGCGACATGCCGGCCGCGGTGCCGATGGCCGTCAAGCCGGCCATTTCCTTGACGCCGGTCTTCGCCTCGGCCTTCGCGAAGCGGCGCGCCTGGGCGATGCGCCGGTCGTCCAGGTCCGAGACCTGGGCGAAATCGCCATTGAGCGCCAGGTTGCCGCTGAAGATGTGGAAGTTGATCGGGACCCCGGTCTCGGCCGCCAGGCCCCACAACGGATCGTAGTCGCGCGAGCGGTAGGGCCGCCAAGGGACGGTCGCGGGCACGAAGAACGAGGCGAACCCGAGCTTGAGGCAGCGCATCGCCTCCGCCAGCATGAGCGAAAGATCATCCACCGCCAGCATCGCCGCCGGCTTGAACCGCCGGTGGTGCGGGCCGAACACCTCCCAGACGTGGTCGTTATGGGCTCGGGCCCAGGCGTGATAGTAGCCCGGTGAGGCGATGCCCTGCGAACACCCGAGACCGATGTTGGGAAAGATGACCTGGGCGTCGACCCCTTCGACGGCCATGTCGTGGAAGCGGCGATCCAGGTCGGTGCCCTGCGAGGGATCGGTGCGAAACTCCCGAAGCAAGTCCTCGGCCGTGGGCTTCGATTGCGGGGTCCGCTTGCGCCGCCTCTTGCCGGCAACCGTGAAGTTCAAGTTGCCGACCTCGTCGACCCCGAACTCCGGCAGCAGGTCGCGGTAGCGCTTCGGCAGCCGTTGCCGCAGCGCTTCGGGCTCGCCGACGTGGGTATCGGCGGAAATCACGATGTCGGATCGAGCAACCCGCATGCGTCCCTCCCGTTTGGTCACACCCCGTCGCGCGGGATCGAGGTCGACCAGTTTCGGCTGAAAACCCGGGCTTCGCCCTCGAACGCGTCGAGCTCGGCCGTCAGGTGAAAGGCCGCACGGTCCGCCCACATGCGGGCGGCGACCTCGATCCGGGTACGCCAGTCGCCGCGCTCCATCACGTAGGTGTGCCGGGTGGCGTGGCTGGCGCACAGGGGATCGTCCGGGTGGATGCGGAAGGTCCGTTCGAACCGATGACCGAGCGTAAGGTCGATCTCGTCGATGCGGGACAGCCCGTCGCCACCGAACAGCCCGCCGTCGTTGAGCTGATGCATGACCACCTCGCCCGTCGCCAGGTCGCGGCGGACGCTCCGCTCGAAGCGCCCCTTGCGCAGGGTGGTGGTCTTAACGGGCGGCGACCTTTCCGGCGCCGCGAAGGGGTGGACCGCCCCCTCGCTCCCGGCCGGCTGGCGGACGGGCAGGCGCAAGGTGCCGGACCCGGCGAAGACCGTCAGCGTCACCGGCTCGGGCGAGGGCCAAACAAGCGGCCAATAGCTGGTCGAGATCGACACCCGCACCCGGTGCCCGGCGGCGAAGCGGTGGGCCGCGTCGTGAAGCTGCACCCGCACGCGGGTGCGCTGCCCGGGCACCATCGGCACCGTTTGGATGGGACCTTCGCGCCGGCTGAGGTTGAGGATGCCGTAGGTCACCCGCGTCGCGGCACCGCCGGGCGCCACGTCGTTCAGCCGGATCGCCAGGAAGGCCTGTGGCCGATCGACCGCGATCTCGATCTCGACATGGGCCGCGCCCAGAACTTCGAGCGTGGCGGCCAGGGGTTCGGAATCGAAGGTCAGGCTCTTGCCGTCCTCCTCCCGCTGATCGCCCGGTAGATCACCCACGGTGCCGCTGCCGGAAAAATCCCCGGCGGCAAGCCCGACCGTCTGCGGCGTGGCGACCGTCAGGGGTCGTTCAACGCCCGGTCGTTCACCGAGGCCGTCGTGGTTGAGGGCGAAGCGGCGGGTGAGCAGGCTCGGACTCGGCCAGGCGTTCTCGCCGACCCAGCGGCCCGGCCGTTCGGCGTAGTAGGTCGCCGGCGGCACCCCATCCTGGAGCCAGGCCCGCAGCATCGGCTCGTCCATGATCCCGGTCGCCTTGCCCTTAAGCCAATGGTCCCACCAGCGCAGGCCTTCCTGCAGGAAACCGATGGCCGGCCCCGGCACCCCATCCTGTGGATAGATGTGCGCCCACGGCCCGACGATCCCGAGCCGGGGAACTTGCAGGTGCTCCAGCAGGCGGAAGACCGGGTCGGAATAGCCGTCGGCCCAGCCACTCACCACGAAGACCGGGCATTGGATCGCCGACCAATCCTGGTTGACCGAGCCGTGCCGCCAGAAGTCGTCGCGTCGTTGGTGCTCGAGCCAGATGGCCGGGAGGAACGGATCGTTGGCGAGGCGATCGAGCCACATGGCGCGCCAGCGATCGCCGACGATCGCGGGGTCCGGTGGGCGGGCACTGAACACCATCATGACCGTGCCCCACTCCAGATTGTCGCCGAGGAGCTGGCCGCCCATGAAATGGATGTCGTCGGCGTAGCGATCGTCGGTCGACATCACCGTGATGATCGCCTTCAGCGCCGGCGGGCGGCGGGCGGCCACTTGCAGCGCGTTGAAGCCACCCCAGGACTTGCCCATCATGCCGACCGCGCCCGAGCACCAGGGCTGGGCCGCGAGCCAGGCGATCACGTCCAGCGCGTCGTCGTGCTCCTGCTGCAGATATTCGCCCAGCAACAGCCCGTCGGATTCGCCCGAGCCCCGCATGTCGACCCGGATCGCGGCGTACCCATGTCCGGCGAAGTACGGGTGCATCCCCTGGTCGCGGCCGCGCGTGTAATCCCGCTTGCGATAGGGGATGTATTCGAGGATCGCCGGGACAGGGTCGGCCTCGGCATCCTCGGGGAGCCAAAGGCGCGCCGCCAGCCGAGTGCCGTCGGCCATCGGAATCCAGACGTTCTCGATGTCCCGCACCTTGCGCGGGTAGGTGTCGACGATCCGCATGCTCGTCATCCCTTCGGTTCCCGAGGGAGGTTAGCGGCTTGACCAACCACTGGCGAGTGTCCCTGCTGGTGCTTTGACTCCGACGGATCGTTCACGATCCGTCGGGCCAAATCCCTAGGAAGATTCTCATCCTGTGGTCCTCCCCAAACACGATGATGAATCATGCGATTGTGTCGGACCACTAGGACGAAACCATGGGGAGGTCGAGATGAACGGGGTCGATGCGGCGAGGCTGGAGCTGTCGCCGGAGCGGATGCGGGCGTTCGGCCACGGGGTGGTCGACGCGATCATCGCGCATATGACCAACCTTGAAACCGCCTCGGCCACGCCGCGGGCGACCAGGGCGGCCATGGACGCAACGCTGTGGACGCCGCCGCCGCGCGGCCCGACCGACGCGAACGCCGTGCTCGCGCAGACGGTGCGTGACGTCTTCGGCCACTGCATGGACCCGGGACATCCGCGCTACTTCGCGTTCGTCCCCGGCCCCAACAACTACGTCGGCGCCATGGCCGATGCGTTGGCCTCCGGGTTCAACGCCTTCTGCGGCACCTGGCTCGAATCCGCCGGCGCCGCCGAGGTGGAACTGGTGACCCTGGACTGGCTGCGGCAGGGCATGGGCCTGCCCGATGGGTTCGGCGGCCTGTTCGTGAGCGGCGGATCGGTCGCCAATCTCACGGCGCTGGCGGCGTCCCGAACGGTCATGCTGGACGATCGGATCGAAGGCGCCGTCGCCTACGGCTCCGACCTGACCCACAGGGCGCTGGACAAGGCGTTTCGGATTCTCGGGTTTCGTTCCGAGCAGTTTCGCCGCCTGCCCTGCGACGACGAAGGGCGCCTGCCGGTCGACACCCTGGGCCATGCCATCGCGACCGATCGCGCCGCCGGCCTGCGCCCGTTCTGCGTCGTCGCCAACGCCGGGACCACGAACACCGGCGCGGTTGACCCGCTGCCGGAGATCGCCCGTCTCTGCCGGAGCGAGAACCTGTGGCTCCACGTCGACGGTGCCTATGGGGCGGCGGCGGCCCTCACGCGCCATGGTCGCGCGCGGCTCGCGGGCATCGGGGACGCCCATTCGCTGGTGATTGATCCGCACAAATGGCTGTTCCAGCCCTACGAGGCCGGGGTCGTCCTGGTGCGCGACATGGCGTGGCTGCGCCGCGCCTTCGCGATCGACGCGGATTACATGCAGGATACCGCGCCGAGCACAGGCGAAATCAACTTCTGCGACCACGGCATCCAGCTAACCCGGGGGTTCCGGGCGCTGAAATTATGGATGACGATCAAGGTGTTCGGCCTCGATGCCCTGACCGCCGCCGTGCAGCGGGGCATCGATCTCGCCGAGACGGCCGGGCGCCTGATCGCGGCCCACCCGCGGTTCGAGGTGGTGACCCCGCCATCGCTCGGCGTGGTGACCTTCCGCTATCGCCCCGCCGCCGCGCTGGACGAAGGAGAGATCGATTCCCTCAACCGGCGGATCGTCGCCGCGATGCTCGATGACGGCTTCGCACTGGTGACCTCGACGCTGATCCGCGGCCGCACCGTCCTGCGCCTGTGCACGATCAACCCGCGCACGACCGAAGGGGATCTCGCGGCGACCCTAGCGCGCCTCGCCGACCTCGGCGATCGGGGCCGCGCCGGGTAGCCGGTTGGCCGCGGCCGGCAGGGCCAGGGCCACCAGCAACTCGACCCCGCCGAGGGCGGCAAGGAACAGATAAAAACCGCGCAGGCCGAACGCGGCTTCGATCCAGGCGAGGGCCGGGACAGCGATGGTCCCGACCCCGAACGAGAGGACGTAGATGATCGCGTAGACCCGCGCCCGCCGTTCGGACGGAACGAAGCGCGCGACCAGCAGATCGCCGATCGGGATCAGGCCGAAGACGACGAACATCAGGGCGGTCGCCGACGCCACGAACGGCACGCCCGCCGCCAAGGCCACGAACAGCAGGAGCGGAGCCTGGACGGCCGCGAAACCGACATACAGCGGGCGCAGGCGACGGCGATCCAGCAACGTCCCCATGATGATCTGGGCCGTGGCCGCGACCAAGAGGACGACCGTGGTGACGCCGCCGACGGCGGCCACGGACCCGAGCGAGGACGCCCAGCGCTCCTCGACGAGTTTCGGCAGGGACACCGTCGTCCCGCCGAAGATGAAGCCGGAGGCGATGGTGGCGAGCCCGAGGATCACCAGGATCCGGCGCAGATCGCCGGCCGAGACCGCCGCGGGCGGTGGCGCATCCCGCTTGTGGGTCGCGCCGCCGCGGGCCTCGCGGCCGAAGGCGGCGTAGAGCGCCCCGGTCGCGATGGACACCGCGCCGGGGACGATGAACGCCGCGCGCCACGAGTACTCGGCGACCAGGGCACCGCCGACGATCGGCGCGAAGGCGAGGCCCAGGTTGCCGAACACGCCGTTCACGCCGAGGACACGGCCGAGCAGATTGGGCGGCGCCTCCGCGATCAGGGCGATGCCCACCGGATGATAGATCGCGGCGAAGGCGCCGATCAGGCCGAGCCCGGCGGCGATCTGCCAGGTGCCCCGCGCCAGGCCGGTCAGGATCGCGGCCGCCCCGATGCCGACGAAGAACACCACCATCAGCCCCTTGCGGCTCACCCGATCACCGAGCCAGCCGGCGGGATAGGTCATGAGGCCGAGCGCCGCGAAGCTCCAGGTCGACAGGGCGATCAGCTCGGCGTAGGAACGGGCGAGGTCGTGCTCCAGCGCGAGCACGACGGTGGGATAAAGCAGCAGGAACAGGTGGGTGTAGGCGTGCCCGACGTTGAGGAACGCGGTCTGAGCCAGGGGGTAGCGCATGACGGTTTATAGCGCGGCGGGCCCTTGCTAGTGTGGGGAACATGACCGCCGGACCCGATCGGCCCCACACGTTCTTCTGCATCGACGGCCACACCTGCGGCAATCCCGTCCGGCTGGTGGCGGGCGGCGGCCCCCAGCTTGCGGGGCGGACCATGAGCGAACGGCGGCAGGACTTCCTTGCCAACCACGACTGGGTGCGCCGGGCCCTGATGTTCGAGCCACGCGGCCACGACATCATGTCCGGCTCGATCCTCTATCCGCCCCTGGCCGAGGGCTGCGACGTGGGCGTTCTGTTCATCGAGACGTCGGGTTGCCTGCCGATGTGCGGCCATGGCACGATCGGCACGGTGACCTTCGCCCTCGAGCACGGCCTGGTCCGCCCACGGGACGAGAACCGCCTGGCCCTGGACACGCCGGCGGGCGTCGTCACCGCCGAGGTCCGCCGCGAGGGTCCCTACGTGACCGAGGTGCGCATCACCAACGTGCTGAGCTATCTCGCGCTGACGGACGTGCGCGTCGATTGCCCCGAACTGGGCGAACTGGTGGTCGACATCGCCTATGGCGGAAACTTCTACGCGATCGTCGAGTCGCAGCCGAACTTCCGCGACCTGGCGGAGATCGGCGCCGGGACGATCCTGCGCTTGAGCGGCGCGCTGCGCCGGCGGATCAATCAGGCGGTGACCGTGACCCACCCCGAGGACCCGACGATCCAAGGGGTCAGCCACATCATGTGGACGGGGAAGCCCACGACCGGGGGCGCGCACGCGCGCAACGCCGTGTTCTACGGCGACAAGGCGATCGACCGCAGCCCGTGCGGCACCGGCACCTCCGCGCGCATGGCGCAGCTCGCGGGCCGGGGACGGCTCAAGGTCGGCGACGACTTCGTGCATGAGAGCATCATTGGCAGCCGCTTCCATGGCCGGGTCGAGTCGGCGGCGATGCTCGGCAACGTGGCCGCGATCCGACCCTCGGTCGCCGGCTGGGCCCGGGTGACAGGACACAACACCATCCTGGTCGATCCGCGCGATCCCTTCGCCACCGGGTTCCAGGTGGTCTGAGGCGCGGAATTGCGCTGGACCCAAGTCACCGGGGGGGCAAACATCGTCCTAGCGCGAAGACGGGGCGCAGGGGTCTGCCGGGGGAAGACGACCATGGTCAGGAGCGCGACGGTGCGCGTTCGCGACGCGGCGAAGCGGATGGTGGCCGCCGGCGGCCGCCGGCCGAAACGACGGTTGAAGCCGGAGGAAGTCGCCAACGGCATCGTCGAGCGCACCGCCAGGGGCTTCTACCAGCCGGGGCAGCGCCTGATCGAGACCGATGTCGCGGCGACGCTCGGTGTCAGCCGTCTGCCCCTGCGCGAGGCCCTGAAGACGCTGGAATCCCAGGGCATTGTCGTCAGCACACCCCATCGCGGCACCCGCCTCATGGAGGTCAACGAGACGCGGCTCAAGCATGTCAACGACGTGCGGGTCGAGCTGGAGCTCCTGGCCTTGAAGTCGGCGCTGCCCGCCTTCCGCGATCATCCGGCACTGCTGCGGCGTTTGGACACGATCATCAACGACATGAAGAACGCGCTGCGACGGGGCGATCGCTACGCCATCGCCCGTCATGACGTGAGCTTTCATCGCGCCCTGTGCGTCGCCAGCGGCAACGACGTTCTGGTGACCCTGTGGGATGCGCTCCAGCGTCAGCTCACGATCCTGTTCGGCCTGCCGTGGCTCGGCCACCCCGACATGGAGTCCTATCTCGCCGAACACCGGGAGCTCCGGCGCGTGTTCGGCGCGGGTGACCTGCCGGCCGCGCGCAAGGCGCTGGTGCGACACATCCTGGTCGGTTGGCGCGCGCCCAAGGCCTGAGGTTCTACGGCGCGGTCGAGCCACACGTGACTCCGGACACCGGGGCCAGCACAATGCGCGGCCGTTCACCCGGGGAGTCGCCATGGCCGCCCAGACCTACACGCCCGTCGAGATGCTCGCCCGCCTGGTGGCGTTCGATACCACCAGCCGGGGCTCGAACCTGGCGCTGATCCGGTTCGTCCAGGACTATCTGAAGGAGCACGGGGTCGCATCGACCCTGACCCACGATGACGGGGGCGCCAAGGCCAACCTGTTCGCTACGCTGGGCAGCGGGACCGAGGGCGGCATCGTGCTGTCGGGCCACACCGACGTGGTCCCGGTGGACGGCCAGGACTGGGTGACCGATCCGTTCACCCTGGTCGAGAAGGACGGCCGCCTCTATGGCCGCGGCACCACCGATATGAAGGGGTTCCTCGCCACCGCCCTCGCCCTGGTGCCGGACATGGTGCGGGCGCGGCCCAAGACGCCCCTCCACCTCGCCCTGTCCTACGACGAGGAGGTCGGGTGCCTGGGTGTTCCGCGCCTGATCGAGGGCGTATTGGCCGCGGGCCTGCGGCCCCGCGCCGTCATCGTCGGCGAGCCGACGGAGATGAAGGTGGTGGATGGCCACAAGGGCATCTTCCTGTTCGAGACCGTGGTCACGGGGCGCGAGGCCCATTCCTCGATCGCCCACACGGCGGTCAGCGCGATCTTCTACGCGGCCGAATTGGTGACGTTCCTTCATCGCCTGGCGAAGGAGATGCGCGACCGGGCCAAGCCCGAGACCGGCTTCGATCCGCCCTACACGACCGTCCATGTCGGCCTGATCAACGGCGGCACGGCCAACAACATCATTCCGCGCCGGTGCGCGTTCCTGTGGGAGTACCGCCTGCTTCCCGGCGAGCCTGAATCCGAGGTGATCGACCGGTTCGAGGCGTTCGCCGCCGGTCTGGTCCCGGAGATGAAGGCGGTGGCGGACGAGGCCGGCATCGCCACGCGGCGGCTCGTGATGCTGCCCCCCTTGAACCCCGATCCGGGCTCGGCGGCCGAACAGCTCGCGCTGGTGCTCGCCGGCAGCAACCGGACCTACAAGGCGCCCTACGGCACCGAGGCGGGCCTGTTCCAGGGTGCCGGCATGGCGACGGTCGTCTGCGGCCCCGGCGCCGTCGGCCAGGCCCACCAGCCTAACGAATTCGTCGCCCGCTCCGAGATCGACGCCTGCGAGGCGTTCTTGCGCCGCCTCGTCGCCCACGTCGCGACGCGCTAGGAGGCAGGGATGAAGCCGAAACTGTTCGACCTGACCGATCGGGTGGCGATCATCACCGGCACCAGCCGGGGGCTGGGCAGGGCGCTGGCCAAGGGGTTCGCGGAGTCCGGCGCCATCGTGGTGGGGTGCTCGAGAAACGGGGCGGAAGCGGAGGCCGTCGCCCAGGATCTGCGCGCCGCCGGGCACGAGGCCTTCGCCATGCGCTGCGACACGGCGGTCCGGGCGGATGTCGAGGCCCTGGTCGCGGCGACGGTGCGGCGCTACGGCAAGCTCGACATCATGCTGTGCAACGCCGGGGTCGACCGGCCGAAGCCGGCGCTCGAGGTCACCGACGCGGACTTCGACCACATCTACGAGGTCAACCTGCGCGGCTACTTCGTCTGCGCGCAAGAAGCCGCGCGACAGATGATCCGCCAAGGGAAGGGCGGCGCGATCGTGATGAACTCGTCGAACGCCTCCATGGTCGGCTTCGACAAGCTCGCCCCCTACGGTGCCTCCAAGGGCGGGACCGACGTGCTGGTGCGGACCCTCGCGTCGGAATGGGGGCCGCACGGCATCCGCGTCAACGGCTTCAACCCCGGCTACATGAACAGCCGCCAGGCCGGGTCCGAATCCATGTACACCGACGACGCGTTCGTCCAACGGACCAAGGACCTCACCCCCTTGCGCCGCTACGGCGAGGCCGAGGAGCTGGTTGGTCCCGCCGTGTTCCTGGCCTCCGACGCGGCGTCCTTCGTCACCGGCGTCGTCCTCCTGGTCGACGGCGGCTGGTGCGCGGTGTAGAAATCTCGTCATGATCCGCGCCACACCCATCGTCGAGCCGCCCGGTGCCGACGAACCCCCATCTCTCCCCGTCCGAGCGGCGGCTGGGGCTCGCGGCGATTCTCGCGGGCTGCTTCGGCGCGGGCGTGGGGTTCGGCGCGCTCAACCCGCTCATCGCGCTCGGGCTTGAGAATCAGGGTGTCGGCCGCGACCTGATCGGCGTCAACATCACGCTGGCCAACCTCGCGATCTTCATCGCCGGACCGTTCGTACCCCTGATCGCCCGCAAGCTGGGCGTCATTCCATCCCTGCTCGCGACCGGCGCCATCGACATCGTCATCCTGATCCTCTACCCGTCGTTCCCGCTGTACTGGGTGTGGTGCCTGCTGCGTTTCGCCGGGGGCCTGATCGGCGTTCTGTGGTGGGTCGTCACCGAGACCTGGCTGAACCTGATCGCCAACGACGCGAACCGCAGCCGGGTGTTCGCGCTCTACGGCACGGCGCTCTCGACCGGCTTCGCCATCGGACCGCTGGCGATCGCCGAGACCGGAAGTCGCGGGTTCGCGCCGTGGTTCGTCGTCGTCACCGCCGTGGTCATCAGCATCATCCCCATCATCATGGCGCGGCGCGTGGCACCGATCCTGCCCCATCACCAGGAGGTGCGTCCGTTCCTGGTGGTGCGGCGGGCGCCGCTGCTCTGGGTCGCGGCGGCGGCGGCGGGCGCCGCCGACATGACGACCACGGCGCTGGTCCCCCTGTTCGGCTTGTCCTACGGGTTGTCCGAGGCGGACGCCGCGCTGACCCTGACCGCCGTCACGGTCGGGACCGTCGTGCTGCAACTGCCGATCGCCTGGATCGCCGACAAGTGGAACCGGCGCGGAACCCTGCTCGCCTGTGCCGGGGCGACGACGCTGGGCGCGCTTCTCCTGCCGTTCGCCATGGGGGCCGGCGCGCTCGCCCAATGGTCTCTGCTCATGGTTTGGGGCGGGGTCATGTTCTCGGTCTATACGGTGGCGCTCGGCCTGCTCGGCGAACGTTTCCGTCCGATCGAGCTGACCACCGCCAACGCCGCGTTCATCCTCTTCTACAACATCGGATCGGGCACCGGTCCCCTCGCGGCGGGCACCCTGATGGAGGCGTGGCGCCCCGAGGGCTTGGTGGTCGTCGTCGCGGCGGCCGGGCTCGCCGTGCTGATCGCCGGCTCCTTCCGCCGCGCTTGACGACCCGGGAGTCATCATGGACGCAGCTTCCGACCTCCTCATTCGAACGGCGACGAACGGCGACGAGCCGGTCCTGGAGCGTTTCGCCGCTGCCCTGCAGGAGTTCGAGCGGCCACTGGACGCGAGCCTGATGTCTGGGGTGGAGATGATCGCCGCCGGGTACGTGACGGAAATGCTGGTCGAGGCGGCGACGCGGGGCGGGCTGGTGCTGATCGCCGAAATCGTCGGGGTGCCCGTCGGCTATGCCGCCGCCGTCGTCAAGGATGAGGACGATGCGACGGTGCGCCCCGAGGTTCGGCATTACCTCTATGTCACCGACGCCTACGTCGAGCCCGAGCACCGGGGAAGCGGCATCGTCCAGGCGTTGCTCGCGCGAATGGAAATTCGGGCGCGCGAATTGGGCGTGAATCGGATGCTGATCAACGCCCTCGCCGGTAACCAGGCGGCGCGCGCGGCATACCGCCGTTTCGGCTTTCGCGACTACACCGTGGATATGCAAAAAACCCTGATCTGAGAGCGCTTTAGGCGCCGCTCTCGAGCTCGATCTTGCGCCGGGGGACGAAGGCGGCGAGGAGCTGTTTCCAGATGCGATTGGCCCGCTCGGTGGCGCTGCGGCCGCCGTCCTCGCGCCAAGTTTCGTAATTGCACCAATCAGATACGAGTGGTGCGTAGAAGGCATTTTGGTAGCGTTCCAGGGTATGGCCGACGCCGAAGAAGTGGCCGCCTGGGCATCGACGATGTTCGAGGCGTTCACGTTGGATGACCGCCAGGGCAGGCGATAGCACCGCGCAAGCTGGCCGCTGGCGCCGGCTGCGTGCAACCGATCGAGCACCCCATCGCTCCAGACGTCGAAGCCGATCTCCTGGAGGATGCGAAGGCTCGCGCGGTGCATGGTCTCGATCTGGTCGTCGGACAGCACACGGACCGGATCGAGCGGATTGACGTAGCGGCGCCACGGCAGTTGGCGGACGCCCTCCGCCACCCTGCGTTCGCGTCTTCGCCCGGGTTCCCGTGTCATGATGGCCCGAGCAAAACCGCATCGCCGGGAGACACCATGGCGCGCGACCCCCGCTACGACATCCTGTTCGAGCCCGTTCGCATCGGGCCGGTCACGGCCAGGAATCGATTCTATCAGGTGCCGCACTGCACCGGGCTCGGCCACGAGCGACCGCGCATGCTGGCGCGTTTGCGCGAGGTCAAAGCCGAGGGCGGCTGGGGGGTCGTGTCCACCGAATACTGCTCGATCCATCCGACCTCGGACGATTCGCCCTACGCCTTCTGCACCCTGTGGGACGAGGACGACGTGCGCGCCCAGGCCCTGATGGCTGACGCGGTGCACCAGCACGGCGCGCTCGCCAATGTCGAGCTGTGGTACGGCGGCACCCACACGACCAACCGGGCGAGCCGGCTGCCGCCGCTGGCGGTTTCGGATCTGCCCCTGCACTACCCCTTCCCGATCCAGGCGCGGGCCATGGACGGGGGCGACATCCGGGAGTTCCGCCGCTGGCACCGGGACGCCGCCCTCAGGGCGCGGCGCGCGGGCTTCGACATCGTCACGATCTACGCCGGCCACGGCTATTTGCCGATGCAGTTCATCGGCCGGCGGACCAATCGCCGGACCGACGCCTACGGCGGTCCGATCGAGAACCGCTGCCGCCTCCTGCGCGAGCTGGTCGAGGATACCCGGGAGGCGATCGGCGAGACTTGCGCCATCGCCATCCGCTTCGCCGTCGATGAATTGCTGGGCGACGCCGGAATCACGGCCGGAGCCGAGGGCCGCGAGGTGATCGAGCACCTGGCCGAGCTGCCCGACCTGTGGGATGTCAACATCTCGGACCCGGGCAACGATTCCATGAGTTCGCGCTTCGCGCCCGAGGCCTGGCAGGAGCCTTATGTCGCCTGGGTGAAGTCGGTCACGACCAAGCCGGTGGTGGGGGTAGGCCGCTTCACCTCGCCGGACACCATGGCGAGCCAGGTGCGGCGCGGGGTTCTCGACCTGATCGGGGCCGCCCGGCCGTCGATCGCCGACCCGTTCCTGCCGCGCAAGATCGCCGAGGGGCGCAGCGACGACATCCGCGAGTGCATCGGCTGCAACGTCTGCCGCGCCAGCAACAACGAGGGCGTGCCGATCCGCTGTACCCAGAACCCGACCATGGGCGAGGAGTGGCGGCGCGGCTGGCATCCGGAGCGGATCGCGCCGGCGGCGTCGAAGGGGCGCGTGCTGGTGGTCGGCGCGGGGCCGGCCGGGTTGGAAGCCGCCCGGGCGCTGGGCGCGCGCGGCTATCCGGTGCTGCTGGCCGAGGCGGGGGGCGAGTTGGGCGGCCGGATCGTCCGCGAATCGCGCCTGCCTGGACTGGCCGCCTGGGCTCGGGTGCGAGATTGGCGGGTCGGGCAGATCGCGCAGCTTCTGAACGTCGAAGTCTATCGCGGCAGCCGGATGACGGCCGCGGACGCCATGGCCGCCGACTGCGCCCAGATCGTCGTGGCGACCGGCGCCCACTGGCGCCGCGACGGCATCGGCCCCCACAGTCTTGCGCCGATTCCCGGACACGACGGCCCGGACGTGCTGACCCCGGACGACGTGATGGCAGGAGCACGGCCCCAGGGGCGGGTGCTGGTCTACGAGGAAGATCCCTACTACATGGCCGGCGCCATGGCCGACCTGCTGCGCGGCGATGGCGCCGACGTCACCCTCATGACGCCGGCATCGACCATCGGGTCATGGACCGCCGCGACCAACGAACAGGACAGGATCCTCGCGCGGCTTACTGGGCAGGGCGTCCGCCTGGTGACCCAGCGGTCCCTGGCGCGGCTGGAGACCGGCGGCGCCGTCACCACCCCCATCCACGGCGCGGGCGAGGCGCGGGAGCCCTTCGCCGCGGTCGTGCTGGTGACCGCGCGGCTGCCCGATGACGGTTTGTATCGTGCGCTTGTCGGTGCCGGCGCGGCGCGGGTCACCCGAGTCGGCGATTGCCTCGCCCCCGGCACCATCGCCATGGCCGTCTACTCCGGGCATATGTTCGCCCAGGAGCTTGACGCCGACCCCGCGACGCTAGTCCCCCGCCGCGAGCGGGCGACGGTGTGACGGTGGATGAGAGCGGAAGCGGGTCCAGTCCGAACCGACTGGCGCGCCCAACACCAGCGGTCGTTGAGTTCGAACCGCCCCCTACAGCCCCTACCGCGCCCGTTGCAATGAGGGGTTGTTCGGGGCCTAGCGCTTGAGCGCGAGGGTCAGGCCGTCGCCGACGGGGAGCATGCTGAGGTCGACCCGATCGTCGCCGTGGAGCTTGGCGTTGAGGGCGCGGATCGCGTTGGTATCGTCGTCCTGCTTGGTCTTGTCCAGGACCTCGCCGCCCCAGAGCACGTTGTCGACGGCGATCAGTCCGCCCGGCCGCAGCAGCTTCAGGCAGCGCTCGTAGTAGTGGTCGTAGTTGGCCTTGTCCGCGTCGATGAAGGCGAAGTCGAAGCGCCCGGCCTCGCCGTTCCGCAGGAGCTCGTCCAGGGTCGCGACGGCCGGCCGGAGGCGCAGGTCGATCTTGTGGGCGACGCCGGCCTCCGCCCAGTAGCGGCGGGCGATCGCCGTCCACTCCTCATTGACGTCACAGGCGATGATCCGGCCGTCCGCGGGCAGGGCCAGCGCGACCGCCAGGCTGGAATAGCCGGTGAACACCCCGACTTCGAGGGTACGGCGCGCGCCCAGGAGCCGCACGAGCAATCCCATGAACTGGCCCTGGTCGGCGCCGATCTGCATTTGCGCCCATTGCAGCTTGCCGGTTTCCTTGCGCAGCTTGGCGAGGACCGCCGGTTCGCGCGAGGAGACCGACAGGAGATAGTCGTGGAGCTTGCCGGTCATCTTGATGGTGCGGTTCGCCATGGGCCTTGCGGTCTCCTCTCGAGGTTCAAGCCGCCGACCAGGTGCGGTAGCGGCGTTCGCGGATGCGAAATTCCAGAATTCGGTGGTTGTTGGTGTCGGCGACCAGCAGCCGCCCCGGCAGCCAGGCGACGCCCAGGCAATGCTGCAGCCGCGCCGTCGCGATTGGGCCGTTGACGTGGCCGAAGTCGAAAAGACCGGCCCCGACGATGGTGCGGACCCGCGGGCCGAAGTCGAGGTCGACAGCGCGGATCGCCGAGGTTTCGCTGTCGGCGAAGTAGAGCACCCGGCCCTCGGCGTCGTGGGCGAGACCGCTTGGCTGGGCGAGTTGCGCCGCCGCCGCCGGGCCGTCGACGATGCTTTCCCCGCCGTTCCCCGCCAGCACCTCCACCATGCCGTCGTCGAGATCGAGGAGCCCGAGCTGGTGGGTCCCGGCATTGCAGAACGCGAGCCCTTCCTGGATCAACTCGAGGCCCCAGACCGAGGCGAGAGGCGTGGCCGGCCCCGGCGTCAGGTTGTTCAAGACCGTCCCGCGCCGGCCGGTTCCTGCGAGGGTGGTGACCGCGCCGGACGCCCGGTCGATCCGGCGAATCGCGTGATTGAACGTGTCGGCGACGTAGATCGCCGCGGTGGTGGCGACCAGCCCTTGCGGATTGTTGAAGCGTGCCTCGGCCGATCCGTCCGCGAACCCCGGATCGCCGAACCAAAGCGCGCGATCTCCCGACCGTCATCGGCCAGCACGGCGATCTGGTGATGGCCGGAATCGGCCACGGCCCATTGCTTGCGCGGGCCAGGAAGCCGCTTGATCTTGCCGGGAAACCGGAAGCGATGCTCGGCGCCGCCCCGTGCCGCCACCGGATCGAGCCGCGCCGGGGTGATCGCGCCCTGCTTTCGGCTTTCCGCCACGAGTTCCGTCACCGCGCCGAGGAATCGATCGGGATCCGGTTCGCCGGACGTCTGGCCCAACACCCGCCCGTCGGGCCCGATGAAGACGAGGGTCGGCCAGGCCCGCACCGCGTACTGGCGCCACAGGACGAAGCCGGGATCGTGGGCCACGGGGTGTTCGATGCCATAGCGTCTTATGGTTTCGACCACGTTGCGGACATCCTTCTCGGCCGCGAACTTCGGCGTGTGGACGCCGATGACGACGACCTCCTCGGGGAAGCGCTCCTCGACCCGCTTGAGGGTCGGGATGATTTGCAGGCAGTTGACGCAGCAGAACGTCCAGAAATCGAGGATCACGAGGCGGCCGCGCAAGCCCTGAAGCGACAGGGGCTTGGGCGTGTTGAGCCAGACGATCTCCGGCCGGTCGATCTCGGGGGCGCGAACGGCGCCAGGGACGCGAGCCTGAGCCATGCCCGAGGATTGCACTATTTAATCGTGGACACTATTGCCCCTGACCAAAACCGCCGATTAGGATCACGCTGTTTGGATCAGGGGAGCGACGCCATGGGCGAGATGTTCAACAAGGCACGGAAGCGGCTGAAGACGGCGGCCAAGCACCTTGACATCGACCCCGAGGTCATCGAGAAGCTGCGCTACCCGAAGGAGACCCTGGCCGCCTCGCTGCTGGTGCGGATGGACGATGGATCACGCCGCGTCTTCAAGGCGTTCCGCTGTCGCTACGACGATTCGCGCGGGCCGACCAAGGGCGGCATCCGCTATCACCCGGCCGTCAACATGGACGAGGTGATGACGCTGGCGTTCTGGATGACGTTCAAGTGCGCCGTCGCCAACCTGCCCTTCGGCGGCGGCAAGGGCGGGGTCGCGGTCGACGTGCACAAGCTTTCGCGCGCCGAGCTGGAGCGCCTGAGCCGGGCCTACGTCAAGGCGTTCGCGACCTTCATCGGCCCCGACCGCGATATCCCGGCACCGGATATGTACACCAACGGCATGGTGATGGGCTGGATGGTCGACGAGTACTCGTCGATCGTCGGCTATCCTTCACCCGCGGTGATCACCGGCAAGCCGATCGCGTTGGGCGGCAGCGTCGGACGCGAGGACGCCACCGGCCGCGGCGGCTACCTGGTGCTGCGGCACCTGGAGAAGGAGTTGAGGCTGAGCCCGGAGCGCAGCCGGGTGATCGTCCAGGGGTTCGGCAACGTCGCGTTCTGGTGCGCGAAGCTTCTGGCCGCCGACGGCTATCGCATCTGCGGCGTCTCGGACAGCCGGGCCGGCCTCTACGACCCCGACGGGATGGACCCCGACGCGGTGCTGGACCACAAGGCGAAGACCGGCCGCCTGGACGGCGCCCCCACCAAGGGCAAGGGCCGCATCGTCTCCAATGCCGATCTCCTGACCACGGAATGCGACGTCCTGGTCCCGGCGGCCATGGAAAACCAGATCGTCGAGGAGAACGCGGACCGCGTCGCTGCGTCGGTGATCCTCGAGCTCGCGAATGGTCCGACCACCCCGGCGGCGGACGAGATTCTCAACAAGAAGGGGGTCACGATCATCCCCGACATCTTGGCGAATGCCGGCGGCGTTACCGTCTCGTACTTCGAGTGGGTGCAGAACAAGGCCGGGTTCTACTGGGGCCTGGAGGAGGTCCAGCGGCGGCTGAAGGACATCATGGTGCCGGAGGCGCTGCGCATCTACGCGATCGGCCGCGACAGGGCGGTCGACTTGCGCACGGCCGCCTACGTCCACGCCCTCGATCGGATCGGCAAGGCGATCGCCGCCCACGGCACCAAGTCGTTCTTCGCCGGATAGTCGTTCTTCGCCAGATAGGGGAATCACCTTAGACTCGGATGCGGCGGATCGGAGAATAGCGGCACCCAACGGGCCTGATGGCTTTTCAAGGGGAGACACCATTTGAAGAATATCCGGGAACACAGCTACATCAAGACGTTGAAGACGAACTTCGCCGAGGGCAGGATCGATCGGCGGGAGTTCCTGCGCACCGCGACCCTGCTCGGTCTGTCGGCGTCGGCGGCTTACGCCTTTGTGGGCCAGATCACTGGCGAAAGCTTCGTTCGACCGGCGCGGGCGGCCGACATGCCGAAGGGCGGCACGTTGCGCATCGCCATGCGCATCCCCGACCTCAAGACGCCGCACACGTTCAGCTGGAGCTACGACAGCAACACGACGCGCAACCTGGTCGAGTACCTGACCCGGACCGGCACCGATAACGTGACCCGGCCCTACATGCTGGAAAACTGGCAGACGAGCGATGACCTGCGGTCCTGGACGCTCAACATCCGCAAGGACATCAAGTGGCGTTCCGGTCGCGACTTCCTCGCAGACGACGTGATATGGAACATCAAGCACTGCCTCGACGACGCAACGGGGTCGTCGGTCCAGGGCCTGATGAAGGGTTACATGCTCGAGGAGTACGACACGGGCGAGAAGGACGAAAGCGGTAACGCCAAGCTGGCAACTAAGCTATGGGATGCCAACGCCATCGAGAAGGTCGACGACCACACCGTCCGGCTCAACTGCAAGGTTCCGCAGCTCGCCGTTCCCGAGCACTTCTTCCACTACCCGTTCCCGATGCTCGACCCCGACGAGAAGGGCTTCTTCGGCGTCGGCTCCAACGGCACCGGGCCCTTCGAGTTGGTGCAGCTCGAAATAGGCAAGATCGCCATCTTGAAGGCGCGCGTGGAGCCCTATTGGTACGGAACCGGGCCGTTCGTCGATGAGATCCAGATCTTCGATCCGGGTGACGACGCCGCCGCTAGGATCGGCATGCTGGCGTCCAAGCAGGTCCACGTCGTCCACGAGGCGGACATCCTGCAGTTGCCGGCGTTCCAAGGCATGGAGCACGTGCAGATCTACACGGTGAACACGGCGCAGACGGCGGTCGCTCGTCTGCGGCGTGGGACCCATCCGCTCGCCGACGATCCGCGGATCGGCAAGGCGTTGCGCATGGCGATCGATTCGACGGCGATCCTCGGTTTTGCGCACGCCAACCTGGGCGCGCCGGCGGAACACCACCACGTCGCGCAGATCCATCCGGAGTACGCGGCGCTCCCCGAATGGAAGCGGGACGTCGAGGGCGCCAAGGCCCTGCTCGCCGAGGCCGGTCATCCGGACGGGGTCGACTTGGAACTCTCGTGCAAGCCCGACCCGGCGTGGGAACTGGCGGCCGTCCAGGCGATGGTCGAACAGTGGAAGGAAGCCAACATCCGGGTCGCGATCAAAGTGCTGCCATCCGCCCAGTTTTGGGAGATCTGGGACAAGGACCCGTTCTGCTTCACGGCGTGGACCCACCGTCCGCTCGGCGTCATGGTTCTGGGCCTCGCCTATCGGTCCGGCGTGCCGTGGAACGAGTCGAACTTCAAGAACGCGAAGTTCGACGAGCTGTTGTCCAAGGCCGAGGGGATCCTCGACGTCGATCAACGGCGCGAAGTGTTGGCCGAGATCGAGACGCTCATGCAAGAGGAAGGCCCGATCATTCAGCCGATCTGGCGGGCCGTCTTCAATCCCGCGGACAAGGACCTGCTTGGCTTCGCCGCTCATCCGACTGGGTACATGTTTTGCAACGAGTACGCGCTGCAACAGGCCTAGGTTATCGTGCCGCTTGCCGTCGAAGGGGGCCCAACGGGCCCCCTTTTTCGTCACGGGCAGGGTTTCGCGACGGTCGGCTCCGCTGGAATAGCCTTGACAGCGAGCCGGCAAGGTTAAGAATTGGGTAACCTCCACAAGACGCTCCGCAGCGTGGGGGCGGGCTTCGAGGCCCTTGCGAGAACGCGGCGTACTGCCCCAGGGAGGCAACATGACAGAACGGCGGGAACACTATTACATCAAGACCCTCAAGCAGCAATTCGCGGAGGGCCGGGTCGATCGGCGCGAATTCCTGCGCACGGCGACCTTGCTCGGCATCACGTCGACGGCGGCCTATGCCTTTGTCGGCCAGGTCACGGGACAGAACATGGTGCGGTCGGCCCGTGCCCAGGACATTCCGATGGGCGGGACGCTGCGCGTCGCTCAGCGGACCATCGACATCAAGGACCCGCATATCTTCTCGTGGGTGACCGACAGCAACATCTGCCGTGGGACCATCGAGTATCTGACCCGCACCGGCACCGACAACGTCACCCGGCCCTGGCTGGTCGAAAGCTGGGAAGCAAGCGACGACCTGAAGACCTGGACTCTGCACGTGCGCAAGGGCGTCACGTGGCGGTCGGGTCGCGACTTCACCGCCGACGACGTGATCTGGAACATCAAGCACTGCCTCGACGACGCGACGGGCTCCTCGGTGCAGGGCCTGATGAAGGGCTACATGCTGACCGAGTACGATACCGGCGAGGTGGACGAGAGCGGCAGCCCCAAGCTGGCAACCAAGCTGTGGGACGCAAATGCCATCGAGCGGGTGGACGACTTCACGGTGCGGCTCAATGCTCAGGCGGCCCAACTCGCCGTGCCCGAGCACTTCTTCCACTATCCGTTCATGATCGTGGACCCCGATGGCGGCGGCAAGTACGGCATCGGCGGAAACGGTACGGGCGCGTTCGAGCTCAAGGAGATGGAGGTCGGCAAGCGCGCGTTGGCGGTCAAGGTACGCGACCATTGGTCGGGCAAGGGTCCCTACATCGACGCGTACGAGATCCTGGATCCGGGCGACGACCCGTCGGCCCGCATCGGCATGCTGGCCTCACGGCAGGTTCACCTCGTGGATGACGCGGACATCCTTCAGCTCCCGGCGTTCCAGAACATGGAGCACGTGGAGATCCATACCGCGAACACGGCGCAGACGGCGGTCGCGCGTATTCGTCGCGGAATGTCCGCCCTGGGCGACGATCCACGCGTCAACAAGGCGCTGCGCATGGCGATCGATTCGTCTGCGATCCTGGGTCTGGCGCACGCCAACGTGGGCGCGCCGGGCGAGCATCACCATGTCGCCCAGATCCATCCCGAGTACGCCAAGCTTCCCGAGTGGAAGCGCGACGTCGACGGGGCCAAGGCCCTGCTCGCCGAGGCCGGCTATCCGGACGGGGTCGACTTGGAACTCTCGTGCAAACCCGATCCGGCGTGGGAACTGGCGGCCGTCCAGGCCATGGTCGAACAGTGGAAGGACGCCAACATCCGGGTCGCGATCAACGTGTTGCCGTCCGCCCAGTACTGGGAGGTCTGGGACAAGGCACCGTTCGCGTTCACGGGTTGGACCCACCGGCCTTTGGGAGTCATGGTGTTGGGCCTCGCCTATCGGTCCGGCGTGCCGTGGAACGAGTCGAACTTCAGCAACGCGAAGTTCGACGAGCTGCTGACCAAGGCCGAGGGCATCCTGGACGTCGACCAACGGCGCGAGGTGATGGCCGAGATCGAGACCCTGATGCAGGAAGAGGGGCCGATCATCCAGCCGGTGTGGCGCGCGGTCTACACTCCTGTCGACAAGTCGGTCGTCGGGTTCGAGACCCATCCCACGGGTTACTATTTCTGGGACGAGTACGGGGTCACGGCCTAGTCGCCCGCGATCTCGATCACGTCGAAGGGGGCCTGCGGGCCCCCTTCTGCTTTTTGGGGTGGTGGCGATAGACGTCGAGGTCGATCGTGCCGCCGAGGCCGAAGTCGATACCCTCGGCCTCGAGGCGGACCCGCTGCTCGTCGCCGTGATCGCTGCGCCCGCGCGCGCTGATCCGGCCCATGGCATTGATCACCCGCCACCAGGGAACCCGGCCGCCGCGCAGAGCATGCAGGGCGTAGCCGACGCGACGGGCCTGGCGCGGCCGGCCGGCGGCGATCGCCACGTCGCCATAGGTCATGACCCGGCCCTGCGGGATCGTCCGGATGACGCGGTAGTAGGATTCGTATTCCGGCGCGGCCATGTCAGCCCAGGGTCGCCAACCCCGGGAAGGTGTCGAGCAACCAGATGGCGATCGTGGGCAGATCGCCGGTGATCATCAGGATGCCCATCAGGATCAGCACGACGCCGGCCAGGGTGTGGAGCGGCCGGCCGATGCGCCTGAGTACGCCCAGGCGGCCGACGAAGGCACCGGTGAACCCGGCCGCGATCAGGAACGGCAGCCCAAGCCCGGCCGAGTAGATCGCCAGCAGGAGGGCGCCTTCGGCCACGGCGTTGCCGGTCATGCTGACCGTGAGGATCGAGCCCAGGACCGGCCCGATGCAGGGCGTCCAGCCGAACGCGAAGGCCACCCCGAGGACGAACGCCCCGGCGGGCCGGCCACCCGGGATCCGGCCATGGAAGCGCAGATCGCGGTTCAGGAACGGAATGCGATAGGACGACAGCAGGATCACGCCGAACAGGATGACGATGACTCCAGCCGCGAATCCGAATTCGTAGCGGTAGGCGAGCAGGGATTGGCCGAGCACCGTGGCCGAAGCGCCGAGGCCGACGAAGATGGCCGAGAACCCGAGGATGAAGCACAGGCTGAGCAGCATCGCTTCGAGCCGAACGCGGCTCAGGCGCGGGCTCGACATCCCCTCCAACGACTGGCCGGCGACATAGGACACATAGCCCGGGACCAGCGGCAACACGCAGGGCGATAGGAACGACACGACCCCCGCGGCGAACGCCGTCACGACCCCCACGCCCGAGATCTCCCACATCGGGCTACGGGTCCTCCGGGGGTGGGCCGACGGTCCCGTAGCGGCGGATGCGGTCCGCCTTGGGTCCGCCGCAGCCGCAGGACGCGGCCGTCAGTTTCCGGATCGTTGCCTTCGCCGGCTCCCCGCTCCAGTCCGCCTCGCCGACCAGGCGAGCCACTTCGCGGCCCCGGTGGTCGATCAGCACGGTGGTGGGCAGGCCGACGACGCCGAACGCCTCCGCCGTGCGGTTGTCCTGGTCGATCAGGATGGGAAGTCGGGTGATGCCCAGTTTGGCGTAGAAGGGCGCGATCGCGGCCGCGCCGCCACGGTCCAGCGACAGGGCAACGACCTGGAACCGGGGCCCGCCCAGATCTCCCTGCAGCCGGTCGAGCGACGCCATTTCCCGCCAGCAGGGTGCGCACCAGGTCGCCCAGAAGTTCACCAGGATCACCCGCCCCGCATAGTCCGCGAGGCTCCCGGACACGCCACGCTCGTCCGCGAACGCGGAGTCGGGGATGGGTTTCGGGGAGTCCACCCAAACCAATCCCCTGGGGTCCGCCCGCGCGACCGAGGCCGCCGCCAGGACGACGACCGCGATGACCAGCGTGGCCATCCTCATGAGCGCAGGTCCTGGATCAGCGGCCAGATCGTCGTCTCCCAGGCCTCGGGCGTGATGGGGCCGACGTGCTTGTAGCGGATGCGACCGTCGCGATCGATCACGAAGGTCTCGGGGACTCCGTAGACGCCCCAATCGATGCCGACTCGCCCGTCTCGATCGACGCCGGTGCGCGTGTAGGGGTCACCGAGTTCGTCGAGCCAGGCGTCGGCGTCCTCGGGCACGTCCTTGTAGTTCAACCCATGGATCGGGACGATACCCTCCCGCGACAGCCGGAGCAGCAGGGGATGCTCCACCCGGCAGGCGACGCACCAGGAGGCAAACACGTTGACGAGGCTGACCTCGACCGCGAGATCGGCGGTTTTCAGGCCGAGATCGCGGCCGATGACCGGCGGCAGGTCGAAGGTCGGCGCCGGCTGGTCGATGAGGACCGAGGGCACCAGGGTGGGGTCGCGCCCCAATCCCACGGCGAACGCCGCGGCGAGCAGGGCGAACACCGCCACGGGCAGCAGAAACAACCAGCGGCGGCGCGGCAACGAGATCGGCTGGGCGGTCATTGCGGTCAACGCCTCATGCTGGAGCCAAGATGGCGGTCCGAACGCCGCCCGGCAAGCCTCGCGGCCGCCGCTCACCGAGCCGTGATCGCTCCGGCATCGGCCATGCGGCGAGCGAACCCACCCAACCGGTCGAGCGCCATCTCCAGCCGGGGCGTCGGCACCGTGAGGGACCAGCGGACATAGCCCGCGCCGCTGGGCCCGAAGCCGTCGGCGGGCAGCACCGCCACGTCGGCCTCGTCGAGCAGCCGGCGGGCGAAGGTTTCGGACGCGAGTCCGGTGCCGCGCACATCGACCATCACATACATGGCACCTTCGGGAACCACGCAATCGAGCAGGGGCAGGTTGCGCACCCGATCCGCCACCAGATCCCGCCGCGTCCGGTACGTCTCGCGCATCGCCGCCGCCGCGGCGTCTTCGCTCCGCACCGCGTCGATCGCGGCGGTCTGGATGAAGGACGGCAGGCCGTAGTGCATGGCCAGGCCAAGGTTGTAGAGGTGATGGGGCAGCTCACCGGGCGCCACGATCCAGCCCACCCGCCAGCCGCACATGGCGTGGGATTTCGACAGGCTTTCGACCACGATGGTGCGATCGGCGATCTCGGGCAAGGTCGCGGGGGAGATGTGGGGTGCCGCGAAGGTGATGGTGGCGTAGACCTCGTCGGAGATCAGCCACAGGTCGTGCCGGCGGCAGATGGCGCCGACCGCCGCGAGCTCGTCGCGGGAGAGAACGGCGCCGGTTGGATTGTGGGGCGTGTTCAGCAGCACGGCGCGCGTCCGGCTCGTCACCGCTTCGGCGAGGTCGGCGGGATCCAGGTGAAAGCCGCGCTCGCCGCGCAGGGGCACGGTGACGAGGGTCGCCCCGGCCGCCCCGACCACCGCCTCGTAGGTGACATACATCGGCTCCGGCACGATCACCTCGTCGCCGGGACCGGCGACGCAGACCATGGCGCTGAACAGCGCGCCCTGGGCACCTTGGGTCACGACGATCGAATCGGCGCCGACGGCGACGCCGTTCAGCCGATGGAACCGCTCGGCGATGGCGCGGCGCAGTTCGGGGCTGCCCTCGATCCAGGAATAGTGGGTGTTGCCCGCCCTGAGGCTCGCGACCGCCGCCTCGACGATGCCGGATGGGGTTTCGAAATCCGGGTCACCGATGCTGAGCATGATGACGTCGTGGCCCTTGGCGATGCGTTCGAGGCCGGCGCCGTGAATCTCCCAGGCCCGGGACCCCTTGTTCTCCAGGCGTTTGACGAACGGTGCGTAGCGCATGGGAGGCGCGGCCCGGCGGAGCGAGCCGTCTGGACCCGATATTCCCGCGTCAGCGGTCGAGGAGGACGACGGATTCCTCGCGCCAGGTCAGCCAGACCTTCTGGTCCGCCCGGTGCTGCCCGGTCGCCCGGTCGGCGTTCTGCGAGGCGACGGCGATCGGCTTCGCCAGGCCCACCACGTTCACGTAGAAGTAGCTGCGATCGCCCAGGTAGGTCGACGGACCCAGTTTGCCTTCGACCACGTTGTGGCCGACGTTCGGCTGCTCGTTGCTGAGGTTGATCTTCTCCGGGCGGATGGCGACGGTGATGGCGTCGCCCTTGTTGACCTTCAACCGACCGTTGGCGACGCCCCGCACCTGCCCGATCGGCCCGGCGTCGATGGTGGCGGCTTCGCCCGCGGCCGAGGACACCCGACCGTCGAAGAAGTTCATGGAACCGATGAACCCAGCCACCTCCCTGCAGTTAGGCATCTCGTAGAGGCGGGTCGGGGTTTCGATCTGCAAGACCTTGCCCATCGACATGACGGCGATGCGGTCCGACATGGTCAGCGCTTCTTCCTGGTCGTGGGTGACGAACACGAAGGTGATACCGACGCTGCGCTGCAGCAGCCGAAGTTCGAGCTGCATCTCCTCGCGCAGCTTCTTGTCGAGGGCACCCAGAGGCTCGTCGAGCAGCAGAACCTTCGGCTTCTTGATCAGCGCCCGGGCCAGGGCCACGCGTTGGCGCTGGCCGCCGGACAACTGGTGCGCGGCGCGGCCGCCGAAGCCCGGCAGCTTGATGAGCTCCAGCATTTCGTCGACCTTGGCGTTGATCTCGCCGCGGCCCAGGCCCGACGTGCGCATGCCGTAGGCGATGTTCTTACGCACGTTCAGGTGGGGGAAGATCGCGTAATTCTGGAACACCATGTTGGTCGGCCGGTGGTGCGGGGGCACGCCCGCCATTGGCTGGCCATCGATGAAGATGTTCCCCATGGAGGGTTGCTCGAACCCCGCCAGCATGCGCAGAAGCGTCGTCTTGCCGCAGCCCGACGGACCGAGCAGCGAGAAGAACTCGCCCCGATCGATGTCGAAGCTGATGTCGTCGACGGCCCTGACCGGTCCGAAGTGCTTCGAGCAGTCCTTGATCGCGATGATCGCCTTGCTTTGGTTCATGACCGGTCCAATCCCTAAACGCTCGAAGCCGTCTTGACCTGAACGCCCCGTCGCCGCAGCCACTCGGAGAACGTGACGAGGACGCAAGAGAACACGAAGATGCAGGCGCCGAGCGCCAGCACCGAAGGCAGCTTACTCGGGAAGCGGAGCTGGCTCCAGATGTAGATCGGCAGCGTCGCCTCGTTACCCGACAGGAAGAAGGCGAGGATGAACTCGTCGAACGAGACGCTGAAGCAGAGCAGGAGGCTCGCGACGATGCCGGGCAGGGTCAGCGGGAACGTCACCTGCCAGAAGGTGCGCCAGGGGCCTTCGCCGAGGTCGAGCGACGCCTCCTCCAGGTTCTTGTCGAAGCCCTCCATGCGCGAGATCAGCACCAGCATGGAGAACGGCACGGCGAGCAGCACGTGGCTCACGGCGATGGTGAACAGCGACAGCTCCATCCCCATGGAATAGGTGAGGATCAGGAGCGCGATGCCGAGGATGATCCCCGGCACCACGAACGGCAGCATGATCAACCCGGTGATCGGCCCCTTGGCCGGGAACCGATAGCGGGTCATGGCCTTGGCGGCCAGGACACCGAAGATTGTGCTGATGATGCAGACGGCGGTGCCGACCTTGAGGCTGTTCTTCAACGCCTCGATCAGGCCGTTGCTGGCCGCCATCTCGCCGTACCACTTGGTGGTGAAGCCCTTGAGCGGGAAGGCGATGTAGATTGAATCGTTGAACGAGAACAGCGGCAGGAACAGGACCGGGATGTAGATGAACGAAAGGTAGAACACGGCGTAGAAGAACAGGCCCCCGTACGGGCGTCCCTCCATGATCGAGGAGGGGACGTGGACGTGAGCGGCCGATTTGGCGGCCTTGGAGGCGACGATGCTCATGATGCCTTGAGGCTCCCTCCCTTGGTGATGAGGCGGGCAACCAGCAGGAACCCAAGCACGCAGAGGGTAATGCCGAACACCATGTAGATCGACAGCGCCGACCCGAGCGGCCAGTTGTTGGCCTTGCCGAACTGCGACTGGATGATGTTGCCGATCATGATGCCTTCCGTGCCGCCGACCAGCTTGGGCGTCACGTAATCACCCACGGTGGGGATGAAGACGAACAGGCAGGCCGCGATCACGCCCGGCATCGACAACGGCAGGGTCACCCGCAGGAACCGCGAGACGGGTCCGTCGCCCAGGTCCGTGGCGGCCTCGAGCAGCGACCGGTCGATCTTCTCCAGGCTGACGTAGATCGGCAGAATGACGAAGGCCGCCCAGGCGTGGGCCAGGGTGATGATCACCGCCGTCGGATTGTACAGCAGGAACTCAAGCGGCTCCTGGATCAGGCCCAGGCTGATGAGCCCCGAATTGATGACGCCGTTGAAGCCCAGGATGATCTTCCAGGCGAAGACCCGGAGAAGGAAGCTGGTCCAGAACGGCACGGTGATCAGGATCAGCCAGACCAGCTTGTTCTTCTTGACCTTGAAGGCCATGAAGTAGGCCATCGGGTAGGCGAGCACCACGGTCGTGAAAGTGACGATGGCCGAGATCTTGATCGACTTGACCAACAACTTGAAGTAGATCTCTTTTTCCCAGAACTGCACGTAATTGGCGAAGGTGAAGGTCTTGTCGATCGTCAGGTAGTTCTGGGTCCAGAAGCTGTGCGCCGTCAGCATGAAGACCGGCACGCACATGGCGATGATCATGACCCCGAGGGTCGGCGACAGCAGGGTATAGCCTCGGGCCCATTCGTGCTTGAGGAAGAACGCACTGACGCCGGATGCCGGTCGTGGGGCCGCCCGCGCGGCCGATGCCGCAATCGCCTTGTTCGCCATATCCGATCTCAAGCTCCCTTTAAGCCCTTGCCACCGGCCCGAACCGCGATCAGAAGGACGGTTCCAGCGAAATTACGCCACAGTCGTGCTCCGTGTCGGTCCGCGATCCGCGCGTGGAGCCTCCCGCTTCTTGTCGTCGCGCACCCGGACAGCGGGACCATTTAACCCCGCTGTCCGCATGGATGCAACGATTCACATTCTGCGCCCGAGCCTAATCTAGGTCCCGGACATCGCCTGGATCTCGTTGAAGAGATTGATGTACTTGGTGTTGATGTCGCCCGGCACCGGCTGGAACAGGATGCCATCGGACAGCATCTGGGTGGGATCGGTGCTGAAGCCGAGCGCCGCCAGGGCCTCGGGTGCCGCCAGCTCGAAGGACTTGCGGTTGCCGTGGCCGTAGCCAACCTCCTCGATCATGTACTTGCCGGTCTCGGGCGATAGCCAGGCATCGAGGAAGTCGTAGGTCAGGGCCTCGTCGCCTTCCCCCGAGTTGAGGAGCGTGAGCCCGCAGAGCCAGGTGAAGATGCCTTCCTTCGGCACCGCGTACTTCACCGGGATGCCGTCCTTGGTGAGCGTCTTGACCGCGTCGTTCCAGGCGTAGGCCGCGACGATCTCGCCGCTGGCCAGGGCCGCGATGGCTTCGGCCTGGGCGGTCCAGTAGAAGCGGGCGACCTTGGTCTGCCGCTCGAGCAGGGGCCGGACCTGCTCCATCTGCTCATCGGTCATATGAAAGATGTCGTCGCGCGACATGCCGAGCAACAGCCCGGCGATCTCGACGTTGGATTCGCCGTCGCTCGGCGCCACGCGGCCGGTATACTTCTCGTCGAACAGGATCGACCAGGATTCGTCCTTCATGTACTCCGGATCGACCATGTCGGTGCGATAGAGGACCGAGGAGTTGCCCCAGTCGGTCGGGACCATGACCACATCGCCCTCGAGGACCACGCCGCTCCACGTCTTGAGGGGCTCGATCACGTCGGGCCAATTCGACAACCGCGAGGTGTCGATCGGCTTGACCAGGCCGCCGTCCTTGAACTGGTTGATCGAATAAGTGCAGGGATGCATCAGGTCGGCCGGGAACCCGGCGCGAATCTTCTCGAACGCCTCTTCCTCGGTGCTGAAGAACGAGAAATCCGGCGCCTTCTCGTGTTTAGCGACATAGGCCTGGTAGTACTCGGGGGCCTCGTAGCCGGCCCATTCCATGGCCGTGATGTTGTTCGCGGCCCGCGCCTTGAGGGGCATCGTGCTCACCCCGACGCCGATCGCCGCCGCCGCGCGCAGCATGTCGCGGCGCGCCACCTTGCCTTGTGCCATCCGATCGATGAATTTCACGCGGTTCATGATGGTATCTCCCTCTCGGTCGATTGCTGACTGGAGCTTGCGGCAATTGTCGGAGGTCGCCCCGGGGGGCGCAAGTCTCGATTTCGCGAGGGTACCGTTACCGGCCGACTTGGCCCGACCGCACCACGGCCCCGATCAGGTTGCGGATGATGCGGGCGACGGCCAGGGCCGCGACCCCCGTCAGGTCCAGGCGCGGAGCCAGTTCGACGATATCGAAGCCGACGATCCGGCCGCGGCGCGCAAGGCCGTGGACCAGGTCGATCACGTGGAAGTAGGCGAGGCCGCCAGGGCTGAGCGCATTGACCGCCGGCATCACCGCCGGGTCCAGGCCGTCGCAATCGATGGTGATGAGGAACCGGTCCCCGGGGACCTGGTCGAGCACCCAGTCGATCCCCTTGGCGTGCACCGCCCGGGCGGAGATCAGCCGCGAGCCGTAGGTCAGGGCGTCCCGGACCTCCTGCGGCCGGGCGCTGCCCACGCCGCGCTGGCCGATCTGGACCATGGCCGTGAACCACGGCATCTCCGACGCCCGGCGCATCGTCGAGCTGTAGCCTTCGGTGATGCCGCCGACCTCGTGGCGCCAGTCGATGTGCGAATCGACCTGGACGATGGTGATCGGACCCTGGTCCTTGAACGCCCGGAAGAACGGGATCGGCACCGCATCGTCGCCGCCGATCATGATCGGCAGGGCGCCGGCCGCCAGGATCTTGGCCGTCGCCTCGGTCGCCCAGCGCCCGCTGTCGGCGAGCCGGGTGGGGTCGTGGGCGACGTCGCCGCAATCCACCGCGCGCACGGCCTTGCCGTCGAACAGGACGCCGTCCAGGTCGAAGTCGTAGTGGGCCGCATCACCCACCAGCCAGTTGGACGCGTACCGCACCGCCCGCGGCATGGCGGCGGATTCGGCGCGGTAGGGGTTGCCCAGGTCGCGATAGGGTACGCCGTTCGGGATGCCGAGGATGGCGATATCGGCGGCCAGCTTGTCCAAGTCCGGCGCGGCCGGGAAGCCGCAGAACCCCTGGAAGGCGTCGGCGAAGACGGTGAGTGCCTCGGTCATGGCTTGGCTCCTTGGGCTGGCTGGTAGAATTCGACGATGACGCCGTTGGGATCGCGCACGTAGACCGCGAAAGACCCCTGGTAGGGACCGTTGGTCACTTCGGTCACCTGGCCGAGATGGGCGCCGCCATGGGCGAGAACCCGGGCGACGGCCGCGGCGATGTCGTCGGTCACGAACGCCACGTGGGCGGCCAGCCGATCGTGGGGAGACGGCTGCCCGGTGGCGCCCGCGGGCTCCAGATACTCGATGAATTCCATGTGATGACCGTGGCCGTGCAGATGGGCGATCTTCGCCCGGGCGCCGGGCACGCCCACCACGCTGCCCAGGAACGGGCCGTCGCGCAGGCTGACCGACGCGGCCGTGAAACCCAGCGCCGCGGTCCAGAACCGCACGGCCGCCTCGACGTCGGGGACCGTGAAGCTGGTGTGGTCGAAGGCCGTGATCATCGCCGTTCCTCCTTAAACGTAGCCATACGCCGCCCAGCCGCCGTCGACCCCGAGAATGTGCCCGGTCAGGTACGACGCGGCCCGGCCGTCGAGCAGGAAGGCCACCCCTTCCGCGATCTCGGCCGGCGTGCCGAGACGGCCCATGGGGGTGCGCCGCTGGATCGCATCGAGCGCCACCTTGCCGTCGCGCACCAGGGCCGCCACCTCGTCGGTTTCGATGTAGCCCGGGGCAATGCCGTTGACCCGGATGCCCCGGGATGCCCACTCGATCGCCTGGACCCGGGTGAGCATGGCGAGGCCCGCCTTGCTGGCGCAGTAACCCGCGCGGTCCGGCGCCGCGACCACCCCGTAGATCGAGATCAGGTTGACGATCGCCGAGCCGTTCGGCATGTGCGGCGCGATCCGCCGGCTGAGGAGATAGGGCGCGGTGAGGTTGATCGCCAGGGTGTAGGCGAAGTCCGGCGGCGGGGTCTCGAGGATCGGGGTCACGTAGCCGTAGCCGGCGTTGTTGACCAGCCCGTCGAACCCTCCGAACCGATCGAGAGCGGCCTGCGCGGCGGCTTCCAGCTCCTCCGGTCGGGTCACGTCGGCGGTCAGGGGTGCGGCGCCGTTGCCCAGTTCCTTGGCGATCGCCAAGGCCCGGTCGGCGTCGCGATCGACCAGCGCGAGCCGGGCGCCACGCTGGGCCAACGCCCGCGCGGTGGCGGCGCCGATGTTCGCCCCCGCCCCGGTTATCAGCACGCGCTTACCTGCCAGTGCGTCGCCCATGGCCACCCTCGTTGGCGCGTGAAACACTTGCGGCGATCCCGCCGGGCGGGACTATAGCGTCGATGCCGAAGATCGGGAGCGACGAAGTGACGGCGCCGATTCTGCCTACGGATCGCCTGATCCTGCGCCCCTGGCGCGCCGAGGATCTGGCGCCGTTCGCCGCCCTCAACGCCGATGCGGCGGTGATGGCGCATTATCCGAAGCTGCTGGACCGGGCCGAGAGCGACGCGCTGGCGGCCCAGATCGGCGAACACTTCGCCGCGCACGGTTTCGGACTCTGGGCGCTGGAGGTTCCGGGCGTCGCGTCCTTCTCGGGCTATGTCGGGCTGATGCGCGTGCCCGACGTGATGCCATGCGCGCCGGCGGTCGAGGTCGGGTAGCGACTCGCGCGCACCCATTGGGGCAAGGGCTATGCAAGCGAGGCCGCACGCCGCGCAGTCGCCTACGGCTTCGCGGCACTGGGGCTCGACGAGATCGTTTCCTTCACCGTGCCGGCAAACACCCGATCCCGCGCCGTGATGGCCCGTCTGGGCATGGCGAGGACTTCGAGCATCCGCGGCTGCCGGAAGGGCACCCGCTGCGCCGTCACGTCCTCTATCGCCTGCGCCGGAGCGACTGGGCAGCCGCCCGCTGACTGTCCGCGATTCAGTGTGGATGGCGATGGTGGGCGTCGGGGAAATGGGGATGGGCGTGGCGCAACGCGCCGTGCTGGTGGGCATGTGCGTGGGTTTCTCCGGGCGGATCGCCGGGGCCGTGCCGGTGCCGGTGATGCGCGTCGTGCGCATGCCGATGGCTGTGGGCCAGCGGCTCGTGCTGGTGCTCGTGCTCGTGCTGCTCGGTCACGTGCAACCAGACGCCCAGGGCCATGAGCGCCCCGGCCACGCCGAACCCGAGCCCTACGGAATCGCCGAACACGACGATCGACAGGGCGGCGCCGACAAACGGCGCGGCGGCGTAGTAGGCCCCGGTTCTGGCCGTGCCCAGGTGACGGAGGGCCAACACGAACAGGACCAGGCTCACTCCGTAGCCGAGAAAACCGACCGTGGCGGCGGCCAGGATCACGTCGCCGGCGGGCACGGCGGCGCCCAAGGCGAGCGCGATCGCCGTATTGATCGCCCCCGCCACCAACCCCTTGAGCATCGCGACCTGAACCGGATCGCTGAGGGCGACCCGGCGGGTGAGGTTGTTGTCCAGGGCCCACGCGAGGCACGCGAGGGCGACACAGGCCGGGCCGACGAGGGTGTCGAGCACGGGCGTGTCCTGCCACGACAGCACGATCGCGCCGGCGACGATCGCCGCCATGCCCGCCGCGATGCGCCGGTCCACGTTCTCGCGAAACGCGAACCATGCGATCAGGGCCGTGAACACGCCCTCCAGATTGAGGAGCAGGGCCGAAGTCGAGGCCGTCGTCCGGGCAAGCCCGACCATGAGCAGGACCGGACCGACGATGCCGCCGGCGAAGACCGCGGCCGCGAGCCACCACCAACCCCGTCCGGCGACCGCGGCTTCACGGCGGGGACGGTCCGCCCGACCCAGGCGGCCGATGGCCGCGACCACGGCCAGGCCGCACCCGGCCCCGAGGTAGAAGATCCCGGCGAGGAGCCAGGGATCGGCCTGGCCAAGCAGCAGCTTGGCGAGCGGCACCGTGGCGCCGAACAGTCCCGCCGACAGGAGGGCGAGCGGGACGCCGGGCGGGATCGGGCCGCGCGTGCCCACGCTCACTCGTGCCCGATCACCCTTGCCCGCTACTCCGCCGCGTGGGTAACGGCCGAGAGCTTGTTGCCATCGGGATCGCGAACGTAGCAGGCGTACCAGGTGGGCGAATAGGTGCGCAGGCCGGGTGCGCCCTCATCCTTGCCGCCGTGTTTGAGGGCGGCGGCATGGAACGCGTCCACCGCCTTCCGCGACGCGGCCTTGAGCGCTAGCATGGTGCCGTTGCCGTTGGTCGCCCGCGCCTTGTCGTAGGGCGCGGTGACGAAGATCAAGGACTGGGGCTTCTCGCCCGGCTTCGGCGCGGAACCGTAAGCTAGCTCGTTGTCCATCGTCTCGGTGCGCACATGGCCCAGCGCGCCGAAGACCGCGTCGTAGAACGCCGCCGCCTTCTTCACGTCGTTGGTGCCGAGGGTGAGGTAATCGAGCATCACTTCGCCTTGGCGCAGTAGGCGCAGATCTTGTTGCCATCGGGGTCCCGGGCATAGGCCACGTAGTTGGTGTTGTCGGCCGGGCGCGGGCCCGGCTTGCCGTCGTCCTTGCCGCCATTGGCGATCGCCGCCGCGTGGAAACCATCCACGGCCTTCTTCGACGACGCGGCGAGCGAAATCATCGTGCCGTTGCCGAACGACGCCTTCTTCTTGTTGTACGGCTTGGTCACGAAGAACGCCGACTTCTTCGGCGCCTTCTTGGGGCCGTAACCCAGGTAGCGATCGCCGCCGCCGGTGCGCACGAGCCCGAGCGGGGCCAACGCCGCATCGTAGAACTTCGCGGATTTCTTCACGTTGTTGGTTCCGACCATGATGTAGGCGAGCATGAGAACCTCCTGGTTGAATCGGGCGGGAGGATGCCGCGTCGACGGGAGGAAGACAAGAGGGCGGGACGATCGCTCGCACCGCCCCGTTTCGCAGAAACTTGAAGAGCGGTTAGGCCGCCGAGCGGGAGCCCTCGATCACCGTCGACTCCTTGGCCGTCTTGGTGGCGATCTTGATCTGCCGGGGCTTCATCGCCTCGGGCACCTCGCGCGCCAGTTCGACGTGCAGCAGCCCATTCACCAGCGAGGCGCCGGTGACCTTGATGTGGTCGGCCAGGCTGAACTTGCGCTCGAACGCCCGGGTGGCGATGCCGCGATAGAGGAACTTGCGTTCGCCCTCGCCATCGCCCTGAATACGGCCGGCGATCACCAGCAGGTTGTCCTGGGCGGTGAGGGAAATGTCCTTCTCGGCGAAGCCCGCCATCGCCATGGTGATGCGATAGGCGTCCTCGTCCAGCTTCTCGATGTTGTAGGGGGGATAGCCGTTGCCGGCCTCCTCGGCGCCGAACGCGGCATCCATCAGGGTGCTCAAGCGATCGAAGCCGACGGTGGAACGGAACAGGGGGGAAAGATCATAGGTACGCATGGGTCACATCCTCCGATGAGCAAGGTGACGATCTCGCGCTTGCGGGCCCACCCGATGGGTCGAACCTTGGTCTCGCGGCGCGGCGGACCCGTCATGGCGTCCGCATGACTGTAAGTAGGTACGCCGTGGCGCGCGTCAAGACCCACTGGCGGAAAGCTCGTCCAGCAACTCCTTCGCCTCGATCAGATCGGGGGTGTCGAAACCCTCGGTGAACCAACCGTAGATCGGGACCAGCAGGTCATGGGCACGGGCGCGCTCGCCCCGGCCGGACCAAAGCTCCGCGAGGCTCATGGCGGCGCGGAGCTCGAGGGACCGCATCTCCCGCTCGCGCGCCGCCGCGAGGGCGTTCGCGAAGCACGCTTCGGCTTCCGCCACGGTTCCCCGACCGCTCGCGCGGATCAGCAGTCCCCGGCGCCGGTGCAACTCCGGCAGCCAGAAGTGCTCGTGGCCCGCATCGAAGCCGGCCGCCGCCGGCCGCCCATTTTGCCACTGATCTTGACCGTCGGCGAAGGTCAAACCGTGCCCGAGGCCATGGCGGAGCAACCCGAAATCGCCGCGTCCTGGATCGACGCCGACGCACGCTTGCCGCGCCTAGTGATCGCGTGACGCATCGCCTTGACGCCCGCGTGGATCGCCTACGGGCCGCGCGCGACGTGCGGGACGCACAGATAGCCCTTGCCGCCGGACACGCGCCACCCTGGCCGTCGACGCCGACATCGTCCGGACCGGCATCCAGGTTTAGGTGATTGATCGCGGTAGCGAGTTCAGGTCGCCCCTTTGCGTGCGGAGCTAAACTTAGCCTGGCTGACGAAGATGGCGGCGACGATCCAGCGCATCGCGGGATCGCGCCCCAGCCGGTCGGCGTCGTTCACGTCCTCGTAGCCGGCGAGGCGGCCAAAGACGGACTGACGGAGCAGTCCGACGACGCCATGCCAGCCGTTCTTGCCGGTCCG
>SHVY01000019.1 GCA_009694045.1 Alphaproteobacteria bacterium | reverse complement strand
GAACCTGGACCCTGGAGATCGTCAAGCGCCCAGACCTCCATCGCTTCGAGGTACTCCCCAAACGATGGATCGTGGAGCGGACGCTGGCCTGGATCAGCCGCAATCGTCGCCTCGCTCGCGACTTCGAGCGTCACGCCAGGATCGCGGTCGCCTTCATCCGCCTCGCCATAATCCGCCTCATGCTCCGCAGGCTCACCAGGCCACAACCATGTTCCTGAGTCCAAACTTCCCGGATGGGCTCTGAGGGATTTTCTCTCCGGCGCTTACATTGGGAAGAACATAATAGAGACGTTATGATCGGTCCCGAGGTATTTGAGTTCTCAGATAATGGTGACGCGCTAAATGGTTTAGACAAACTATTTGAATCGCCTGGGATTAATAATCACCATTCCAATGCGTTTGACCGGAGACCCGCTGGCGCTCGTCCTCTCTAAGCCGCCGACCGCTTTGCACGGTCGCGACGAAACCCAAGGCAGGGCTCATGCCGAATGCGAGTTCGTCGCGGGTAACCGGCGATTCCTTGCGACTACAATACGCGCCGTAGGACACGGTATCGAGGTCCTGGTCAAGGATGTCCCTCAAAAGGCGTACTCGCGGAAGGCGGGATCGACCGAGCCTTCCCAGCGGGTGCCGAACGCGGTCAACAGGTCCTCGGCTGGGGTGCGCCCGTGGGCGACGATCTCGTGCAGGGTGGTGAGGAACGAAGTTTCGTCCAGGACCTTGCCTTTGCCCGTCGCCCGCCGCTTCAGGCCCTCGTTGGCGATCGCCAGCACCCGCCGCGCGAGCTCCAGCATGGTGCCGACCGGGGTGGGCGTGGCGAAACCGAGCCGCCCCACCTGCTCGCGCATCATCCGCCGGTCCGCGTCCGTCCAGCCCTTGACCAGGTCCCAGGCCGCGTCCAGGGCCGCCTGGTCGTAGACTAGGCCCACCCACAGGGCAGGCAGGGCGCAAATCCGCCGCCAGGGGCCGCCGTCGGCGCCGCGCATCTCCATGTACCGCTTCAGCCGAACCTCGGGAAACAGGGTGGTCAGATGGTCGTCCCAATCGCCGAGCGTCGGGATCTGGCCGGGGTAGGCGGCAAGCTTGCCGTCGAGGAAATCGCGAAACGACTGGCCGCTCGCGTCGATGTAGCGGCCGTCGCGGTAGACGAAGTACATGGGCACGTCGAGGGCGTAGTCGACGTAACGCTCGAACCCCATGCCGTCCGCGAACACGAAAGGCAGCATGCCGGTGCGATCCGGATCGGTGTCGAGCCAGATCTGGCTGCGGAAACTCTGGAACCCGTTGGGTCGTCCCTCGGTGAACGGCGAATTGCCGAACAGCGCCGTCGCCACCGGCTGGAGCGCGATGCCGACCCGGAACTTCTTCACCATGTCGGCTTCGTTCGCGAAATCCAGGTTCACCTGCACCGTGCAGGTGCGCAGCATCATATCGAGGCCGAGCCCGCCCTTTTTCGGCATGTAGGCGCGCATGATCTTGTACCGGCCCTTCGGCATCCAGGGCGATTCGGCCCGCGACCATTTCGGCTGGAACCCAAGGCCCAGGAATCCGATCCCGAGCTCGGCGCCCACGGTCTTCACCTGCTCCAGGTGGGTGTTGACCTCGGCGCAGGTCTCGTGGACCGACGCAAGCGGTGCCCCCGACAGCTCGAACTGGCCGCCGGGTTCCAACGAGATGTTCTCGAGCCCCTGGTTGAGCCCGATGATGGTCTCGCCCTCCATGATTGGCGTCCACCCGAACCGACGCATCCCCTCGAGCAGGGCCCGGATTCCGCCGGGACCGTCATAGGGCACCGGGCGCAAATCCGCGAGGTTGAACGCGAATTTCTCGTGCTCCGTGCCGATCAGCCAGTCGGCGCGTGGCTTGCCGCCGCGCTCGATCGCCTCGATGAGCTGACGCCAATCCTCGATCGGCTCGCTCGACCCCCGCGACGGTCCCGACATCCGCTCTCCTCCTCACTCGCTTCGGGGCGTCTGGTACCAGTCCCCCAGCACCGCTTGCCAGCAGGCCAAGGCAGCGAGCGCGGCCGTATCGGCACGCAGCAGCCGCGGCCCGAGCCCGACGCCCAGCGCGCCAGGGATGGCGCGCAAGGCTTCCGCCTCCGCCGGCGTGAACCCGCCCTCGGGGCCGGTCAGCACCGCCCAGGGACATGCCCCGGCCGCCCTTGCCGCGTCAAGCGCGGCGGCGATCGGGGCGCCCGCCCCGCTTTCGTCGCAGAACAGAAGCCGGCGCCCGGCGGGCCAGGCGGCGATCATGTCGCCGAGGGGGACCATCGGCTGGCAGACGGGCACCGACAGACGGTCGGTCTGCTCGGCCGCCTCGCGGGCGTTGGCCGCCATGCGCTCCCGGTTCACCCGATCGACGACCGTGCGCGCCGTGCGCACCGGCCGCAATTCCGACACCCCGAGCTCGGTCGCCTTCTCCGCGACGAAATCAAGGCGGGCCCGTTTGATCGGGGCGAACACCAGCCAAAGGTCCGGCTCGGCGCCCTGCGGCCGCAAAAGCGAAAGCGTCTCGATGGTCGCGCCGCGCCGGGTCGCCGCGGCCAGACGGGCGCGCCATTCCCCATCGCGACCGTTGAACAGGGCGACCTCGGTTCCCACCTCCGCCCGCATCACATGGACGAGATAGTGGGCCAGGGCCTCGCCCAACGTAACCCGTGCAGCAGGGCCGAGCGACTCCTCGACACAGAGCCGGATGCGTGGACGTGCGTCGGTCTTGGTCATCGCTACCGGTTCAGTCATGTTGGATTGTCGGGAGGAACGTCGTAAGAATCCTACACCATGAGCGCCACGGCCGCCCAGGCCCAACCCGCGCCGGGTTGGATCCGCCACGCGCCCGCGTGGGCGCGCCCCTATCTGCGGCTCGCCCGCGTCGACAAGCCGGTCGGCATCTGGCTGCTGCTTTGGCCGTGCTGGTGGAGCCTGCTGCTCGCCGGTGGGAACCCGTGGCTCTTCACCCTGTTCGGCGCAGGCGCCGTCGTCATGCGCGCCGCGGGTTGCGTCATCAACGACATCATCGATCGCGATCTCGACGCGGCGGTTGCACGCACCGCGACCCGACCCCTGGCCAGCGGCGAATTGCGCCTGTCCCGGGCCCTCGCGTTCCTCATGGTCTTGCTTGCGGCGGGCCTTGCCGTCCTGTTGCAATTGCCGCGCGAGGGCATCGCCCTGGGTGCCGCTTCGCTGCCGCTGGTGGCGCTCTATCCCTTGATGAAGCGGATCACCTGGTGGCCGCAGGTCTTCCTCGGCCTCGCCTTCAACTGGGGCGCCTTGCTTGCCTGGGTATCCGTCCGGGGAACGCTGGAACTCCCGGCCCTGATCCTCTATGGCGCCGGGATCGCCTGGACCCTCGGCTACGACACGATCTACGCCCACCAGGACAAGGCCGACGACGAGCGTGCCGGCATCAAGTCCTCGGCCCGGCGCCTGGGTCGGGCGACCCGGCCCTGGCTCGCCGGGTTCTACGGCGTGGCGGTCGCGGGTTTTGCGGCGGCGGCGCTGGCGGCCGGCCACGGCTGGGCGATCCTGGGGCTGCTGCTGCCGGCGGCGGCGCACGTCGCCTGGCAGACCGCCGCCGTCGAGCTGGACCGGCCCGAGGATTGCCTGGCCAAGTTCCGCGCCAACGTGGGTTTCGGCTGGCTGGTGGCGGCCGCCTTCACCCTTGCGCGCTACGTCGGCTGACGCCGACCGCGGGGGCTGACCAGCGCCAATCCCGAGAACATCACGGCCACGGCGATCCAGACCCAGCCCGAATGCCGTTCGGAGAAGATCGCGATCCCCCACAGGATTCCCGAAACCGTCGTGATGTAGCCCTGCTGGGCCGCGAACACCGGGCCGGCGACGCGGATCAGCTCGATGAAGCTGAAGTACGAAAGAACATTGATCAGGACCAACAGGACCAGCAGCCACTCGGCCTCGCCCCAGGGGGGTGAAAGATCGACCCACCCGCCGGTCGCGACCACCGGCACCAGGGCCAACCCGGCTCCCGCGAGCAGCATGCCGCACAGCACGGCAGCCGAATCGATCCGTGGCGGGCGCATCAGGGTGATGGCCAGGTTTTCGCTGGCGTAGCACAGGGGGATGACCAGGCTGACGAGGAACCACCCGGCCATGCCCGGTTCCGGCACCACGATCAGCAACACCGCGCCGAACCCGAGCAGAATCCCCAGTGCCCGCTTCGGCTCGAAGCCCTCGACCCGGAAGACCAGGGCCAGCGACAGAGTCATCAGCGGCACCAGCGATCCGGTGATGGCGACCAGCCCGGACGGCAGCTTCGGGGCGATCCAGAACCAGATGAACGAGGGTACCGCGGTGCCCAGGGTCCCGCACAACAGGTAGAACCGCAGGTGACGCAGGCTCACGGGCGGGAGACTCCCGCGCACGGCGCATAGGGCGAGCAGCAGGAGCCCGCCGCCCAGCCCCTGCCACAATGTCATGCCAAACGGGTCGAACCCGGCTTCCGTGGCGATCTTGGCGATCGAATACGAGACCCCCCAGGACGCACCGGTGAAGACCAGGACAGCGATCGCATAGGCGAGGCGCCAGCCCTTGAGGTTCGACGTGCCCGCCATCGTGATGCCGAGTCAGGCGCTTGATACACGGCGTCGTGGGCTCACGAGCGCGAAGCCCGCGAACATCACGCCGATGGCGAGCCATACCCAGATGCTGTGCATCTCGCTGAACACCAGGATGCCCCACAGAACACCCGACGCCGTGATGACGTAGCCTTCCTGCGCCGCGAATACCGGCCCCGCTATCCGGATCAGCTCGATGAACATGGCGTAGGACACGGCGTTCACGGTGACGAGCAGCGCGAAGTACCAGTGCGTCGAGGTCCACGGTCCCGCCAGATCGATCCAGCCGTCGGTGAGCACCACCACCGGCAGCATGATGATCCCATTCGCCAGCAACATACCGCAGAGCAACGTGAGGCTGTCGATCCTGGGCGGCCGCATGATGGTGAGCACCATGTTCTCCGCAGCATAGCACGCGGGAATAATCAAGCTGAGCAGCATCCAACCGACCATGGCGGGATCGGGCAGGCCGGATTCGGGCACGACGATCAAGAGGATCGCCGCCAGTCCCAGGCCGATGCCCAGAGCCCGCTTTGGCTCGAACCGCTCGACCCTGAACGCCAGCGCGAGCGCGAGGGTCACCAGCGGCACCAGGGCCGCACTGATCGCCACGATCCCGGATTGCAGCTTCGGCGCGACCCAGAACCATACGGCGGAGGGCAGCGCCGTGCCGAGAAAGCCGCAGAGCAGGTAGAAGCGCAGGTACGTGAGGCGCAGGGGCGGCAGGCGGCGGCGAACGAGACCGACGAACCCGAGGGCGATGCCGCCGCCCAGCCCCTGCCACAGCGTCATCCCGAGGGGATCGAATCCGGCTTCGGTGACGATCTTGGCGATCGAGTAGCTGGACCCCCAGGTCAGTCCGACGGCGACCAGCAGGGCGATGGCACCAGCGAGCCGCCGCCCGGACAGCGTCATGGTCGTGAGCGTATCCGTCATCGTGGCGGGTCCCGGCGCAAGCCCGCCGGACGATGCCCGATTCGCCTTCCCGGTGCAAGGCGGGCACCTTCGGGCGTGCTATATCTAGGGCGCCGCGAGGGAGCCCCGCCATGAACAACATCCCCATCCATGCCCCCCTGTTTCCGCCGAGCCTGGAGTACGGCTCGGATGACGCCGAGTCCGTCAGCGTCCTGGTCGAGGTCGACGAGGGCGCGCTGCGCGACTTTCTGAAGCCGACGCCGTTCGCCTTCGTTTCCGCCCATGCCTGGATCGAGGTCGTGAAGCTGAACAGCGCCTTCGGGGTCGAGCCGTTTTGCGGCGGCGGGGTGATCGTCCCGGCGCGATTCCGCGACACGATCGGCGGCTACTACGCCTTCTGCTACATCGACACCGACGACGCGCTGGCGTTGGGGCGCGAGCCGTTCGGCTACCCCAAGAAGTACGCCGTGGGCACGCTGCAAAAGACCGGCCGGGCGGCCACGGCAGCGATGATCCGCAAGGACGCGCACGTCGAGGTCGCGGTGATCGCCGACCCGGCGCCGGGGCGGAAGCTGCCCCAGGTCGCCCGCTATCCACACCTCCTGTTGCAGGTGCTGCCGTCCGCCGAGACACCGGCCGTCCTCTTGAAACGCGTGATCGCCCGAGATACCGCCGCCGGGTCGCGGATGACGGTTGAGCTCGGCGAGGGTGCGATCACGGTCCGCGATGGGCCGGCCGGCAACGAGCTCGCCTGGCTCAAGGCCGCCAAGGCGATCGGTGGCGCCTACGCGCGCGGCGCCTTCCGCGGCGCGCTGGGCAAGGTGTTGGCGACACTGGAGGTCGGGGCGGAGTTGCGCAGCGCTACCGCGTTCGCAGCGGAGTAACTTTGCGCCGCGAACCAACAAGCCAATTGGGTGAGAATCTCGATGCGATGCCAATGACCACACCCGATTTGACGGCGAGTGAACACGCTTGGCCCCATGCGGTGCTGTGGGCGTGAAAGCAGTGACGTCATGGAGGACAATGCGGGATGAAGCTCGGCGATTGGGAACCCGCAACGATGTCGTGCCCCGACTTGGTCGGGGCATCCAGGGCAACAGGCACCGTAATCCGCCACCGTGGATCGCCCGGTCACGCCGGGCGATGACAACAAAGGTGCTGGACGCGAGCGTATCCGGATTCGCACGCTCCAGACGCTGATGGGTTACCGCTCGCTCAGGGATTTCATGGCCCGGCTGGAGGCGGCCGGGCGGCTCGTGCGCGTCAAGGCGCCGGTCTCGCCGGTGCTGGAGATCACCGAGATCCAGACACGGCTGCTCGCGGACAAGGGTCCGGCGGTGCTGTTCGAGACCGTCGTCGGAGAGGGCGGGCGGGCCTTCGACATGCCCGTCCTCGCCAACCTGTTTGGCACCGTCGAGCGGGTCGCCTGGGGCATGGGACGCGAGCCCCACGAACTGCGCGAGGTCGGCCGCACCCTCGCCTTCCTGCGCCAACCCGAGCCGCCGGAGGGCTGGCGCGATGCGCTCAAGCTTCTGCCCCTCGCCCGCACGGTGATGGCCATGAAGCCCCGGGTCGTGAGCGCGGCGCCGTGCCAGGAGATCGTCCTGCAGGGCGCCGACATCGACTTGGGCCACCTGCCGATCCAGACCTGCTGGCCGGGCGAACCGGCACCCCTCATCACCTGGCCGCTGGTCGTCACCCAGGGACCGGGCGGGGGCGCGACCGACAAGGCCAACCTCGGCATCTACCGCATGCAGGTGACGGGGCGGAACACCACCCTGATGCGCTGGCTGAAGCACCGGGGCGGCGCGCAGCACCACGACCGCTGGAAGCGCGAGCGGCGCGAGCCCCTGCCGGCCGCCGCCGTGATCGGCGCCGATCCCGGCACGATTCTCGCCGCCGTAACCCCCGTTCCGGACACTATGTCGGAATACCAGTTCGCCGGCCTCCTGCGCGGCGAGCGCGTGGAGCTCGCGGCCTGCAGGACCATCCCCCTGATGGTGCCGGCCGAGGCGGAGATCGTGCTGGAGGGCCACGTATCCCTCGACGACCAGGGTGACGAGGGGCCCTACGGCGATCACACCGGTTACTACAACGCGGTCGAGCGCTTTCCCGTGTTCACGATCTCCGCCATCACCATGCGGCGCGATCCGATCTACCTCTCGACCTTCACAGGACGGCCGCCGGACGAGCCCTCGGTCCTGGGCGAGGCGCTGAACGAGCTGTTCATCCCCCTGCTGCAGCAACAGTTCCCCGAGATCGTCGACTTCTGGCTGCCACCCGAGGGGTGCAGTTACCGCATCGCCGTCGTCGCCATCCGCAAGGCTTATCCCGGCCACGCCAAGCGGATCATGATGGCGGTGTGGTCGTACCTGCGGCAGTTCATGTACACGAAGTGGGTGATCGTCGTGGACGACGACATCGATGCGCGCGATTGGAAGGACGTGATGTGGGCGATCGCGACCCGCATGGACCCGGTCCGCGACGTGACCCAGATCGAAGGCACGGCGATCGATTACCTCGACTTCGCCGCGCCGGAGTCCGGCCTCGGCGGCAAGATCGGCCTGGACGCCACCAATAAATGGCCACCCGAGACGAAACGCGACTGGGGCACCAGGATCCGCATGAGCGAAGACGTCATCGCCCGCGTCACCGAACGCTGGTCGAGCCTGGGATTGCCCGGCGCCGGCAAGCCGATCTGGCGGTGAGATTGCGCCGGCGAACCGAATTAGCTAAGTTGGTTAGCTAAGGAGAAACGCCGATGGCCACGGTGACCATCCACCAAGCCAAGACCCAGCTTTCGCGGCTGATCGTACGGGCCTGCGCCGGCGAGGAGATCGTCATCGCCCGGGGCAAGATGCCCGTCGCCCGGTTGCAGCCGGTGCCCGCGCCGAAACGCGGGTTCGGCTCGATGCGGGGCCGCTTCACGATAGGCGACGATTTCGACGAGCCCCTTCCCGAGGAGGAGTTGGCGGCATGGGAGCGTTGAGCCACCCATGTCGCGCTACCTCCTGGACACCCATGCGCTGCTCTGGTGGCTGGACGGTAGCAGCAAGCTGCCGGGATCGCAGCGACGGCTCCTCACGAAGGCGACGACCGTGACCTTCGTCAGCGCGGTCTCGGTATGGGAGATCGTAACAAAAGTGCGAATTGGTCGCTTGAAGGATAGGAGGAACCTTGCCGACGATCTCGGTGGAACCGTGGCAAGCCATGGGTTCACGGAGTTGCCGATCACGTTCGCCCATGCGCAAAGAGCCGGCGAGCTTCCCGACCCGTTGCGCGATCCGTTCGATCGGATCCTGATCGCCCAATCCCTGCTTGAATCCCTGCCTATCATCAGCGCGGATGAGGCCTTCGACAAGTACGGCGTCGTCCGCGTGTGGGCCTAGGACCAGTGAACACCGACCTCGTCATCCGCTTCTGGCGCCCGACCGACCGGGCGACGATCGTCGCCTTCGAGAGCGCATTGCAGGAGCACGAGCACAAGGCGGATCCGAGCAAGCTGCCGGCCGCGGAGATGTCCGAGGCCTATGTCGCCGATCTTGAACGCGAGATGGCGGCGAAAGAGGGCGCGCTGTTCGTGGCCGAGCGCGAAGGCCGGCCCATCGGCTTCGTCTGCTGCTGGCTGGACACGGACGACGACATCAGCATCCGTGAGGTTTACCGCCGCTTCGGCTATGTCGCCGACATCTTCGTCCTGGCCGGGGAACGCGGCCACCGGGTGGCGCAGCAGCTTTACCAGGCCGCCGAGGACCACTGTGCCGAGCGCGGCATGAAGCGCATGCGGATCGGCGCCATCGCCGCCAACCCCACCGCCATCGCCAGCCACGAACGGTTCGGCTTCCAGCCCCTCTATCTGGTGTTCGATAAGCCGATCGAGCCGCGCCTTTAGCACCCCGGGCGCCCCGGGCGCCCCTAGAGCACGTTCCGTTCATGTTGACCCGCCCCTCCCCCGACCCCTCCCGCAAGGGGAGGGGGACGCGCGGGTCATGTCTTGCTTCTCCCCTCCCCTTGCGGGAGGGGTCGGGGGAGGGGGCCGATCCGACCGAGTCACCGTGGTCGGAACGTGCTCTAGCGCCACGGCCCGCGATCGTATACGAGGCGGCGATGTCGTCCAGGATCCGCACGGCCCTCACCACCCCCGGCCCCTGGGTGTTCGCCCTGCTCAGTGCCCTGGACGGGCTGTCGCGGGCCTGCTTCGCCGCCCTGCTGCCGCTGGTCGCGCTCGATGTGGTCGGCTCCGCCCGCAACGTCAGCGCGGTGTTCTCGGCGGTCGGCTGGGCCGGGCTCGCCGCGACCTTCACCATCCCCTGGCTGGTGCGCCGTTTCCGCGCCGACGCGGTCTACACCCTGGGCGGGGTCTTGCTGTTCGCGGCGCCCTTCCTGCTGTGGACGGCGACGACCGCGGGGCTGGTCGGCGGTCTGCTGCTGCGCGCCGTCGCCGTGGCCTGCACCAACATCGTGATCAGCCTCTACATCATGGAGTACATCCCGAAGACCATGCTCGGCCGGTCCGAACCCTTGCGCACCTTCGCCGCGGCGTTCGCCTGGAGCTTCGGGCCGTGGTTCGGGGTGTGGCTGTACGAGTCCGGATCGCCGGCTGGGGTGTATCTGTTCAGCGCCGCCGTCGCCTGCGGGTTCCTCGCCTATTTTCGCGGCCTCGGGATGGCGCCGCCGATCACCGCGCAGCGCGCGGCGGGGCAGTCGGCGAACCCATGGGCCAGCGTCCGGCGCTTCGCCGCGCAGCCCAGGCTCGTGCTCGCCTGGCTGCTCAACTTCGGCCGCGAATGCTGGTGGGTGGCGTTTTTCGTCTACCTCCCGATCACCGTGGTGCAGGCGGGCGAGAGCGCCACGACCGGCGCCCTGGTCTTGAGCTGCGGCACGGCGTTTCTCTTCGTCACCCCGCTGCTGGGCTGGTTCGGCCGCCGCTTCGGCCTGCGCCGCGTGTTCATCGCCTGTTTCCTGGCGATGGGTTCGCTCACGCTCGGGACCGGCCTCTTATTTGAGCACTCCTGGCTCGCGGCCAGCCTGCAACTCGCCGCGGCGCTGTGCGCCGTGACCCTGGATTCGGTCGGCTACATTCCCTTCATGCGCGCCGTGCGCGCCCACGAGCGGCCGGAAATGACGATGATCTTCACCTCGTACCGGGACATCGCCTGGCTCCTGCCGACCATGCTGTTCGCCGCCCTGCTCAGCGTCTTCGACCTGTCCGTGGTCTATCTCACCACCGGGATCGCCCTGTTCGGCTTCGCCTTTCTCGCCCGCTGGATTCCCCGCGGCCTGTGATACGTAAGGGCCCCATGACGCGAACCGATACCGACCTCCTAGCCGATCTCGTCGCCCTGGCGCGGCGCGGCGGCGCCGATGGGGCCGATGCCCTGCTGGTAGAAGGCATCTCGCTCTCCGTAGGGCGGCGATTGGGCAAGCTCGAAGGCGTCGAGCGCTCGGAGGGCCGCGATCTCGGCCTCCGTGTCTTCGTCGGCCAGCGCCAGGCCACCGTGTCCTCGACCGATCACGGCGAGAGCGCCCTCGCCGAGGTCGTCGCGCGCGCCATCGCCATGGCCCGCGCCGCGCCCGAGGACCCGCACTGCGGCCTCGCGGATCCCGCCGAGCTCGCGGGTGACTTTCCCGACCTGGAACTCGCCGACCCGGCGGAGCCCGCGCCGGAATGCCTGCTGGCCATGGCGACCATCGCCGAGGACGCGGCCAGGGCCGTGCCCGGCGTCACCAATTCGGAGGGCGCCGACGCCGGCTGGGGCCGCAGCCGAGCGATCCTCGTCGCCAGCAACGGTTTCGTCGGGTCGTACGGTGGCACCAGTTTCTCGGTCGGTGCCTCGGTCCTCGCCGGCAAGGAAGACGCCATGGAGCGCGACTATGACGGTGCCAGCGCCCGTTTCCTCGCCGACCTGCCGGACCCGGCGACGATCGGTCGCAGCGCCGGAGAACGCGCGGTCCATCGCCTCGGCGCCCGCAAGGTGGCGACCGCCAAGGTGCCGATCGTCTACGATCCCAGGATCTCGCGCGGGCTGCTCGGCCACCTCGCCGGCGCGATCTCCGGCCCGTCCATTGCGCGCGGCACCAGCTTCCTCAAGGAACAGCTCGGCAAGCGTGTTTTCGCCCCCGGTATTCGCATCACCGACGACCCGCACCGTCGCCGCGGCCTACGCTCCAGGCCGTTCGACGGCGAGGGCGTACGCAACCGTTCCATGCACCTGGTGGACGACGGCGTGTTGACCACCTGGCTGCTTGATTGCCGCTCGGCGCGGCAGCTCGGCCTGCGCACCACCGGACACGCGGCGCGCGGCACCTCGGGCGTGCCGTCACCCAGCACCACCAACCTCTTTTTGCACCCGGGCACCGCGACGCCGGCCCAGCTGATGGCCGACATCGCCCAAGGGTTCTACGTGACCGAGCTGATCGGCATGGGGGTCAACCTGGTGACCGGCGACTACAGCCGCGGCGCCGCCGGCTTCTGGATCGAGAACGGCAGGGCGACCTATCCGGTCAGCGAGGTGACGATCGCCGGCAAGCTGCCCGACATGTTCAAGGCCCTCGTCCCCGCGAACGACCTGGTCTTCCGCTACGGCACCGACGCCCCCACGGTCCGCATCGACGGGATGACCGTCGCCGGCCTGTGAGATCGCGCTATACCCGCGCCCGCCGGCGCCCCGCCACGGCGGCCAGGGACCGGGCGGTAGGCTCGGTGACGTAGTAAATGCCGTCGACGATCCGCCAGCCGTCCCCGCTCCACTGGGTCGAATCGTAGTCCCAGCCGATCAAGGTCGCCTTCTTCTCTTCGTCGCCGATCAGCCGGCGCAGCTTGCGGGTGATCACCCCCTCGAAGTGCGACAGGGCCCGCAAATCCGTCTCGCCGGTGAGGGCTAGAAGCTTGCTCAAGGCGACCCGTCCGTCGCCCTTGGCGAACAGAGTCAACCGCTTCACGTGGTCCTCCTCCAGCCCATGGACCAGCTTGCGCGCGAGATCGGGGGTCAGGTCGAACGGGCGGCGCCAGCCCAGGGCCGGGTTGCTCTTGCTCTTGCTCGTGCGCGGCTCGAGCGCGCGACCTTCGAGCACCGCGCGAAGTTCGTCGCGGGTTTCCTGGGACAAACGGCGGTAGTCAGCGGCTTCGATGACGAGCTGCATGGTCGCCCCTCCTCCGACGTGACGCTCCCGCACACTCTAACCGCTGCCCTTACCCCTGTCTTCCGCCCGCAGCACGTGGACGACGGTGCGGCAGGGGTGGGTGAATTCGCGCCGCGCGATGGTCCAGCCGGCCTGTCGCAGCAGCCTCTCCCAGGCCCCGAGACCGTGGCCGCGATAGCCGACTTCCCACCGATGGTTGCCACCCTCGGTCGGGAAACGGCGCAGGAAGCGAAGTTTCTTGAACTGCACGGCCTGGCGGACTCGATGGCGATTGAGGGTGAGCGACACCAACACTTGGAAGGCTTCGTACGGGACCGCGACGACCAGGATGGGGGCGCCGCTCGCCCGCAGCACCCTGAGCACGCCGGGAACCGCCTCCCACGGCAGGTGCTCCAGGACCTCGGAGCAGAGGATGGCGTCGAAGCCCCGTACTTGTTCCGGTCGAAGGCCGAGAAGATCCGCTTCGATGTGGGGACCGGCCGGCCGGTCGAAGGCGCGGGGGGCGCGATCCAGGGTGGTGACGTCGTAGCCGGCGTTGTCGAGCATCGCCGTCACCAGCCCGAGGTGCGGCCCGATCTCCAGCACCCGCTCGACCGGAAGGCGGTTCAGGAGTTCGACCTGCAGCCACTGCTGCCCGATCCGCTTCGCCGTGTAGTAGGCCGACCACGCCCGCCGGTCCATGGTCCCCCTCAATCCGCCCGCATGCTAAGGTCGCGGCCGTGACCCAACCCACGCCCGGAACCCCGCTTCGCCTGGTCACCCGGCTGCTCCGGTCCGAGGTGCGCCCGCACGCGCGACGGCTGGCCGCGGCGGCCCTGTGCATGATGATCGGCGCGGCTGCGACGGCCGGTTACGCCTGGCTCACGGAGCCGGTGCTGAACCGGGTGTTCCTCGACCACGACCATACCAGCCTGATCGTTCTGCCGTTCCTGGTCATGACCCTGTTCATCGCCAAGGGGGTCGCCGACTACGCCGAGGCGACTCTGCTCGGGCACGTCGGCCAGCGCATCGTCGCCGACCTGCAGGCACGGGTGTTCTCCCACCTCGTGCGACAGGACCTCACGTTCTTCCACGGCACCCCCTCCGGTGAACTCGTCGCCCGCCTGACCAGCGACGCGAACCACCTGCGCGCGGCGGTTTCCACGGCGCTCACCGGCCTCGCCAAGAGCGTGTTGACCTGCGTCTTCCTGGTCGCGGTGATGTTCTACCAGGACTGGGCTCTGGCGGCCGTGAGCTTCTTCGCGTTCCCCCTGGCGGTCGTGCCCATGGCGTGGATCGGCCGCCGGGTCCGGCGTGCCGCGCGACGTACCCAGGAATCGGTCGGCCGGTTCGCGGCCTACCTGTCCGAGGCGATTCGCGGCGTCCGGCTCATCCAGGCCTACGTCATGGAGGCGCATGAGAGCGCGCGGGCAAGAGCGCTGGCCGACGACTTGTTCCGGCGCCTGACCCGGTCGCAGCGTGCCCGCGCGCTGGCCGGGCCGATCATGGAGGTTCTGGCCGGCGCGGCGATCTCGGTGGTGATCGTCTACGGCGGCAACCAAGTGATCGGCGGACGAACCACGCCCGGCGCGTTCTTCTCGTTCATCACCGCCCTGTTGCTGGCGTACCAGCCCGTGAAGAATCTGGCGGGGCTCAATGCCTCGCTGCAGGAGGGACTCGCCGCGGCCGAGCGGCTGTACGCCCTGCTCGACCGTGCGTCCTTGGTGCGGGACCCGCCCGGCGCGCGTGCCTTGGACATCACCACGGGCGCGGTCCGGTTCGCGGACGTGCACTTCTCCTACGGCCCCCGCTCGGCGCTGGCCGGCATCGATCTCGACCTGCCGGCGGGGCGGACCACGGCCCTGGTCGGCCCGTCCGGCGCGGGCAAGTCGACCATCATGAACCTGATCCCACGCTTCTATGACGTGGACCAGGGTCGAGTCACGATCGACGGCCAGGACGTTCGCGAGGTCTCCCTCGCGACCCTGCGCGGGGCCATCGCGTTGGTATCCCAGGACGTGGCCCTGTTCGACGACACGGTCTGCGCCAACATCGCCTACGGCCGCCCGGACGCGCCGATGGACACGGTTCGGCGCGCCGCCGAATCCGCCGCCGCGCACGACTTCATCATGGCGTTGCCGAGTGGTTACGACACGGTCATCGGCGAGGGCGGCGTCACCCTGTCCGGCGGTCAGAGACAGCGTCTGGCGATCGCCCGCGCCATGCTGCGCGATGCGCCGATCCTGCTGCTCGACGAAGCGACCTCGTCCCTGGACGCGGAGTCCGAACGGCTGGTCCAGGCGGCGCTCGCGCGCCTGTGCCGGGGGCGCACGGTCCTGGTCATCGCCCACCGCCTGTCCACGGTCCGTGCCGCCGACACGACCGTGGTGATCGAGGGCGGCCGCATCATCGAGCGCGGCGGCCACGCGGAACTCCTGGCACGAGGCGGGACCTACGCCCGCCTGTATGCCCGGCAGCTCGACGATGACTCGGCCCCGCTCGCGGTGGCGACGGGGTAGGCCGTGGGCCTTCGCAAACGGCTACTGCGTTCCCGACCCGTGCAGGCGGTCCTCGGTCGGTTGATCGCGTTCTGGGCCCGGCTGGTGATGACGACCGGTCGATGGGAGACAATGCGGGGTGAGATTCCAGCGCGCCTCTGGGACGAGGGCCAACCGTTCATCGGCGCCTTCTGGCACGGACGGCTGCTGCTCAGCCCCCTGGCATGGCGACGCGGTGCCCCTGTCGCCATGCTGATCTCGTCGCACCCCGATGGGCGGCTGATCGCCGAGGCAACCCGGCGGCTCGGGTTCGCCACCATCGACGGCTCGACCCGGCGGGGCGGTGGTTCGGCCTTGCGCGACCTCCTGCGCGCCCTCAAAGGCGGCACGTCGGTGGCCCTGACGCCCGACGGACCCCGTGGTCCCCGGATGCGCGCGGGCGGTGCGATCATCGACCTGGCCCGCCTGTCCGGCGCGCCGATCGTCCCAGCGGCCTTCGCCGTCTCGCGCCGCTGGGTGGCGCCGAGCTGGGACCGGTTGATCGTCGCCCTGCCCTTCGCCCGCGGGGTCTTCGTCTGGGGTGAACCTGTGACGGTCGCCCGCGATGCCGCCGCGCCGGCGATCGAGGCGGCGCGGGCCGAGCTCGAAGCCAGGCTCAATGCCCTCGCCGCCGAGGCGGACGGTGTGGTGGGCCAACCGGCGATCGAGCCGGCGCCTGGGACGGGCGATCCCATCGCCGCGTGATGGGGCCGGGGATGAGCCTGTACCGCGCCCTCACCTGGGCGGCGACACCGCTTGCCGGCCCCTTGCTCGATCATCGGCTGGCCCGCGCCAGGGAAGACCCCGCGCGGCTCTCCGAACGGCTCGGCCATGCGTCGATTCCGCGCCCTCCAGGGGTTCTGCTGTGGACCCATGCCGCCAGCGTGGGGGAATCCCTGGCGGTGCTGCCGCTGCTCGACGGCTTGCGCGGCGCCCATCCGGCGTGGTCCCTCCTGATGACGACCGGAACCGTGTCGGCGGCGACGCTCCTCGTGGATCGGCTGCCGGCGGGTTGCTTCCATCAATTCGTACCCCTCGACCTGCCGGCGGCGGCGGCCCGGTTTCTCGACCACTGGCGGCCCGACGCCGCGCTGTGGGTGGAATCCGAGCTGTGGCCGAACCTGCTGGCGATGACCCGGGCGCGCGGGGTTCCGACGGCACTGGTCAACGGACGGATGTCGGCGCGCTCCTTCGCCCGCTGGCGCTGCGCGCCCGGTCTGGCGCGGTCCTTGGTCGGCGGGTTCACCGTCGCCCTGGCGCGGAGCGAGGTGGACGCGGAGCGCCTGCGCGCCCTCGGGGCCCCGGGCGCGCGGTACCTCGGCGATCTCAAGGAGGCGGCGCCACCCCTACCGGTTGATGAAAGGGAGCTCGCGGCCCTGCGCCGAAGCGTGGCCGCCAGTCCCATCTGGGTTGCCGCCAGCACCCACCCGGGGGAGGAGGAAATCTGCGCTCGCGCCCATGACACGCTCGCGCCGTGCCTGCCCCTCCTTCATACCGTCATCGTGCCCCGCCACCCGGAGCGGGGACCGGCGATCGTCGAGGCCCTCGCCCGCGGTGGCAGGGCCGTTACCCGCCGGAGTCTCGGAGAACAGCCGCGACCCGGTATCCATGTCGCCGATTCGCTGGGTGTCCTCGGGTTGTACTACCGGGTCGCCGATGTTGCCCTCGTGGCTGGGTCGCTGCTGTTCACGGGCGGCCACAACCCCCTGGAGGCCGCACGGCTTGGGCGCCCGTTGCTGTTCGGCCGCCACATGGCGAACTTCGCCGAGGCCGCGGGTCGATTGACCGCTTGCGGCGCCGCCGAGATCGTCGATGCGGAAACCTTACCCGCGGCGCTCGGCCGGTTGTTCGACGACCCCGCCCTGCGCGCCACACGGAGCAGGGCCGCCCAAGACGCGACCGCCCATGGCGCCCGGGTCCTCGACCGGGTCGCCGCGGCCCTGCGACCCGTCCTCGACCCCATCGGGTGACGGCGGTGCGGGCGCCCCGGTTCTGGGACAGCGACGGATGGATGCCGCGGTTGCTATCGCCCCTGTCCTCGGTCTACGGCGTCTTGGCCCGCATCCGCCCCATTCTCGCCCGAACCGAGCACGGCGCCGCCAAGGTCATCTGTGTCGGCAACGTGGTGGCCGGCGGGGCCGGCAAGACGCCGGTGGCGATCGCCCTCGCCCGGACGCTGATGGCACGTGGCGCCCGCGTGCACATGGTATCGCGGGGCTACGGCGGGCGCCTCCGTGGACCGCACCGGGTGGTGCTTGCCCAGGATGACGCCCGATCGGTGGGCGATGAGGCGCTTCTGCTGGCCGACGTCGCACCCGCCTGGATCGCCCGGGATCGCCGGCACGCCTTGCGCGCCGCGGCAGGCGCCGATGTGATCGTCTGCGACGACGGCTTGCAGAACCCCACCTTCGCCAAGGACTTGAGCATCCTCGTCGTCGACGGAACCCAAGGGTTCGGCAACGGTCGACTCCTGCCGGCCGGGCCGTTGCGCGAGCCACCCGGCGACGCGATCGCGCGGTCCGACGCGATCGTCATCGTCGGCGAGAACCGGCGCGGGATCGTGGCGCACGACCGCCCGATCCTCGGTGCGCGTTTCGTACCGACCGTCGATCTGCTGGCGTTCGCCGGGCGGCCCGTGGTCGCCTTCGCCGGCATCGGCCGGACGGAGAAGTTCTTCGCCATGCTGGCGGAGGCTGGGTTGCCACTCGCTTCCAGGCATGCGTTCGCCGATCACCGGATGCTCGAAGAGGCCGCCTTCATGGCCTTGGTGGAAGAAACCGCCGCCAAGGGCGCACGTCTGGTCACCACCGAGAAGGACTGGGTTCGTCTGCCCCGCGAGGCCCGGGCGTTGGCCATTCCCATCCCCATCACCGTGGCATGGGACGACCCGGCGGCCTTGGCCGCCCTGTTGGACCGCGTGGCGCCATGAGCCCGTGGCGGGCCCTGCGCTATCGCGCGGAAGGACTGGCCGCCATGGCGGCCTTCGGGCTGCTCGGCCGGCTGCCGCGCACCGTCGCGGCGGACGTCGCGGGGCGCGTCGCGTGCGCCCTGGGACCGTGGCTGCCCGTGAGCCGGATCGCCCGTCGCAACATCCGGCGCGCCTTGCCCGAACTGACCGAGGGACAGATCAGGGCCACCGTGGCCCGCATGTGGGACAACCTCGGCCGGGTGGTCGCCGAGTATCCCCACCTCGGCTCCATCGACACGGGCGATCCCACGGGGCCGGTGGAAATTGTCGGACTCGAGCATCTGGCGCCGTTACGGGCCGCGAACCGCCCGGTGCTGTTCGTCTCGGCGCATTTCGGCAACTGGGAAATCGCGTCCCTCGCCGCCGGTCAGGCCGGCATGGCGCTCCACCTCGTGTACCGTCCCGCCAACAACCCGATCGTCGAGCGCCTGGTGCAGGGCTTCCGCCGAGCGACCCTCGGCACCTATCATCCCAAGGGCCGCGCGGGCGCGCGGGAGCTCATGGCCGCCGTCAAGCGCGGCGAACATCTGGGGTTGCTGGCCGACCAGAAGCTCAGCAAGGGCATCGCGGTCGATTTCTTCGGCCGGCCAGCGAAGACCGGTACCGCGTTGGCCGACCTCGCGCTGCGCTTCGATCTACCGATCGTGCTGGTCCGGGTCGACCGCCAGCCGAGGGCCCGGTTCCGCCTGACTCTAGCGCGGCTCGAACCGCCGCTTCAGGGCACCAGACCAGAGGCCGTGGCGGCCCTGCTCGCCGCCGTCAACGCCACGATCGAGGCCTGGATCAGGGACCGCCCCGACCACTGGCTGTGGCTGCACCGGCGCTGGCCGGATTGACCCGGGGAAGACGGATGGCGCGGCGGTTCTCGCGAACCGCCCCTTGCCCTACATCGCCGAGCCGTTAGGCGGGTTGGGGAAGAGTCGTGTGGGGTCCCGAGAGTGGCTGAGACCGGTGAAAGATGGACCGGGCGTGTCGGCTTCGTGCTGGCTACCATCGGCTCCGCGCTCGGGCTCGGGTTCTTCTCGATCGGCGTCGGCCTCACCCTGATGGTCACCTACGCGGCCTACGCGGACCGGGCGATCAATCTTCGGCACGCCGCGATCATCACCGTCGTTGGCGACACGCTGATTTCGTTTCTCGCCGGGTTCGCCGTGTTCCCCGTGGTCTTTGCCCACGGCCTCGATCCGGCCAGCGGGCCGGGCCTGGTGTTCGTCACCATGCCCGTGGAACTGGCGGCCATGCCCTTCGGCGGGGCCATGACGGTCGCATTCTTCCTGCTGCTGACCGTCGCCGCCCTGGCGTCGGCGATCTCCCTGCTGGAGATGCCGGTGGCCTACCTCCACCGCAGGTTCGCCTGGCCACGAGCGCTCGCGGCGGCCGTGGCCGCCGGCGGCTGCTGGATCGCCGGGCGCGCCACCGCGCTGTCGTTCAACCGCTGGGCGGACTGGCATCCTCTGGCCGCGATCGAGGACTTCGCGACCGCGACTGTGTTCGACTTGCTCGATCATCTGACGTCGAACGTGATGCTGCCGCTCGGCGGATTCGCCATCGCCCTGTTCGCCGGCTGGGTCATGCCGGCCACGGTGCTGACGGAGGAGCTTCACCTCGGCCTCGGCCCCGCCCGAGCGCTGGTGATCCTGCTGCGCTACGTGGCGCCCCGCGGCATCGCCGCCGCGACCCTCGCACCCCTCCTCATCTAGGGCGGACCGTCAGAGCAGCTTGCCCTGTGACACCGGTGGGGACCGAACCGGCTTCGTGCCATCGATGACGGTGGCCCCTCGCTCGCCGTCGTGGAAGGTGAGAGTCAAGGCCCGGCCGGGGGTCGCACCCGCCGCCGACGTGACCGGCCGGCCGGCGATGTCGCGGGCGAGGATGAAGCCCCGCGCCAGGACCTGCTGGTAGCCCAGGCCCTCGAGCAACCGGCCCTGCTCGGCGAGGCGGCGCGACAGATCGGCGAGCAGGCGGCGGAGAACCTCGCCGAGCTGTGCTTCGTGACGGGCGAGCCCCTCGCCCAGGCGGCTGATCTCGCGGGCGAAATCCTGGGGTCGCAGCCCGGAGACGGCGGCGGACAGGCGGGCCCGCTTGTCGGCGATGACCTCGCGCGGGTGGCGCAGCCGGGCGGCCGCGCCGGCCACGCTGGCTGCGCGGCTCTGGAGCCCCATGAGCGCCACGCGGCGGAGGGACTCGGCGGCGTTGTCCAACCCCTGGACGCGGATTTCTATGACACGGCGCAGGTCCGGGAGCCCACGCGCGAGCCCGGCGACGGCGACGCGACGGCCTTCCAGCAGGCGTTGCGCCGAGCCGACGAGGCGCCCCTCCAGGGTCGCGATCCGGGCAAGCAGCTCGGCCCGGACCGGGACCGCCATCTCGGCGGCCGCCGTCGGCGTCGGCGCCCGCACGTCCGCCGCCAGGTCGATCAACGTCACGTCGGTCTCGTGGCCGATGGCCGCGATCAGGGGAATTGCGGAGAGAGCGGCGGCGCGGACCACGATCTCCTCGTTGAACGCCCACAGGTCCTCGATCGAGCCGCCGCCACGAGCGACGATGATCACGTCGGGCCGCGGGATCGGCCCACCCCGCGCCAGCGCGTTGAACCCCTGGATCGCCGCCGCGACCTGGGCCGCGGCACCCTCGCCCTGGACCGCCACCGGCCACACCAGCACATGGCGCGGGAAGCGATCGGCCAGGCGGTGGAGGATGTCGCGGATGACCGCGCCGGTCGGCGAAGTGACGACGCCGATCACCTCGGGCAGGAACGGCGGCTTGCGCTTGCGCTCGGCCGCGAACAGTCCTTCGGCCGTGAGCTTCTTGCGGCGTTCCTCGAGCAGCGCGAGCCACGCCCCGATGCCGGCGGCCTCCAGGCTCTCGACCACGATCTGGTACTTCGACTGGCCGGGGTAGGTGGTGATCCGGCCGGTGGCGACGACCTCGAGTCCATCCTCCGGCTTGATGCGCAGGGCCCCGGCGACCCCGCGCCAGCACACCGCCGCCAGCACACCGTCCATGTCCTTCAGGCTGAAATAGAGGTGGCCGGACGAGTGGTGTTTGAAGCCGGAAATCTCGCCGCGCACCCGCACCCGTCCGAACGCCTCCTCGACGGTCCGGCGAAGGGCAGCGGACAGCTCGCCGACGCTGTATTCGGGGATGTTGCCGGTGATCGCCTTGGACATGCCACGACTATGCTACAAGCCGGCGCGGAAGGGGAGGTGGCCATGCGGGTCCTGGTCGTTGGCGGCGGCGGGCGCGAGCACGCGCTGTGCTGGGCGATCGCCGCCTCGCCGCTGTGCGACAAGCTGTACTGCGCGCCGGGAAACGCCGGGATCGCCCAGGAGGCGGAGTGCGTTCCCATCGTCGCCACCGACCTCGACGGCCTGGTCGCCTTCGCTCGGAGCAACCGCATCGACTTCGTCGTCGTCGGCCCCGAAGCGCCCCTCGTCGCCGGCCTGGTGGATCGGCTGGAATCCTCCGGCATCAAGGCGTTCGGCCCATCGGCGGCGGCGGCCCGCCTCGAGGGCTCGAAGGCCTTCATGAAGGACCTGTGCCGCCAGCACGGTATCCCGACCGCGGCCTACGCGACCTTCACGGATCCCCTGGCGGCCAAGGCCCATGTGCGGTCGAAGGCCTCCGGCTGCGTGGTCAAGGCCGATGGCCTGGCCGCCGGCAAGGGGGTCGTGGTTGCCGCTACCGTCGCCGCCGCCGTCGCCGCCATCGACGGCCTCACCCATGAGTTGGGCGCCGCCGCGACGACCCTGGTGATCGAGGAGCTGTTGGTCGGCGAGGAGGCGAGCTTCCACGCCCTGGTGGATGGAACCACCGTGCTGCCGCTCGCCACCGCCCAGGACTACAAGCGGGTGGGTGACGGCGATAGGGGACCGAACACCGGCGGGATGGGCGCCTATTCCCCGGCACCGGTCGTCAGCGACGCCATGGCCGCAGAGGTCGTCAAACGCATCCTGAAGCCGACCGTCACGGCGATGGCCACCGCCGGTACGCCGTTCCGAGGTGTGCTCTATGCCGGCCTGATGATCACCCACGAGGGGCCGAAGCTGCTGGAATACAATGTTCGGTTCGGCGACCCCGAGTGCCAGGTTCTGATCCCCCGGATGATGTCCGACCTGCTGCCGGCCCTGGTGGCGACGCGGGATGGAGAGCTCGCGAAGTTCCACCTGCGCTGGTGGGACAAGGCCGCCGTTTGCGTCGTCATGGCGACGACGGGCTACCCCGGAGCCTACCCCAAGGGCAGCGTCATCCGAGGGCTCGACGCCGCCGGCTCGTTGCCCGACGTGACCGTCTTCCACGCCGGCACGGCGCGAGTCGATGACGACATCGTCGCCCAGGGCGGTCGCGTGCTGGGCGTCACGGCGCTGGGCACGACCATCAGGGGCGCCCAAGCGCAGGCCTACTCCGCGATCGACCGCATCGACTGGCCCGAAGGCTTCTGTCGCCGCGACATCGGCCGGCGGGCAAGTGCGTGACGGGGCGGTGCGGGCACGCTAGAGTGATGCATCATCCATTCATACGAGGAGGCTTGATCATGAGCGAACCGAAGGTCGTGCGCTTCGAGGGCCATGGCCCCAAGGAAACCGGGATGCAGGTGTGGGAGCCGATCCCGGCCGACACACTCACCGCCGGAACGCCGGTGCAGCGCGGTCACCTGTACTTCAACGACGAGAAGACCGGGCTGATGGCCGGGGTGTGGGATTGCACGCCGTTCACCTCGAAGCCCGGGCCCTATCCGGTCAACGAGTTCATGCACGTGCTGGAAGGCTCGGTCACCATCGTCGAGGCCAGCGGGCGCCAGACGACGGTCAAGGCCGGCGAGAGCTTCATCATCCCCAAGGGGACGCCTTGCCACTGGCATCAGTCGGAGAATATCCGCAAGTTCTTCGTCATCTTCCCCGACAAGGCCGGCACCAAGACGGCGGACGCCGCCAAGCTCGGGGTCATCAAGCTCGACACCGGGCAGCCGCTCGGCCCCTCCGACATCCCGGACAAGAGCATCTTCACCGGCCCCGTGCCCACCCAGCACGCCCGCACCTGGTTCGATGACGCGAGCGGCCAGTTGACGGTGGGCGTGTGGGACACGACGCCGTTCTCCCGGCATCCCGCCCTGTTCCCCCGCACCGAGCTGATGCACCTGCTGGAAGGTTCGGTGACCATCGGCAGCGGCGCGGCCGCCCAGACCTTCAAGGCCGGCGACACCTTCCTGGTGCCCGAGGGCGCGCCCTACACCTGGACGAGCACCGCCTACGTCCGGAAGATCTACTGCATCTTCAAGGCGAAGGCCGTGGCGACCCAAAGCGCGGCGGCGGAGTAAAATCAACGGCCGCTGATGTTGAGCCGGTCGTGCCAATGTAGGGGCGATACGGGCGGGTCCGAGACCCGCCCGTATCGCCCCTACGCCGACAGGGCAGAATCGAATCCACGGACCGCTGGAATAGGCGCCTTCGTCAGCGGCGCGACGCGAAGAACTCCTTCAGCAACCGGACCGCGCGTCGCTCGCCCAGGCCGGGATAAACCTCGGGCCGGTGGTGGCACGTGGATTGGGCGAAGACGCGGGCGCCGTGGGCAACTCCACCCATCTTGGGATCCTCGGCGCCGTAGTAGAGCCGTCGCACCCGCGCGAAGCTGATGGCCTGGGCACACATGGCGCACGGCTCCAGGCTCACATAGAGATCGCAGGCATCGAGCCGGGGCGAGCTTTGCGCCGCGGCGGCCTCGCGGATCGCAAGCATCTCGGCATGGGCCGTTGGGTCTTTCAGTTCCTCGGTCCGATTGCCCTGGCGCGACAGCACCCGGCCGCTCGCGCCCTCGACCACGACGCAGCCGATCGGCACCTCCCCCCTGGCCCCGGCGGCCTCGGCCTCGGCCAGGGCCATGTCCATGAAATCCGTCATGGCGCGACAGTGCTGGCGGCCCCTATCGCGGGTCAAGGCCTGGAGTTGCGCCGGCCCGGGGTTTCGGACCATGATCGCGTCCCGCCACCGGACCCCGTACCGCCATGACCAGACCCGTCGTCATCACCGTCGCCATCACCGGCGCGGTGCCCACCAAGGCCGACAATCCCGCCGTGCCGGTGATCCCGTCCGAGCAGATCGAATCGACCCACGAGGCGTTCGAGGCCGGCGCCTCGCTCGTCCACATCCACGCTCGCGACGCCGAACAGAAGCCGTCGTCGAACCCCGAGGTGTTCGGCGCCGTGGCCGAGGGCGTGCGCAAGCACTGTCCGGGCATGATCGTGCAGTTCTCGACCGGCGGCCGTGGTCGCGACCAGGAAGCCCGCGCCAGCGCCCTGCCGCTGCGGCCCGACATGGCCTCGCTCGCCACCGGATCGGTCAATTTCCCGCGCGCCGTCTACGAGAACCACCCGGCCCTGATCGAGCGTCTGTCGGGCGACATGATCAAGTACGACATCAAGCCCGAGGTGGAGATCTTCGACCTCGCCATGCTGTACAACGCGCGCGCCCTCGCCGATCGCGGCCTGTTGAAGCTGCCCGCGCATGTCCAGTTCGTGATGGGCATCCAGGGCGCCCTGCCAGCGCGGCGCAAGGTGCTGGAATTCCTGGTCAGCGAGTTACGGGAGGTGTTGCCGGGCGCGACCTGGACCGCCGCCGGGATCAGCCGGCACCAGCCCGAGGTCGCCGGCTGGGCCCTGGAGCTCGGTGGCAACGTCCGGACCGGGCTGGAGGACAACCTGCGCTACGACAAGACCCGGCTCGCCCGCAGCAACGCCGAACTGGTGACCCTGGCTGGCGAACTTGCCGCCCGCCACGGGGCGCGGCCCGCCACCCCTGCCGAAGCGCGCTCGATCCTCGGCCTGCGCGCCGCCTGAGCCGATGGCGCGGCGTCGCCCCCTGATTGGGCTCACCCTGGATGCCGAGCCGCCCGGCGGCTACTCCAAGTTCCCGTGGTATGCCCTGCGTCGGAACTACTTCGATGCGGTCGCCGCGGCGGGCGGCCTGCCGATCGCCCTGCCCCACGATACCGCCCTGGTTGGCGCGTACCTAGATCGGATCGACGGCCTGTTGGTGACCGGCGGGGCATTCGACGTCGACCCCGCGCTGTTCGGCGCCCCCGGCCGGCACCCGACCGTCACGACCAAGGATGGCCGCACCGAGTTCGAGCTGGACGCGACCAGGGCCGCGCTCGACCGCGACTTGCCGATCCTCGGCATCTGCGGCGGCGAGCAGCTCCTGAACGTGGCGCTCGGCGGCACGCTCATCCAGCACATCCCCGACGAGGTCGCCGGCGCCCTGGCTCACGAGCAGCCGAACCCGCGCGACCAAGCCAGCCACGTGGTGCGGATCGCCAGGAACACCCTGCTGCACCGGGTCACGGGGGCGGAGAAAATGGCGGTCAACAGCGCCCATCATCAGGCGATCGCCCAAGTCGGGCCGGGTTGCGTCGCCAACGCGGAGGCACCGGATGGGGTCATCGAGGGCGTCGAGGAGCCGTCACGGCGGTTCTGCCTCGGCGTCCAGTGGCACCCGGAGTTCGTCCTGAGCGAAGGAGACGCCCGGATCTTCGCTGCCTTCGTCGCCGCCACCGGCGGCTAGGACCTTGGCCGAAGCTGGACAACGGATCGCCAAGCTCCTAGCGCGGGCGGGCATCGGGTCGCGCCGCGCGGTCGAGCGGATGATCGGCGAACGTCGGGTCGCCTTGGGCGGGCGCATCGTCGAAAGCCCGGCATTCAACCTCGCGTCCCTCGACGGGGTGACCGTGGACGGTAAGCCGGTCACGGCGCCCCTGCCGACGCGGCTGTGGCGCTATCACAAACCCCGGGGCGTGCTCGTCTCGCATGAGGATCCGCGCGGCCGCCTCACGGTGTTCTCGCAGCTTCCCGCCGGGTTCCCCCGGGTGGTCTCGGTCGGGCGTCTCGATTTCAACTCGGAGGGCCTGCTGCTCCTCACCAACGACGGCGAGCTCAAGCGACGGTTGGAGTTGCCGTCGACCGGATGGATTCGGCGCTATCGGGTGCGGGTCCATGGGCATCCGCACGCGGCGGCGATGGCCCGACTCGCGCGCGGCGTGACCGTGTTGGGGGTCCGCTATGAGCCGATCGAGGCGGCGATCGAGCGCCAGCGCGGCGACAACGCCTGGCTGGCGATCGCACTCCGCGAGGGCAAGAACCGGGAGGTGCGGCGGGTGCTGGAGTCGATCGGCCTGACGGTGAACCGGCTGATCCGGATCGCCTATGGGCCGTTCCAGCTCGGCGGGCTGGAGCCGGGCGAGGTCGTGGCCGTGCCGCGCAAGGTACTGCAGGACCAACTAGGCGCGTGGCGCCCGGACGACCGTGCGGATCGTCGGCGGCCGGCATAGGGGTCGGGCGATAGCCGCGCCCGCCGACCGGTCGATACGGCCGACGTCGGACCGCGCCCGCGAGGCGGTCTTCAACATCCTGGCCCACGGCGACCTGTTACCTGACGGCGGGTTCGCGGATCTGGACGTGGTCGATCTGTTCGCCGGCACCGGCGCCATGGGATTGGAGGCCTTGAGCCGTGGCGCCCGGCACGTGGTGTTCGTGGACAACGATCCGGCGGCCTGTCGCCTGATCCGCGACACTCTCCAGATTCTGGGCGAGACGCCCCGCGCGGTCGTGGTTCAGCGCGATGCGACGCGCCTTGCCCACCGCGCCGGTGCGCCAGCCGGGCTCGCGTTTGTCGACCCGCCTTACGGCAGCGGTCTGGCGGGACCAGCACTCGCGGGTCTGACGAAGCACGGCTGGCTTTCCCCGGGTGCCGTGGTCGTGGTCGAAGGGGGCGCGCACGACAATCTGGACCTGCCGGATGGCTTCGCGGAATGCGACCGGCGCCGCTACGGTGCGGCCCGCATCACGTTCCTTCGCTGGGGCGCGATCAGCGATACCTGAACTTCGGGCGCCAGTCGCCGGGACCGCCAGGCAGCAGGTCGAACAGGTGCCAAAGCGCGCAGAAGTCGTCGCCGGGACCCTCGGGCGTATCCAGGACGCGGACGATCTTGCCCCCCTTCTGGCGGAATACCGAGATTCCGGGCGTGTAGCCGCCGGACTTCGAGCGGTAGCCCATGTCGTCGGCGAAGCTGGTGCCGGCATGACTGACCAGGGGGAACCGCCAACCGCGCTTGTTCGCGAATGCTTTCTGCGCCGTGGGCTTGTCGGGGCTGGACACCACGAAGCTCGCGCGATCGGCCAGGTGGCCGTAGAGGCCGTTGTAGCCGTCTGCCCACAGGGTGCAGTAGGGGCAGGATGCGCCCATGTTGTGGATCATGATCAGCTCGGCGTGCCGGCCGAACAGCTTCGACAACGTCACGTCGCCGTCCGCGGCCTTGAACGTGTAGTCGGGCACCGACTCGGGGGGGGCATGGAATCGCGTACCTTGCGCATCTTCGCGCGCAGGCCCGCCATCCGTTTGTGCAGTCCGGCGAGCCGCGTCTTCCCCTCGGCGTACTTCATGATCGAATCCTCCGCTTGCGTTCGGCCCGCGGCGCGTCCGGGCGCCTGACCCAAGCCGCGAGCCGGTCGAACTGAGATTGCCAATACTTGGTGTAGCGGTTGATCCACACCGCCGCGGCGAAGATCGGGCCGACATCGATGGCGCAGCGGCTGATGCGGCCCGTGCGCTCCTGTTGGATCAGCCCGGCGCGCACGAGCACCTGAATGTGCCGCGACACCGCCTGCAGTGAGACGGCGAACGGCTCGGCGATCTCCGAGACCAGAAGCGGCCCCGAATCGATCCGCTCGAGGATCGCCCGGCGGGTCGGATCGGATAGGGCGAAGAACACCCGATCGAGCCGATCCGACTCCGGATCCCCCGCCGTGCCAACCAGAGGAACGACCGTCGCCGCCATGACGCGATATTATCAACCGATCTATTGATAGTCAACCAATAGGTTGAGCGTTTCCCTCGCCGACCCGTGCTGACGCTCCCGACTACCAGCGGGGGCGCGGAACGCCGTTCTCCAGTTGCAAGTGTTTGCCGCCGATGGGCTAAAGGGCGACTTTGCCGCTCGTTCAGGCTTCGCGGGGGGGGGACCCGAATCATGACGACCGCCAAAGAGATCGTCGAGCGCATCGAGCGCGACGGCGTGGATTTCGTGGACTTCCGGTTCACGGACCCGAGGGGCAAGTGGCAGCACCTGTCGCAGAACCGCGATACGATCACCGAGGAGTTTCTCACCGAGGGCGTGCTGTTCGACGGCTCGTCGATCGCCGGCTGGAAGGACATCAACGAGTCCGACATGCTGCTGGTGCCGCAGCTCGACACCTGCGTCGAGGATCCCTTCTTCGAGAACCTTCTGGTCATCGTGTGCGACGTCCACGAGCCGGCCAGCCGTGCGCGCTACAACCGCGATCCGCGCGGCGTGGCGCGGCGCGCCGAGGAGTATCTCGCTTCGACCGGCATCGGGGACATCGCCTATTTCGGTCCCGAGCCCGAGTTCTTCGTCTTCGACAGCGTGCGCTTCTCGGTGACGCCGAACGCCTCGTTCTACCACCTCGACTCGACCGAGGATCCCTACAACTCCGGCAAGGACTATCCCGAGGGCAACCGCGGCCACCGGCCCGGACCCAAGGGCGGCTACTTTCCGGTCCCGCCGGTCGACCAGAACCAGGACATGAGGAGCGACATGGTGCTGCGCATGCCCCACATGGGCGTCAGCGTCGAGAAGCACCACCACGAGGTCGCGCCGAGCCAGCACGAGCTCGGCATCAAGTACGACACCCTGGTGCGCTGCGCCGACAACGTGCAGAAGTACAAGTACGTGGTGCATAACGTCGCCGAATCCTGGGGCAAGACCGCGACCTTCATGCCCAAGCCCGTCATGGCCGACAACGGCTCGGGGATGCACTGCCACCAGTCGATCTGGAAGAACGGCAAGTCGGTCTTCGCCGGCAACGGCTACCAGGGGCTCTCCCAGGAGGCGCTCTGGTACATCGGTGGCATCATCAAGCACGGTCGCTCGCTCAACCTCTTCACGAACCCGACGACCAACAGCTACAAACGCCTGGTGCCGGGCTACGAGGCTCCCGTCTTCCTGGCTTACGCCGCGCGCAACCGCTCGGCCTCATGCCTCATCCCGCACGCCGACAGCCCGGGCGCCAAGCGCGTCGAGGTGCGTTTCCCCGATGCCGCGGCCAATCCGTACCTCGCCTTCGCGGCCATGATGATGGCCGGTATCGATGGCATCCTGAACCGTATCGACCCGGGCAAGGCGCTTGAGCGCAACCTTTACGAGATGCCGGAGGAAGAGATCGTCGGTCTGCCGCAGCCTGCGCGAGGCGGTGCGCGAGACCTCGGCCTACCACGATTTTCTTCTTAAGGGCGACGTGTTCTCCGAGGACATGATCGACGCGTACCTGCATCTCAAACGGCAGGAACTCCACCTCGCCGAGACGACGACCACCGCTCTGGAATTCCAGATGTACTACAGCGTCTGAGGAACCGCCCCGACCTGATGCCGGGGCGAGGGCACATCGCAAGGGGGGACGATGCCATGACTCTGCTTGGGGGAACACGGCGTGCCGTCCGGGGACGGCGCATCGAGATCGCCACCCTGGCATTGGCCGCCACGATCCTCGCGCCGCTGGCGGCCCGGGCGCAAGGTGGCGGCATCGATAGCGGCGACACCGCCTGGATGTTGACGTCGACCGCGCTGGTCATCTTGATGACCGTGCCGGGCCTCGTCCTCTTCTACGGCGGCCTGGTACGCAAGAAGAACGTGCTCGCCACCTTCGTGCAGTGTTTCGCGACCTGCGCGCTGGCCTCCTTGGTCTGGATGATCGCCGGCTACAGCCTCGCCTTCAGCGAGGGCAACGCGTTCATCGGCGGCCTCGACAAACTGTTCCTCAGCGGCATGACCGTCGATTCGACGGTGGGCACGATCCCGGAATCGGTCTTCATGACCTTCCAGATGGCCTTCGCCGTCATCGCCCCGGCGTTGATCACGGGCGCCTATACCGACCGCATGAAGTTTTCCGCCATGTTGGTCTTCAACACGCTCTGGATCCTCGTCGTCTATGCGCCGGTCTGTCACTGGGTGTGGGGCGGAGGCTTCCTGGCCGGCGACGGCGTGCTCGACTATGCCGGTGGCACGGTCGTCCACATCAACGCCGGGGTCGCTGGCCTCGTCACCGCGCTGGTCATCGGCAAGCGCCTGCGTTACGGGAGCGAGCACTTCCCGCCGCACAGCCTGGTGTTCTCGATCGTCGGCGCCGCCCTGCTCTGGGTCGGCTGGTTCGGCTTCAACGCAGGGTCGGCGCTCGCCGCCGACGGGCGTGCCGCCATGGCGATGGCGGTAACCCAGATCGCCGCGGCCAGCGCGGCCCTGTCGTGGATGGTCGTCGAATGGATCTTGCGCGGCAAGCCGAGCGGGCTCGGTCTCATCTCGGGCGCCGTGGGCGGCCTCGTGGCGATCACGCCGGCGGCCGGTTTCGTCGGCCCGGTGGGCGGGCTCGCGATCGGCCTGCTCGGCGGCGTGGCCTGCTATTGGGGCGCCAACACGCTGAAGCGCCTGCTGAAGTACGACGACTCCCTGGATGCCTTCGGTGTCCACGGCATCGGCGGCATCGGCGGTGCCGTGTTGACCGGGGTCTTCGCGACCGAAGCGGTGGGCGGCGTGCCGGGTCTCATCGAAGGCAATGTCGACTAGGTCGTGTGGCAGGCCTGGGGCGTCGTCGTCACCATGGCCTATTGCGCGATCGCCACGTGGCTGCTGTTGACGATCATCAGGAAGTCGATCGGCCTTCGCGTCGACGAGAAGGCCGAGACGGTCGGTCTCGACATCTCGCTGCACGGTGAACGCGGCTACGAAATGTAAGCCGGGAGAGCGGACATGAAGTACGTCATCGCCATCATCCAGCCGCACAAACTGGAGGACGTGAGAGATGCCTTGATCGCCCTGGACATCAAGGCGCTCACCACCGTCGAGGTACGCCGCTTCGGCAGCAGCGAGGAGCACACCGAGTTCTACCGCGCCCCGAATACAAGGTCGGCTTCCTGCCCAAGACCAAGATCGAATTCGCGGTTACCGACGAGCTCGCCGACCAGGCCGTGGAGGTGCTGCGCGGCGCGGCGACCACGGGCAGCATCGGCGATGGGCGGATCTACGTGCTCGAGCTCGCCAAGACGGTGCAAATCAGGACGGGCAAGATCGACTCCGACGTCCTCGCGCTGTAGCGACCCGAGACGATATCGACGCCGGACGGGATTACCGCCGCCTGCGCACCGGCTTTCGCTCAGGGCGCTGACGGTCGAGAAAATCCTTCACGACGGCGAAGTACCGATCGGGCTCCTCGTGCATCGGCAGATGCGAGCTTGCCGCGAACACGACCGTTTCGGCATGGGCGATGCCTTCGCGCATGCGGATGGCGCAGGCCGGGGTCAGCTCGTCGAACTGGCCGACCATAATCAGGGTCGGCTGGGTGATGCCGCGCATCTCCTCGATGCGGTTCCAGTCCTTGAGGTTGCCCGTGTAGCAGAACTCGTTGGGGCCCTGCATCGCCATGTAGGGAATCATGTTCCAGCCGTCGAGCGAGGCCTTGAGCGACGGCGGGATTTCGGCGACCCGATGGACGTGGCGGTAGTTGAGCAGGGTGATCGCGGCCTGGTACTCGGGGTGGTCGTAGGTCCGCTCGGCCTCGTGGCGCAGCATCATTGCCATGGTCTCCGGCCCGAGCGCGGAGCGCAGCCGGTTGAGCTCGCTCACCAGATGCGGCATGTCGCCGCAGGTGTTGGAGAGAAGAAGGCTCTTCACCGCCTTGGGGTGGGTCAGCACGTACTCGATCGACAGCCAGCCGCCCCAGGACTGCCCAAGCAGGTGGACCGGTCCGAGCCCCAGCGCCTTGCGTACGGTTTCCACCTCGCGCACGTAGCGGGTGATGGTCCACAATTTCGGGTCGGTCGGCCGATCCGAGGCGCCGGTGCCGAGTTGATCATAGGTGACGACGCGGAAGCCGTCGTCGGCCAGCGGGATCAGGGGATCGCGCAGGTAGTTGCACGGCAGTCCCGGCCCGCCGTTCAGCAGGAACAGGACCTCGTCGCCGCGACCATAGCTGTAGGTGACGACCTCATGGCCGTCGACCTTGACGCGACGGGATTCGTCGGGCTTGCGGGGAGGGTACATCGGCAGGCCTCGCGCTCGGGTGGACCGCGAGGGTGTCCGGGGCCCCCTCCCCCGTCAAGTCACGCGGCGCGGGCCTGCTCCACGAGCCGGCGATTGGCCAAGCTGTTGGGCTTGACCGCCAGGCGTTCGGCCGCGAGGGCGCGGGCCAGGGACCGCTCGCTGCCGCGCAGCGCCGCCGCGATGATCGTCTGGTCGATCAGATCGCGCTGGGCGTGGCTGCCGCCGAAGCGGCTGGCGATGTTGCGGATGGGCCGCAGCAAGGTCGTGACCTCGCCATAGGCGCCACGGCCAAACGCCCCAATCGCCAGACACAGCGGATGGCCGACCTCCCGGGTGAAGGCCGCGTTGTCGCCCGCGCCCTTCATCGCCCTCCGTTGCGCCGCCAGAACCTGCTTCGCCGCCTTCGGCCGGCCGGCGCCGACGAACGCCATCATGGCGTGGGCGTCGTTGAACGCGTAGTTCCCCGCCCCGGCCATCGGCTCCCAGCCGTCCGCGACGGTGTTCCAACGATTGCCCAGATCGACGCCCAGGAGATGCAAGCGCCACAACAGGGCCGAGGCATCGAGCATGTCCATCACGACGGTCGAGCGCTTGCCGTGGATCGGACCGTCGAACAGGGCCAGCGCCTGGTCGGTCTCGCCGAGGTCCAGGTGGTAGAGGGCGAGATGCCACCAATTGTGGCCGCAGAAGAAACTGTCCCTGGTCCAGCCATCCTGGTTGGCCCGCATCCAGGCAATCCCGTCCTTCTGCCGGCCCTGCATCTCCATGACGTGCGCGACCGCGTGCTGCGCCCAGCCGTCCCGGGGCTCAAGCTCGACGCCCTCGCGGCCCGACGCCTCGGCCCGGACGTAGTCCCCGGTCTCCTCCAGCCCGAAGGCATGCATGCCGAGGACCGCGTGGTAGCCGGGCATGGTGTTGCTCCACGCCGGCATCGCCCTGGCGATCCGGTCGCGCAGCATGCGCGAATCCGCCCGGAAGAAGTCGATGAGATGGCCCACCTGCAGCGCGAGGACGTCGGTCGGGTGATCGATGGCCACGTCCTCCAGGGCGCGGCCGGCGGCGGCCCAGCGACCCTCGATCAGGTGCCCGATCGCGGCGAGGTGCCCTCGTTCGCGGTCGTTCGACCGAAGCGCGCTCGCCTTTTCGTGGGACTCCTTGGCGACGGGCAACACGCCCGGCTCGGTACCGAGCAGATGGAGGTAGGCCCTGAGCGCATGGCCCATGACCAACCCGGGACTCTCGGCCAGCGCCTCATCCACCGCGGCGACCGGGTCCTGGATGGAACACTGGAATTGCCGAAGCGCCAGTTCGAAGGACGCGAGGCTCCGGCCGTTCGCGCCGCTCGTCGGATTGCCGAGAGTGTCTTTCGTCGTCATCGGACATCTCCTGAGTTTGGGCTATCCGCGCGGCAGGATCGCGTATCGATCCCCTGTTGTCCCGGCTGACGTCGCCCCCTACCCCGCCTTGATGTCCTCGAACATCTTCAGGTAGCGCTCGCGGACCGCGGGCGACCAGGACTGCATGAAGCTCGACTTGGCGAGGAAGCCCTCGATGTCCTTGGTCAGGCCTTGGCTCTTCAGCACATCCTCGTTCACCAGCTCGAAGGCGCGGGCGTTGGAGTGACCGTAGCCGTAGGCCTCGATCAGGTACTTGCCGGACTCCGGATCGGTCATCGCGTCGATCAGGTCGTACTTGGCCTGCTCGTCGCCCGGTCCTTCGCTGATCAGGGTCAGGCCGCAGGCGAACGAAACCACGCCCTCCTTCGGCCCTGGCGCGTAGAGGATCGGCACGCCGGCGGCGGTCAGCCGGTTCGTCACCCCTCCCCACAGATAGGTCGCGACGATTTCCCCGGACGCCATGGCGGTCTCGGCGTCGGTCTCCGAACCCCAGAAGAACCGCGAGAGTTTGTATTGCCGGCGGATCATATCCTCGATCTTGGCGAACTCGTCATCGGTCACGCTGTTGGTATCCGGAATGCCGAGGACGACCGCGACCACGGCCACCGCGCCATCGACCGAATCCCACATGGACAGCCGCCCGGCATAGCGCTCGTCCCACAGGACCATCCAGCTCGGATCGTCCAAATAGGCCTGGTCGACCAGGTCGGTGCGCATGGCGATCCCGTTCGGGCCCCAATCGAAGGGGACGATCCACTGCTGCCCGTCGGCCACGGCCCCGGGCACGGTGGTGAGCGGTTTGATCAGGTCCGACCAGTTCCGGAGCCTTGCCGTGTCGATCGGCTTGATCACGCCGGAATCGCGCCAGCGCGCGACATTGCTCATGCACGGATGACCCACGTCCGGCTTGAAGCCGGCGCGGATCTTGGTCAGGGCCTCCTCTTCCTCGGCGAAGAACGAGGTGTCGGGCGACCCGCCGTACTTCGCCACATAGGCGCCTTGGAATTCCGGGATCTCGTAGCCGGCCCAGGTGAAGTAGCCGATGCCGCCGGCGGCCTGCGCGCCCCTGGGCGCGGAAGTTCCCGCGACGATGCCGAGGCCCAGGGCCGCCAGAGCCCGGTTGAAGGCGCGGCGGTCCGGCCCAACGTCTTCCATCAGCGCACGAAACTTGCGAACGTTCATGTCAGTCTCCCCTTTCAGCCGCTGTGCTTCGCAGCCGGAGAGAGTTTATATCACCGAGGACCTCCCATGTCGGCCATCCGCACGATCCATTCCGGCCATCGCCACTTCGGCTGGAGCCGCGACAATCCTCCGGCGCTGACGGTGGCCCCCGGAGAAACCGTGGAGTTCCAGGTCGTGGATGGCGGTGGGGGACAGATCACACCGGACTCCACGGCGGCGGCGATCGCGGCCCTCGACTTTGCCACGCTGTTGCCCTTGACGGGACCGATCGCCGTGGATGGCGCGAGGCCCGGTGACACCCTCAAGATCACGATCGCGTCCCTCAAGCCCTGCGGTTGGGGCTGGAGCGGCGTGATCCCTGGCTTCGGGATCCTGGCGGACGACTTCCGTGATCCCGAACTGAAGATCTGGCTTTACGACCCGACCGGACGGGAACCGGCGATGTTCGGGCCGACGGCCCGGGTTCCGATCAAGCCGTTCCCCGGCACCCTGGGCCTCGCGCTCGCGGAGCCCGGAACCCACAGTGCCCTGCCGCCTCGGAACGTCGGCGGCAATCTCGACACCCGGGACATCGCGGCGGGGGCGGAGCTCTATCTGCCCGTCGAGGTGGCGGGAGCCCTGTTCTCGATCGGCGATACCCATGCGGCCCAGGGTGACGGCGAGCTGGCGGGCTCGGCGATCGAGAGCTCCATGGACGTGGCGCTCCGGTTCGACATCCTGCGCGGCCAACCCCTCGATGGCCCCTACTTCGTGACGCCGGGACCCGTGACCCGGCACCTGGACCGCGACGGCTACTACGTCACCAGCGGCATCGGGCCCGATCTGATGGCGGCGGCGCGATCCGCGGTCCGCCGCATGATCGACCTGCTGGTCCGCGATCATCATCTGCGGCCGGTCGAGGCGTACATGCTTTGCAGCGTCTGCGCCGACCTGCGGCTCAGCGAGGTGGTGAACATCCCCAATTGGGTCGTGTCGCTCTACTTCCCACGGATCGTGTTCGCGTAAGTCCTGTCTGACCCAGATCAATGCCGGAAACGTGCTCCGGTGAGATCACTTTCGATATGCGGGGGTAGCTCCAACCTCAACGGGAGAAGTCACATGGGTGAAGCTGCAACCAAACTACCGGTCAAGACCGAAGAGAAGTCGGCGGGACGCGCGTCGAATCTTACCGTTCTGCGTCCGTTTGAGAGCCTGCGGCGCGAGATCGACCGCCTGTTCGACGATGTTGGATTGGGTTTTTTCCGTGGTCCGTCCGCGCGTTCGCTGTTTGACGAACCCTTGTTTCGGCGCGGGGAGCCCTTGTTCGAAGCGCCCGCGGTCGATGTCGCCGAAAAGGAAAAGGAGTACGAGATCACCGCCGAACTGCCGGGCATGGAGGAAAGCGACATCGAGGCGGGGTTCAGGAAGGGTGTGCTGACCCTCGAACTTCCCAAGACGCAGGAGGCGCAGAAGAGCACGAAGACGATCCCGATCAAGGCGAAGTAGGCTTCTCCGCGTCCGGTTGGTTCTCCGGCGCGGCACCGACGAATGCTGGCAGCGCGCGACACGCAGCGTCGATCGCGAGGAGGGTTAGGCAGCCGCCCACATCGCAGTCGAACCGCCGCGCGTTGGCCATCTGCGGCACCAGGCATATGTCTGCGAGCGTCGGCCGATCGCCGACCGAGAATGGATGTCCGCCACCACCGCGCAGGACCATTGCTTCCACGGCGGCGAGGCCGTGTTCGACCCAATGCCGGTACCATGCCGTCCGGCCAGCGTCGTCGATGCGCAGGCGATCGTGCAGGTAAGCGCGCACTCGAAGGTTGTTCAGGGGGTGGATGTCACAGGCGATCGCCAGGGCGATGGCGCGGGCTTGCGCGCGCGCCAGCGGATCGGCGGGCAGCAACGGCGGCTGGGGCTTGATCTCTTCGAGGTATTCGATGATCGCGAGCGATTGAACCAGGTCGTGGCCGTCCGTTTCCAGGGTAGGCACTTGACCCTGAGGGTTGCTGGCAAGGTAGGAATCCCGCAGTTGCTCCCCCCGTCGCGCAGGAGGTGAACCGGCACGGTCTCGTAGGCGATGCCCTTCAGGTTGAGCGCGATCCGTACGCGATAGGCCGCCGAGCTGTTGAAGTAACTGTAGAGCCTCATGGTTCGACCTCTTCGCCACCGCCATCACCGCAGCATCTTTGCTCAGGCGGCTCGAGTTGGATACAATCACGCGAAGCGTCGCAGGGCATGAGGAGACACGGATATGAATGTCGCCGCACCAAGGTTATCGTCCCAGTTCGCGTCACAAGCGGAGAGGCAGACGCGTGTCGATCTGGCCGCGCTCTATCGCTGCTTCGCCCACTTCGGCTGGACCGACCTGATCTACACGCACCTGACGGCGCGCGTGCCGGGCGAGGACGGTACCTACCTCATCAACCCCTATGGGCTGCGCTTCGAGGAGATCACCGCGTCGAACCTGATCAAGGTCGATTTCGACGGCAACGTTCTCACCGGCGAGCACCCGTACAACGAGGCCGGCCACCTGATTCACACCGCGGTCCTGAAGGCGAGGCCCGAGATCAACTTCGTGGTGCACAGTCATACCCGCGCCGGCATGGCGGTGGCGGCCATGAAGGCCGGACTCCTGCCGCTGTCGCAACACGCCATGGTCGTGGTCGATCAGATCGCCTATCACCCCTACCAGGACGTGACCGGCGCCGACGACGAATGCGATCTGCTGGCCGGCGACCTCGGCGACAAGTACCTCATGATCCTGCAGAACCACGGACTCCTTGCGTGCGGCCGCTCGGCCGCCGAGGCGTTCTACTACCACTACTATTTGGAGATGGCCTGCAAGGTGCAGGTCGACGTGATGTCCTCGGGCGCGGAGATGATCGTGCCGCCGCCCAAGGCCGTTCGTCCGGTCGCCGCCTGGGGCGACCCCGGCGATCGGGTCCGTGGCGAGCGCGAGTGGTCGAGCCTCCTGCGCCTGCTCGACGGCAAGGACCCTTCCTTCAGGACCTAACCGGGGCGCGGAGTCCAGGGTACCCAGGCGGTGGGGGCCGTCATCGCCTCCGTCACCAAGCGGGCGATGTGGCGCACCGCCTCGTCCCAGTAGGGTGAGAACCGGCCGCCGTCGAAGCCACGGGATAGCCGGCCCTGTTGCATGCGCTCGATGATGCCCACGTCCTCGCCGTTGATCTCCCGCCAGGCGTCGAGCAGCGCCTGGCGACCGTCGGCGTGGCGTTCGTCCATCGCGGCGTCCCCCGCCACGTAGATGTCCAAGCGTTCGTGGGTGCGATCGGGCGCCAGCGGCGTGCAGATGAACGTGACCACGTGATCCGGGAAGATTTCGAAGGCGAAGTTCGGCATCACAACGAACCACAGGCCGCGGCGTCCGATCGCCGGGTCCTTCATCGGAAAGTACGGCAGGCCGACGCTAAGGTCCTGGTTCGTCGGCTTGATCCGGTAGGAACACCACAGGACGTGGCGTTCGAACTCGGGCGCTCGCCGGTCCGCCATGTTCGCCACGTCGTTCAGCCGCTTGTGCGTGGCGAACACGTGGTAGGGCTCGATGTAGTTCTCGAAGCCGAACTTCCAATTGGTCTTGATGTCGAACGCCAGCGTGCCGCAATGGCGCATGCCCGAGAGATTGTAGCCCGCGATCCGAGCGTGGACCGGGCCGAGATGCTCCGCGAGTTCCGGGGCCTTTCCGCTCAAATTGACGAAGATCCAATCGAGCCAAATCTCAGATCGAACCGGCACCAGACCGGGCGCGTCCGCGCCGTCGGCCCGGTCGTGCTTTTCGCCGCCGAAGAAATGGGGCCGCGAGCGCAGACGTCCGTCCAGGCCGTAGGCCCAGGCGTGGTAGGGGCAGGTGATCAGGTGCCGGCCCCGCTCGGGCCGGTCGACCAGCACCGTACCGCGATGCCGGCAGACGTTGTGGAAGGCGCGGATCACGCCGTCCTCGCCGTGGATCAGGACCACGGGGCTGCCTGCGACGACGACCGGCAGCACGTCGCCCGGCTGGGCCAGGTCGTGGACGCAGCCGGCGAACGACCAGGAGGCGGCGAATAGGCGATCCTGCTCCAGCGCCAGCCATGCCGGATCGGTGTAGGCGATGCTGGGCAACCCCCCCGCCTGATCGATCGGCAGGTTGATCCTGGCGAAATCGGCGTCTCCGGCCGGCCATGGCGTGCCGTTCTGCATGACCCCATCCCAGATCAGACGGGAAAAGGTTATATTGCCCTCAGTTCAAATTCTAACTAAAACTTTACCACATGGCGACGTATCCCCATCTTTTTCGCCCTCTCGGAATCGGCCGAATCGAGGTGAAGAACCGCCTGTTCTTCCCGTCGCATGGCACCTCCCTGATTGAACAAGGCCATGCCGGCCCGAACTTGATCGCCTACCACGAGGCCCGCGCGGCCGGCGGCTCGGGGCTCATCATTCTCGAAGGCAGCGCGATGCACTCGAGCTTCGACTATCGGAGTCGGTATTTGTCGGTCGCCGACGATGATTGCATCCCCGGGCTTCGCGACCTGGCGGTGGCGGTTCACCGGCATGGGTGCAAGGTGTTCGGGCAGCTGTTCCACGCCGGGCGAGGCCTGCGCGCGTCGGAGGACGGCTCCAGACCCGTGGCCTATGCCCCGTCGGAAGTGCCGGACGAACGCTATGGCATCGTGCCGGCGCCGCTACCAAAGCGCATGGTGCGGGATTTCGTCGACTCGTACGGGGACGCAGCGAGACGCATGAACGAGGCCGGCCTGGACGGCTGCGAGGTGCTCGCGAGCATGGGCTACCTGATCGCGCTGTTCCTCAACCCGGCCGCCAATCTGCGCACCGATCGGTACGGCGGCAGTCCGGGCAATCGGATGCGGTTCCTGCGCGAGATCATCCGCGCCATGCGCGCCAAGACCGATCCCGGTTTCGTCATCGGCATCCGGATTTCAGGTGACGAGATGGCGCCGGGAGGGCTGGAACCGGACGCGGTGCGTGCGATCTGCCGGGCGCTGGATGCGGACGGGTCCATCGATTTCGTCAACGTCATCGCCGGTTCGGTCGGCACCATGGAGGGCTGGAAGCACGTGTTCCCACCCATGGCCGTGCCGCCTGGCTATGTGGCGCCGCTGGCTGCCGGCATCAAGGCGGTGATGACCAAGCCCGTGCTGGTCGCCGGCCGGATCACCCAACCTCAGTTGGCAGAGCTGATCGTGGCCGGTGGCCAGGCGGACATGGTCGGGGTGGTACGCGCCCAGATCGCCGACCCCGAATTCGTCAACAAGGCGCGCAGCGGACGCATCGACGACATCCGCGCCTGCATCGGCTGCAACCAGGCCTGCGTCGGACATCGGCTGGCGATGTATCCGGTTTCGTGCATCCAACACCCGGAGACCGGCCGGGAGCGCCGCTTCCCCCACCGCAAGGCGAGGGCCGCGACAGCCCGCCGGGTCATGGTGGTGGGCGGCGGGCCGGCGGGGATGAAGGCCGCGGCGATCGCGGCGGAACGGGGTCATGACGTCACGCTGTACGAGCGGGCGGGACAGCTCGGCGGACAGGTGCTGCTGGCCCAGGCCTTACCGGGGCGGGCCGAGTTCGGCGGGCTGGCGACCAACTTGGCCCGCGAGCTGGACCTGGCCGGGGCAAAGGTGGTCCGCGGCCGGGACGTGACGGCGGAGGCGATCCGCGCCGACGGTCCGGATGTGGTGATTCTGGCCACCGGGGCGCTGCCGCGCCTGCCCGCGATCGCGGCCGAAGGCGCCCACGTGGTCGAGGCCTGGTCCGTCATCCGCGGCGAGGCCAACACCGGCGGATCGGTGGTCGTGGCCGACTGGCGCGGCGACTGGATCGGACTCGGGGTCGCCGAGAAACTGGCGCGCGCCGGCTGCCGGGTGACCCTCGCCGTCAACGCCGTGGCCGCCGGAATGTACATCCAGGAGATCGTGCGCGACACCTGGGTGGGCGAGCTGCACAAACTGGGGGTCGCCATGGTCCCCTATGCGCGGCTGGTCGGGGCCGACCGGACCACGGCGTACTTCCAGCACACGGCCAGCGGCGAGCCGATCCTGATCGAGGGCGTCGATACCTTGGTGCTGGCCCAGGGCCATCGTCGCGAGTCGACGCTCGCGGACGCGATGAACGGCTACCCCGGCAAGGTCATGGCAATCGGCGATTGCGTCAGCCCGCGCACTGCGGAGGAGGCGGTGTTCGACGGGCTGAAGGCGGCCATGGAGATCGGGGCGTGAGCGCCGCCTTGAAGCGCGACGCGCCCATGGCCTCGGCGTTGGGGCGCGACATTCGGGGCCTGCGCCGGGCCAAGGGCATGACGCTGGCCGACCTGGGCACGGCGACGAACCTATCCGAAGGGTTCCTGAGCCAGGTGGAGCGGGGCGGCAAGCAACCCTCGATCGGCACGTTACAGCACATCAGCGAGGCCTTGGGCGTGGCCATCGGCTGGTTCTTCGAGGTAACCCCCGCCGCCAACCCGGACGAAGGGCGCTATATCGTGCGCAAGGAGTCGCGCCGGCGTCTCGCGCACTCGCTGCTGGGACCCACGGACTATCTGGGGATGACGGACGTGATGCTGTCGCCCAGCCTGGGCGGGCGACTTGCCATGGTGCAGACCACCTACGACCCCGGCGGCCATTCGGGCGACAATCTGGTCAGCCATGAAGGCGAGGAGGCCGGGGTGGTCGTGGCGGGCGTGCTCGAGGTGCAGATCGACGAGCGAAAATTCCTGCTGCGGGAGGGCGACAGCTTCACCTTTCCCAGCACCCTGCCCCACCGTTACGCCAACGCGGGGAATGGGCCGGTCACCCTCGTCTTCGCCATCACCCCCGTCGTGCTGCACTATTGAAACGAGACCCCATGACACCCCTTCCCACCACCATGCGCGCGGTCGTGCTGACCGGGCACGGCGGGTTCGACAAATTGGTCTTTCGCGACGATTGGCCGGTGCCGCGACCCGGGCCGGGCGAGGTGCTGATCCGGGTCGGCGCCTGCGGCCTGAACAACACCGACGTGAACACCCGCACCGGCTGGTACAGCGAAGCCGTGACATCGGCCGTGACGACGGAGGGCGGCAGTGGCGGGTTCGGGGAAGCACGGACCGAGACGGGATCGTGGAGCCGGACGCCACTGCGCTTCCCCCGCATCCAGGGCGCCGATGTGGCGGGCCGGATCGCCGCCGTCGGTGATGGTGTGCCGGCCGGCCGGATCGGCGAGCGGGTGATGATCGACCCCTGGCTGCTGGACGCGGACGATCCCGGGGACCCCGACAAGGCGATCTACTTCGGCAGCGAGACCGACGGCGGCTACGCCGACTTCACGATCGCCCCCGCTGGCAACGCCATCGCCGTGAACAGCGCCCTCGGCGACGCGGAGCTGGCGACGTTCGCGACCTCATCGGTCACGGCGCTGCACTTGCTGCGCCGGGCGAACGTGGGCAAGGGCGAGTCGGTACTCATTCCCGGGGCTTCCGGCGGCGTGGGCTCGGCGCTGGTCCAACTCGCCCGGGGTCTGGGCGCCTTGCCGGTCGCCCTGTGCGGTGCCGACAAGGCCGCGGCCGTCAAGGAGATCGGCGCCGCAGTGGTGTTGCCGCGCGAACCGGGCGATCTGCGCGCGGCGTTGCGGGCCGCCACGGGCCGCAACACGGTGGACGTGGTCGCCGATGTGGTCGGTGGCCCCCTCTGGCCCCAGTTCATCGGTGCCTTGCGCCGGGGTGGCCGCTACACCTGCGCGGGCGCCATCGCCGGGCCCATGGTGCCGTTCGACCTGCGGGTGTTCTACCTGAACAACCTAGTCTTCACCGGAGCGACGATCGTTCCCCAGGGCATGTTTCGCGAGCTGGTCGGCATGATCGAGCGGGGTGACATCAAGCCGCTCCTGGCCGCGAAATTTCCCTTGGCGCGGCTGCGCGAGGCCCAGGAAATGTTCCTCGCCAAGAGGCATGTCGGTAACATCGTCGTCACGATGTAGCGGAGGGATTGGTCAATGGCGAAGCGTAAGACCCCACCGGCGGAGGACCCGCAGTTCCTGGCCCGCAAGGCGGGTGGCATGGAGCTCAAGGACTTCGAGATGCAGGTCGACATGGCGCGGATGCGCGCCTATCGCCTGGGCCGGGTCCAGGAGCAGATCCGTAAACACGACCTGGCGGGCGCCGTGCTGTTCAATTCGATTCACCTGCGCTACGCCACGGGCACGCGGTCGGTCCAGGTGTTCAACATGCACACCCCCTACCGCAGTACGTTCGTCCCGCCCACGGGCAAGGTCATCATGAACGACTGGCAGACCGAGGGCCTGCCGGTGCTGGACACGGTCGCCGAGTACCGCCCGACACGGAACTTCGCGTACTTCCCGGCCGGAGAACGGCACGAGGACATCGCCCGCGCGTTCGCCAAGGACGTGGCCGCCCTGACCAAGAAGCATGGCGGCCGAAACCGGCGGATCGCCGTCGACATCATCGAGCCCGTCGGCATGCTGGCCCTCCAAGCCGAGGGTCTGGAGGTCGTCAGCGCCGAGCGCTTGATGCAGCACGCCAAGGTCATCAAGTCGGCGGACGAGATCGCGTGCATGCTGCACACGATCACGATCGCCGAGGCGGGCATGGGGCGCATGCGCCGGGCCATGGAGCCGGGGATGACCGAGAACGAGCTGTGGGCGATCCTGCACCAGACCAACATCGCCAAGGGCGGGGAGTACTTCGAGTACCGCCTGATGGCCTCGGGTGGCCGGACCAACCCGTGGGGCCAGGAGTGCAGCGATCGGATGATCCGCGCGGGCGAACTGGTGGCGTTCGATTGCGGCATGGTCGGGCCCTACGGCTACGTCGCCGACGTGTCGCGCACGTACCATTGCGGACCCGGCCGGCCGTCGGCGACCCAGCGCGATCAGTACCGCCGCGCCTACGACTACCTCCACCACAACCTGGCGATGGTTCGCGCCGGGGTGACCTTCCGGGATTTTTCGCGCCGCGGCTCCGTGCTGCCGCCGCAATTCTTCCGCAACCGCTACAACATGCTGGTGCACAGCATCGGCATGGCCGACGAATGGCCGTCGATCCCCTACAAGGACGATTGGCAGCGCGACGGCTATGACGGCTCGCTCCAGGAGGGCATGACGGTCTGCGTCGAGGCCTACTTCGGCGCGGAAGGCGGGACCGAAGGCGTGAAGCTGGAACAGCAAGTTCTGGTCACCAAGACCGGCTACCAGGCGCTGTCCACCTTTCCGTTCGAGGACGATCTGCTTGCCTGAGGCGTTCGACGTCGGCCGCTTTTCCCTCGACCCGAACGCGGCGTGGACCCTGCCGGCACCCTACTTCTTCGCGCCCGAGGTGTTCGCGGCGGAGGCGGCGGCGATCTTCCGCCGGAGCTGGCGGTTCGTGGGGCACGTATCGCAGTTCGCGGCGCCCGGCGACTATCGGACCCAGGACATTTGCGGGGCCGGGGTGTTCGTGGTGCGCGGCACGGACGGCGCGCTGCGCGGGTTTCACAACGTGTGCCGGCACCGCGCGCACCGCCTGCTGAAGGAACGTCATGGCACCCTGAGGGTCGTGATCACCTGCCCGTACCATTCCTGGTCCTACGGACTCGACGGCGGCCTGCGTCAGGCGCGCAACTCCGAGACCGTTCCAGGGTTCGACCGCGGCGACTTCGGACTCGAGCCGATCGCCGTGGAGACGTTCTGCGGCTTCGTGTTCGTGAACCTGGACGCCGGCGCCGCATCCTTGCGCGACCAGGCCCCGGGATTCGAGGAGGCATTGCGCCGGTTCTTTCCGGACCTGGACCGAATGCGTTGGATCGGGCAGGCGGATTTCGACATCGCCGCCAACTGGAAGGTGGTGGTCGAAAATTCGCTGGACGGCTACCACGTGTTCCTGTCCGGCCCGGCCCACCACGCGTTCGGCAAGCTGATGGATGGCCGCAACCTGCGCATGATCAACCGTCCGGGTTGGATCGTGCTGCACGCCCATGAAGGCGCACCCGACAACGGCGTCTACGACTTCCGGCCAAACATCGGCCGGGGCCAGACCGGCGACTACGTGACGTTCTACCTGTGGCCGGACCTGTTGCTGTTCACCTACCCGCACGTCAACGCCCTGTGGACGTTCCTGATGGCACCTGAGGGACCCGAACGCACTCGCGAGGAGGTCGCCGCCTATACCCCAGACGGCGCGGGACTCGACCCCGCCACCCGCGACGCGATCCGCTGGATGGCCGACGTGCTGGGACCCGAGGATGTCGGGCTGAACGTCGGCGTGCAGCACGGCCTGCGCTCACCCGCATACGTTCAGAGCCGCCTGCTGATCGACGCACGGCGCAGCGACATGAGCGAGCACGCGATCCACTACTTCCAGGCCTGTGTGCTCGAGGCCCTGGGGCGATTGCCCAAGGGTTCGACCGTGCCGCTGATCTCGCCGGAGGCGATCTGAGTTATCGCGCCGGCTGGAATGCGCCGCCGACGGCGGCCAGGGTGACGGCGACGGCGGCGACGGTGGCGTCGACCACGGGAACTCCGGTGGACGCGCGCAACCGGTCGGCGTAGCGGGTCATGCCGGCGCAGGCCGGGACCAGGACGTTGGCGCCGTCCTCGGCCACCAGGCGGCGGCCGGCTTCGATCATGGCGGGCAAGGACCGGGCCTCGTCGGCGAGCCCGACCACCGGAATGCCGACGGCGCGCACGCCGGCAAGACGGTCCGCGACCCCCAGCATCCGTGCCTGGCGCAGGTGGCCGACGATGTCGCTGTCGAGGTTGGTGATCACACCGATGCGTTCGCCGAGATTGAGCGCGAGGGTGAGGCCCGCCTCGCCGATGCCGACGACCGGCATCTTCACCGCCTCGCGCACCGCATGCAGGCCGGGGTCGCCGAAGCAGGCGATGACGAAGGCGTCGGCGCGATCGGCATGGGACAGGGCCAACCGGACGAGGGGCGGTACCACGACCGCCGAATCCATCGCCGTCTGGATGCCGGGCGGCGCCTCGGCGAGGGTCAGGCATTCGATCGTCGGGCCGCCGGCGAAACGCAGGCCCCCGAGGGCCGCGTCCAGGGATGCGGTGACATCTTCGTCGCTGTTCGGGTTGATCACCAGGATGCGTGGCGCCATGGGCCCACGATAGGGTCGCCACCCGCCGTCGCGCAATGCCGCCGTCCCCGGGCAACCTCAGCGCACGTAGCTGGCCCCGTTCACGTCGATCGTCGTGCCGGTCGCGTGGCGAGCCAGGCCCGAGGCGAGGAACATGACGACGTTGGCGATGTCCTCGGGTTCGGCCACGGCGCCGAGCGGTATGTCGCGCGTCGCGGCATCGACGCCGTGCCTGAGGAAGAACGCGGCATTGAGGTTGGTGCGCACAAAACCGGGCGCCACGGCGAAGGCTGTGATGTTGTCGCGCCCGAAACCGCGGGCGATCGTGCGGGTCATCGCGACGATCCCGGCCTTGGAAGCGGCGTAATGCATGTAGTCGGGATCATCGCCGCGAAACGCCGCACGGCTCGCCATATTGACGATGATGCCGCCACCGCGGCCCTGGAAGTGACGGATGGCTTTGCGGCAGAAGTGGGCCGGCGCCTCCAGGTTGACGGCGAGCGTCCGTCGCCACGATGCCGCCCAGACAGCGAAGTCGTCACCCGGGTCCGCCGGCTCGTAGATTCCAGCGTTGTTCACGAGAACGTCGATCGCTCCCGCCCGGTCCGTGGCCGCTTTCCAGACTGCGCCGACGCTGTCCGCCAGGGCGAGATCACCGGCGACGATGTGACACGACGCCCCGAGTTCGGCGCCGATGGCGGTAAGCGCCGACGCCGAGACATCGTGCACGACGACGCTACCACCCAAGCCGACGGCCGCCCGTGCGATCGCCGCCCCGATGCCGCGCCCGCCTCCGGTCACCAGCAGCGTCTTCCCCTTCAGCGTGATCATGGTTCCTCCTTGCGGGATGTGTCGGGTCTTCGTGGCGCCGGCCGGCAAGGCGGCGCGCCGCCTGCACCCGCGATGTGTCTCATGCCGCCCAGATCGTCGTCCGGTATCCGTGGCCGCGGACCGCAGGGATGGAGTTTCCGATTACGGACGATGTGATGGTAACATTTCCCGTGCCGGCGAGACGGGGAGGGGTTCCATGAGCGCGAGCAGAAGTTCGAAGGGCAGGCGCAAGGTCATCATCACCTGCGCGGTCACGGGATCGGTGCACACGCCGACCATGACGCCACACCTGCCTATCACGCCGGAGGAGATCGCCGAGGCTTCGATCGGCGCGGCCGAGGCCGGCGCCGCCATCATCCACCTGCACGCGCGCGATCCCAAGGATGGGCGACCGACACCCGACCCGGACGTCTTCATGCGGTTCCTGCCGCGCATCAAACAGCGCACGAACGCCGTGGTGAACATCACCACCGGTGGATCGCTCGGCATGTCGATCGAGGACCGGCTGGCGGCGCCGTTGCGCGCCAAGCCGGAACTCTGCTCGCTCAACATGGGCTCGATGAACTTCGGCATCTTCCACATCACCAAGAAGATCAAGGAGTGGAAGCACGACTGGGAGAAGCCCTACGTCGAGAAGACCCGCGACAACATCGTCTCCAACACCTTCAGCCAGATCGAGCGCTTCATCCGCGAGCTGGGCCACGGGCACGGCACGCGCTTCGAATGCGAGTGCTACGACATCGGCCATCTCTACACCCTCGCCCATTTCCTCGACGAAGGTCTGCTGGAACCGCCGCTGTTCGTGCAGACGATCTTCGGCGTGCTGGGCGGCATCGGGCCCGACCCGGAGGACTTGATGCACATGCGGCGCACCGCCGACCGGCTGTTCGGGCAGGACGCCTACCAGTGGTCGATCCTGGCTGCCGGCCGGCACCAGATGCGGCTGGGGACCATCGGCGCCGCCATGGGCTCGAACGTCCGGGTGGGGCTGGAGGACAGCATCTACCTCGGCCCCGGTCGGCTGGCGGAAAGCAACGCGCAGCAGGTGACGAAGATCCGGACGATCATCGAGGCCCTGGACCTGGAGGTCGCCACGCCCGACGACGCCCGGGCCATGCTGAAGCTCAAAGGTGGCGACCGCGTCGGTTTCTGACCCGCCGGACCGCGCCGACGTCGTCGTCATCGGCGCCGACGTCGTCGGGGCGAGCGTCGCCTATCACCTGGTCCTGATCGACGGTCAACCCCACCCGCTGAAGATTTCCCGGGCAAACACTTGAAATCGGCCGGGGTTCGGCCCTATATTCCCCGGTAGCCCCGTTGTGGGCAGCACGGGCCGCGTGTTCGGATCCTCGTTAGAGGTCTGTGGCCCGTCTCACCAATCCCAAGCCGACATCCCTGGTCACGCGGGTTGTTTGCAACCCCGCCCGATGGGCTCGCTTGCGCGCTGCGCGGCGGCGTGCCCATCGCGCGTTATAGAAAGACGGTAACAGTTGACGTCATTTAACGATTTCGGCCTGGCCGAAACCATCACCAAGGCTATCGCCGAGGAAAGCTACACCACCCCCACCCCCATCCAGATTCAGACCATTCCCCCGGTGCTTGCCGGGCGCGACGTGATCGGGATCGCCCAGACCGGAACCGGCAAGACTGCGGCCTTCGCCCTTCCCATCCTTCACCGCCTCGATGCCGATCGGCGGCGGGCGGCGCGCAAGACCGCCCGGGTCCTGGTCCTCAGCCCAACCCGCGAGCTTTCGGGCCAGATCCTCGACAGCTTCCGCGCCTACGGCCGACACCTGCACATCAAGTCGGCGCTGGTGATCGGCGGGGTGCCGATCAAACGCCAGATGCAGGCGGTTGACGGCGGCCTCGACGTGCTCGTCGCCACGCCGGGCCGCTTGCTCGATCTGATGAACGAGGGCGCGGTCTTTCTCGACCGGGTCGAGGTGCTGGTGCTCGACGAGGCCGACCGCATGCTCGACATGGGCTTCATCCGCGACATCCGCAAGATCGTGGCGAAGCTGCCCACCGGGCGGCAGACCCTGTTCTTCTCAGCGACCATGCCCCAGGCCATTGCCGACCTGGCTAAGTCGATGCTGCGCGATCCGGTGCGGGTCGCGGTGACGCCCTCGGCGACGACGGTCGAGCGCATCACCCAGCGGGTCATCCACGTCGATGGCGGGACCAAGCAGGCGGTCCTCGCCGACGTGCTCAAGAGCGAGACCGTGGACCGGGCCCTGGTGTTCACCCGCACCAAGCACGGGGCCGATCGGGTCGTGCGCGACCTGGTTCGGTCGGGCATTCCCGCCAGCGCCATCCACGGCAACAAGTCGCAAGGCCAGCGCGAGCGCGTGCTCGCCGACTTCCGGGCGGGCGAGGTCCGCACCCTGGTCGCCACCGACATCGCCGCTCGCGGCATCGACGTGGACGGCATCAGCCATGTGATCAACTTCGACCTGCCTAACATTCCGGAGACCTACGTCCACCGGATCGGCCGCACCGCCCGGGCCGGGGCCGATGGCGTGGCCATCTCGCTGTGCGATGGCGAGGAGCGGGTCTTCCTCCGCGACATCGAACGGCTGATCCGCATCGCCATTCCGGCGACGGATCGCCGGGGCCAGCCCCGCCCGGCGCAGCCGCCTCGGGAGCCAGAACGCGAAGCCGTGCACGTCCGGGCGCCGCGCAATGGGCGCCCAAGTCAGGGGCCGCGCCGGAACGGGCACCCGCCTCAGGCGAAGGGCAGCGACGGCACGATCGCCGGTGTGGCGTTCCTGAACGGCAACGGACGTCCGGGACGCAACTCCGGTCGGCCGCGACACTCAGGTCAGCGCGCACCGTCCCGTTCGAGATAGCCCGCGCGAACGGCTCTCACCCGACCGTGAATCGGATCACGATCCGCTCCTTCCGCTCACCGTCGTAGATGCTGTCCTCGACCGCCTCACGGTAGCTATCGCCCGTGGCCCCGCCGATCGCGCTCTTCCAGAACAGGGTGGCGCGGCGGTTCTCGGGGATGACCTCGACGCGCCACGGGGCATGGGAACCGCCGCCACACCAGGGCGGCGGCCTCCCGGCCCACGCCCTGGCGCTGAAAGCGGGCAAGGATGAAAAACTGCTCCATGTTCCATCCGGCGATGTCGGGAAACCGCCCGACGACCACGAATCCAGCGATGGCGCCATCGACCCGGATGAAGAACGGATGGTTGCCCTCGGCCTCGAAGTACTCCGCGAAATCCATGCATTCGTAGAGTCCGTCCGCGGGCACTCCCATCCGGGCAAGTGTCCGCAGTAGCGTGACATGTCGTAGACGTACAGCCGCCCAATGTTCTGGAAAACCGGATGATCGGCGCGCTCGGCCGGGGCGAGAGTGATCGTCATGGTCCTACACCCGGGTGAAATGATCGCGGAACCGGCGCCCACCCTTGCCTTGCGGAAACACGCCCTCCGTCAGGAACCGTTCGTGGCAGCGACGCAGGGCCTTCGGGTCGAGGGTGACGCCGAGCCCAGGACCCTTCGGCACGGCGACCAGCCCGCCCTTCGGCACGAAGGTGCCCTCCGCCACCACGTCGTCCGCGTACCAGCGGAACAACGTCTGGCTCGGCTCGCGCACGTGCTCCATGGCCGCCGAGACATGGAGATAGGCCGCGCTGGCGATGCTCGTCTCGCCGCTGTGGAAGCGGAAGCCCACGTCGAAGCGCTCGCAGGCGCGGATGAACTCGACCGTGCGGCGGATGCCGCCATGCTCGTTGATGTTGGTCACGATGGTATCCGGCGCGCGCAGGCGAATCGCCTTCTCGAGGTCGACGACGTGGGTCGAGAACGAAGCCCGCGTGAAGCCACGCAGTTGCGCCATCTCCTCATAGGTCTCCACCGGGTCCTCGTAGTAGTGGATGACGAAGGGGTCGAGCCGACGCATCGCCTCGCGCGCCGTCGGCACGGTCCAGCCGCCGTTGGCGTCGAGCTGTAGTCGCCGATCGCCGATCGCCGCGCGGATCTCGCGGACCATCCGGACCTCTTCATCCAGGCCGAGGGCGCCGACCTTGCCCTCGAAGGTGTCGGCGTCGTGCTCCTCGATCATGCGGGCGCAATAGCGGGCAACCTCGGAGGGGCTCGATTCCCCTGGCTCCGAGGGGCCGGGCATGCGGTAGCTGAAGTACTCGGTCAACCCAACCTCGGACCGGACGGCACCACCCAGCAACACGAACAGGGGTACGCCCTCCAGCCGGCCACGGGCGTCCCACAACGCCATCTCGACTCCGCCGAAAGCCCGACGCATGCCGATCACGTTGCCCCAGGGCGTGTAGCGCATGGCCGGAACGCAGCGGCTCTCCGCCGTGGTGAGTTCGCGGATGTCGAGGCCGATGAGGCGATCGCGGAAGGCGAGCACGTCGGCTGACCGGTCACCGTCCGCGACCTCGCCAAGCCCGGTGACGCCCTGGTCGGTCACGACTTCGACCACCGTCTTGGTGAGCGACGCGATCGAGCCGTAGCTGAAGACGTAGGGCGCCCGGAACGGGATGTTCACCGGCGTCGCACGAATGTCGACGATCTTCATCCGGGATCAGCCCGATCGGCCGCGTCCATGCCTTGTCAAGCGCCGGGTCGCCTCGGACGTGCCGTCGTGAAAGCTGCCGAACCAGCGGTCGAGTTGCACGTAGTCGGTGCCGTAGTTGCAGGTGAAGTAGCGGTGGTGGAGCTGATGAAAGAAATCACCCAACGCGAACACAGCGCGCCCGCGCACCAGAATATCCTGATACCCGCAGTGCGACTGCACGGCCCCTAGCACCAGAAACTGCAGGTGAAAAATGACGTGGAGCGGGTGCGACGGAACGACGAGGTGGAGCACCACGCTGCTGAAATAGAGGACGTGTTCGATCGGGTGCATGGAGATGCCCGACCACGGCCCGATCGCCACGTTGCGGTGGTGCAGCGCGTGAATGCTCCGATAGACCGGTTTCCAATGCAGCAGGCGGTGGATCAGATAGAAATGTACCGACTGCCAGAACGGGACGACGACGAAGAGCAGGCCGAACCAGACGGGGCTGTCGTCCCATGCCAGGATCGGCAGATGGCCGCTGGCATAGGCCCACATGAAGAGGATCTCGCTGGCGGTCCACAGCGTGACGCCACTGGCGCAGCTCCAGAAGATGTTGTCGATCACCTGGCTGCGCCCGACGAAGCGTGGGTCGTCCCTGGCGAGCTCACGCGCGTCGAATCGGTGCGCGGATCCTTGCCGGCGGTAGGTGTGAAAATAGACGTGAAGGCCGCCGGCGACCAACACCATGATGCCGAGGTTCCGGGCGAAGATCTCCACCATCCAGCCGATTTCCGGAGTGACGCAGCGCGCGAGGTCGGGATGCAGGAAGACCCATGCGACGAGCGAGGATCCGACGTAGGGCAGCAGGAACGAGCCAAGGAAGCCAACGGAAAAGAACCAGCGCGCCGCCCTGAGCGGTTGCAAGGGAAAGACGAAGATCGGCGCGCCCTCGATCGGCAACGGCGGATGCCAGTTCCAGCCGGCGACATTGTCGTCACGCGCCGCCATGCTCTTCATTTTGGCCATGTCCGTACCCCGTTCCCGGCCGCGCGATGCACGGGCGGCCGCGTGACGATCACTGTAGGTGCGACCTCCAGGCTGTCAAGGCGAGGCGCATCCCGTCGAGGGCGCGCGACCGTATGGCTCGAACCGACGGAAGCCCGACCTAATTTCCTCGGGCGACCCCGAACATCTCGCCCTCCGCCTGCTTGACGAACAGGTTGGTGAGCGCGTTCTCCACGTACTCCGGGGTGAACTGCGGCTTCACCCCCTCGAATTTGCACGAGGCGAGGACCTGGTCGATGATGAACTTCGGCTGGAAGTAGGCGCGCGGGGCCTTGTTGGCCGTGATGCCGTCCACGATTTGCCGATACACATCTTCGGTCAGGTCCAGTCCACACTTCGCCGCGGAGTTTTCGAACACCTTGCGATAGAGCGTCTCCGGGGGCTCCAGCGTCTCCAGCTTGTAGCCGATGCAGCGCTGGAACGCCGGGTCCATCAGGTCGTTCGGGTGCAGGTTGGTGGAGAAGATCACGATCTCGTCGAACGGCAGCTGGACGCTCTTGCCCGTGTGCAGGATCAGGTAGTCGATGCCACTGTTCAGCGGCACGATCCAGCGGTTAAGGATGTCCTCGGGCTTGGCCCGCTGCCGGCCGAAGTCGTCGATCAGAAACGTGCCGTTGAGCGCCTTGATGTGCAGGGGCGCCTCGTAGAACTTGGTCAAGGCATTGTACTTGAGATCGAGCATGTCGATGGTGAGCTCGCCACCGGTCACCACCATCGGCCGGTAGCAGGCCCCCCAACGGCGGTCGATACGACCCCGGCGGGCGCCGAGACCGCTTTCGGAACCCGTGGCGCCAGCGACCGTTCGATGCACCGTCGGGTCGTAGACCTTCATGATCTGGCCGTCGAGGTCGACGCAGTAGGGGATGTACACCACGTTCTGGAAGATCTTGCCGACGATCTCCGCGATCGTCGTCTTGCCGTTCCCGGCCGGACCGTAGATGAGGATGGCGCAGCCGGAATTGACGGCCGGACCCAGGCGGCTCACGAAGCGATCGGGCACGACCAGGGCGCCGAACGCCTTCTCGAGTGTTTCCCTGGTCACCCGCTCGTTGGTGATGCGCTGGCGCTCGATCTGGTAGCGGTAGGACGCGAGCGAGACCGGGGCCGGCCCGAAGTATTGTCCCTGGGTCTCCACGGCCTCGGCGATCCACTCGCGGCCCGGGCGGGTCAATCCGTGGCGCATTTCTGCCACGGCTCCGCCTTCGGTCGCCGGAGCCCAGGACTTCCACGAGTTTGCGATCCCTGGCGTCCTGCAGGAGTTTGCCAATCATGGTTCCCGGCAGCTTCAGCGCCTCGGCCAGCTGCGAGGGGATTTCGACACTCTCGATGTACATCCCCTTCAGCATGAGCTGGAGAAGGAACATCGGGTTGAGGCCGGTGTCGTCGACCGACAACGGTGCGCGGGGCGCCTCGCCGATGACCTCGGAGACTTGTTCCTCGGTCATGAGTCCGAGAGCGACGAGGCTGTCGCCGAGCCGCCCGCCGTTTGTCTTCTAGTGCTCAAGCGCCCGGGCGACGTCGTCCGCCTTGACCAGCCCCTTCGCCACCAGGATATCGCCGAAGTTCATGGCAGCCCCCTAAATGTACCGTTGCACCAGTTTAGCAAAATGCGCGCCGCACCATCGCCCAATCCGACCCGAACGGCAGATTGAGCCAAGTCAAGGCCAGGGCCCGCCGGTCGCGCCATGCTGACCGCGTAAGCGCGGGAGGCGAAGGCTATGATACCGAAGTCGATCCTGGTCCCCATCAGCGGATCCAACGCTAGCCAGGCGGCACTGGCGACGGCGCTCTCCCGGGCCCGCGCCTGGCACGGACGGGTGATCGGCTTGCACGTCAAGGTTGACCCGCGCGACGCGATCTACATGGCGAGTGAGGCGGTCTCCGTTCAGGTGGTCGAGCAAGTCGTGAAAGCGGCGACCGAGGATGCGCCGCGTCGCGAAAGCGTGGCCCGATCCCAGTTCGATGCCGCGGTCGCGGCGGCCCGGCCCGCCGATCCGGGGATGTCCGTGCCGTCAGCGACCTTCCTGGCGGAGACCGGGACCGAGACCGACCTTATCGGCTCGTTTGGGCGGGCCGCCGACTTGATTGTCGCCGGCCGCCCGGACCCCGGTCGGACCTTCGACCGCGACGACCTGGCCCTGGAGGCGGCCCTGTTCGATAGCGGGCGGGCCGGCCAGCGCCGCGCGACGACAGGGTAGGGGGGTGAATCTCTGGAGCTTGCCGGGAATGACCGGCGTCCCCGTAACGCGCAACTTTTCGCAGATTGGGCGACCGGCCCCCCCTCCCCGTGAGAGATGAACCGTGACCGTCGATTTTGCCCGCCTCGACCCTGGAGTGGGCTCCTGGGGGTGGACGGGGCTGAATTGAGGAATTGACCGTCGATCTGGGCTTTCGAAGGATAAAGCCCATGGCAAAGCACCGACCCCACAGCATCGTGTTCAAGCGTCAGATCGTTCAGGAGTACCTCGCAGGCGAGACGTTGCATGGCCTGGCCAAACGCCATGACCTTTCGCGCAACCTGATCCGGATCTGGGTTCAGAAGTACGAG
>SHVY01000018.1 GCA_009694045.1 Alphaproteobacteria bacterium | reverse complement strand
CCGCCGTCGAGGGAATCGTTCCCACCCAGACCGTTCAGGGTGTCGTCGCCGCCAAGCCCGAACAGCGTGTCGATCCCGCTCGTGCCGGAAAGAATGTTCTTTCCACTGTTCCCGGTCTTGATCGCCATGGGTCGAGTCCTCCCGGATGCTGTTTTTATAGTTCCCTTCTCCGCGTCCAGGACACTCAGCGCTTTAACGAAACGCGAGTCAATCTCGTGATCAGGACGTACGCCCCGCACTCAAGTTCGCAGCGGCACGACCCAGTCCCTTCCCTGCCGGCCGCGCGCTGGTGCGACGAAGATGGCGTCGTCAGGTCAGGATGCCGGTCCGGACGATGTCGGTGTCGACGGCCAGGGTGGCGGCCGATAGATCCTTCGCCAGCGCGCCAGCGAGGCCCGTGGGCGCGTGTCCGGCGGCAAGAGCTATCTTGTGAGCGGCCCACACGTCGCGCGCGGCCCGTAGGCGATCCACGCGGGCGTCAAGGCGATGCGTCACGCGATCACCATGCGCGGCAAGCGTGGATCGCCGTCGCGCCAGGACGCGGCGATTTCGGGTTGCTGGGCCATGGCCTCGGCCACGGTTTGACCTTCGCCGACGATCAGGATGCGAGGCAATACGAGCGGCGCGAGGCGAGCGGCTTCAAGCCGGGCGACGCGGGCGGCCAGGGTTGCGCTCATGGGCGGCCTCGCAATTTGACCGTGAAGCCCGCAGGCGCGGCGCGCTCGGCCTCAAGGGCGCGGATGCGTGTTTCGAGCTCGCCGGCCTCGAGGGTGCGCCGCAAAATGTCCAACACGCTTGCCAACCTCGATGCATCGGACGTGAGAAGCTCGCCAAGCCTCGCGGCCGTGTAGAGCGCCGCAAGCTCGCGCCGGATGCCACGGCATGAGGTAAGCCGGATACGGCGGCGCGCGGGGAGGGGGGCGGCCTTCGGCTTGGCCGCCACGGGCTTGCGGGTGGAGGACGTGGCCATCAGTGAACCGCCTTGGTGCGCGGGCGATCCAACCGGGCGATCAATTCATCAACCGACGGCAGGCGTCCGGGCGTCGCCGCGACGTGTTGCGAACCGTTTGCAATGGTGCGCGATGGCTCCGAAGTGCTTCGGGATGATGTTTCGGCAGTGTCAGGGGCGCGTACCCCTCCTGGTATATTAGAAGTGGTAAACGACGTTGACCCGTGAGCCGTCGAAAATGGCGTTGACGGGTATAACGTCCTTTACCCGTGAGGGCGGTTTTGAGGGTGCCGGCGCGAGCCTCGGGTAAACGTGGTTGACCCGTGTTCTAAATTTTCGGTGCTCGCCGGCCGCATGAACGTCTTCCGAGCGGGCTCGTTGCCGACGGGCAGCGCCGTCAATTCCCACTCGCTCGCGTGGCGAGGTTTCAACTTGTAATCGCCCTTCTGGCGGCAGACGAGGAAGCCTCGCGCCACGGCCTCCTGAAGTGCCCTCCACGCGGTGGGCTCGCTGCATCGGATGATCGCGGCGGCCTCGCGGCGGGACAGTGGGATACGGCCGTTGTTGTCGCCCGCGAAGCGCTCCCACACCGCGAGCACGGAGCATTTGGCGAAGGGGCTCAGGCCGCGCCACGCGAGCGCCGTGAGCATCCAGTGATGCAGCATCACGAAGCGGCCTTCGCCCCTGGCGCGGCCGTTTCTGAGCGTCTTAGCCATCGGCCAGCCAGCCCTACGCGCGCGCCTCGGGCGAGGCGGCCAGGCCGTCGAGCATTGCGTGAAGATCGGCCGTCCTTACCAGCCGACGCTTGCCCAGTTTGACGAAGGGCAGGCGCCCGTCGGCCATCAACACGTAGAGAGTGGCGCGGGACACGCCGACGGCGGCGGCCGCGTCGTTGATGCAAAGAGCGAGGCGAGGCGCGGCGGCAACGGCGATAGTGGATGATCGGATGGACATGTGAAGGCACCTCGGTAAGCTTCGGATGCTTATCCAGATACTCCTACACGGCCATCTTTTGGGCGCGTCAATTCTCAAGTGCCCGGCACCCGAGAAAATTAGTTGTCGGGCGGCCGGTAGCGGTAGACGCGTCCCGTGATCCTCTTGACGCGATCCTTGGGCTTGCCGAGAAAAGCACGCGCCGTCAAGTCGCCGTCGGCGTCCCGGCGCTCAAGCTCGGCCAGCATCGCCGGCAGGACGGTTTTTCAGCAGCTTCTCGCTGGCCCGCCACCGTCGCCATACATGCCTGGCGCCGACGCCCTCGCGACGCCCAAAGCCGTCAATTTTCCCGTCCGTGAAATTGTGTCCGCCATACTCTACCCGCCTCCCCTGTCCGCAACTCTGTACACAACCTCGAGGCGGATACTAGCACCCGTCCCTGGACGTGTCCAGACGGCCGTGGCGGGAGAGTGGCTGTAGGACTTGGTTTCAGAGGATGGCGGCAGACATGGGTAGACGTGCCAATACGGTAGGATGGCGGAGGGGGGAGGAATGGGACGGAGCACCGCTCAGGCCCTGACGCGGAGCGACTTCGGATCGTGCATCGGTGTCAAACTGGCGCGGGCGGGGTAGCGGCGGAGGCCCACTTCGATTTCGTAGCGGCCGGCGCCTACCCAGTCCGGGGTCACGGGGTCGCCGCCGTTGCGCACGTAGCCCATGGCGATCGCGCGGCCCAGCGTGTGGCCGTAGTTGGCCGAGGTGGTGAGGCCCACGCGCACGCCATCCCGGTGGATGGGCTCGTTGTGGTAGAGCAGCGGCTCCGGGTCCTCGAGCGCGAATTGGACCATGCGCTTGGCCACCCCCGCCTCCTTCTGGCGCAGCAGCGCGTCTCGGCCGATGAATGGTACCGACTTCCCGAAGGCGCAGGCGAAGCCCAACCCCGCCTCGAGCGGCGTGTCGTCCGGGCTGATGTCGTGGCCCCAGTGGCGATACGCCTTCTCGATCCGGAGCGCATCCATCGCGTGCATGCCGACGGGGCGCACGCCCAGGTCGGCACCGGCGTCCAGCACGGCATCCAGCACGCCGCCGGCGAACTCGGTGGGGATATAGAGCTCCCAGCCCAATTCGCCCACGTAGGAGATGCGGATCGCCATCACTTGCGCAGCACCGATCTCGATCGTCCGCATCGCGCCGAACGGAAACGCGGTGTTGCCGAGATCGGCAGCGGTCACGCGCCCCAAGAGCTCTCGGCTGCGCGGCCCCATGACGCCCAGAACCGCGTAGGAGCCAGTCACGTCGTCGATCGCCACCCGCGCCCCTTCCGCCTGGTTGCGCTTGAGCCACGTGAGGTCGTGGATCGCGGTCGCGGCGGCCGTGACCACCAGGAACCGGGTTTCGTCGAGCCGCGTCACGGTCAGGTCGGCGACGATGCCGCCCCGTTCGTTCAGCCACTGGGTGTACGCGGCGCGCCCAACGACCCCCACGTCGTTGGCCGAGACCCGTTGCAGGCAGGCCTCGGCGTCCGCCCCGTGGACCAGGAACTTGGCGAACGAGGTCTGGTCGAGCAGGCCGACAGCACCGCGGATCGCGGCGCATTCCGCCGCGCAGTTCGCGAACCAGTTCTGCCGCCCGAAGCTGTAGCGGTAGCGCGGTTTCTGGCCCGCGCCCGCGTACCAATTGGGCCGCTCCCAGCCGGCGACCTCGCCATGGACCGCGCCGAGGCCCGCGAGTCGCTCGTGGAACGGCGAACGGCGCACGCCGCGCGCGGTCTCGAACTGCCGATACGGCCAGTGCATGGCGTAGAGCAGGCCGAGCGCCTCGGACACCCGGTCCACCAGGTACGTCTTTCGCCCCTGGTGCGGCATCATCCGGCTGATATCGACGTCCCACAGGTCGAACGGCGGCTCGCCGCCAACGATCCATTCGGCCAAGGCCATGCCCGCCCCGCCGGCCGACTGGATGCCGATCGAGTTGAACCCTGCGGCCACGAACAGCCCGCGCACGTCCGGCGTCTCGCCCAGCAGATAGCGTTGGTCGGGCGTGAAGCTTTCGGGCCCGTTGAAGAATTTACGGATGCCGACCGTTTGCAGGGCCGGCACCCGGCGCATCGCCGCCTCCAGGATCGGCTGGAAGTGGTCGAAGTCCTCGGGCAGCTCGGTGAAGGCGAAATCGTCCGGGATCCCATCCATGCCCCAGGGCTTGGCCTTGGGCTCGAAGGCGCCCAGCAGGATCTTGCCGGCGTCCTCCTTGTAGTAGGCGCACTCGTCCATCACCCGCATCACCGGCAGCTTCCCGTGCGCGCCTTCCACGGGCTCGGTCACCACGTAGAAGTGCTCGCAGGCGTGCAACGGCAGGTTGGCCCCCGCCATCCGCCCGACCGCGCGCGCCCACATCCCGGCGCAGTTGACGACCACGTCGCTCTCGATGGTGCCGCGATCCGTCGTGACGCCCCTGACCCGCCCGCCTCTGACCGTGATCCCCGTGACCGCGACCCCTTCCAGGATCGTCGCCCCGCGCATCCGGGCGCCCCTGGCGAGGGCCTGGGTCGTGTCCGCGGGATTGGTCTGGCCATCCTTGGGAAAGAAGATCGCGCCGACCACGTCGTCCACGTTCAGCAGCGGCCAACGGGCTTGCGCCTCCTTGGCCGAAATCGGCTCCGCCGGCACATCGAAGGCCCCGGCCATGCTGGCGCCGCGCCTGAGCTCGTCCCAGCGCTCGGCGTTCAACGCCAGGCTGATGCTGCCGTTCTGCTTGAAGCCCGTGGCTTGGCCGGTCTCCGCCTCCAGCCGGCCGTACAGCTCGATCGAATGACGCGCAAGCCGGGTCAGGTTGGCGGAATAGAGCATCGCCCGCACCAGGCCCGCCGCGTGCCAGGTGGTGCCGCTGGTGAGTTGCTTGCGCTCCAGCAGCACCACGTCCTTCCACCCCAGCTTGGTCAGGTGGTAGGCGAGCGAACAGCCGATGATGCCGCCGCCGATGACGACGGCCCGGGCCTGGCCAGGCAGGGTCATAGTTCCTCCGATCCTCAAGGTCGCCTATAAGATGGCATAACCCGACGCATAGGTTGGCCATGGATTGCGATTTTCTTGTCATTGGTGCCGGCATCGCCGGCGCGTCCGCCGGGTCCGAGCTCGCCCGCCGCGGCAAGGTGGTGATCCTCGAGCGCGAGGACGCGCCCGGCTACCACTCCACCGGCCGCTCGGCGGCGATGTTCACCGAGACCTACGGCCCCGAGCCGATCCGCCGCCTGACCATGGCGAGCGCCGCGTTCATGCGCAACCCGCCAGCCGGGTTCACCGAGTTCCCGCTGCTCAGGCCCCGGAGCGTGCTGTTCGTCGCCCGCGCCGATCAGCTCGCGACGTTAGACGGGCACGAGAAATCGGCCAAGGCAACCGGCGGCAAGGTACGCCGGCTCGAGCCCAAGGAGATGCTGGCGCTGGCACCCGTGCTGCGGGCGGACTACGTCGGCGGCGGCATGATCGAGCCCGACGCCGCCGACTTGGACGTGAGCGCCGTGCACCAGGGATTCCTGCGCACCTTCAAGACCCACGGTGGCCAAGTCGTGTGCGACGCCGAGGTGCGGGGGATCGAACGCAAGAACGGTGCTTGGGCGGTCAGGAGCAAGGGGGGGGATTTCACCGCCAAGGCGATCGTCAACGCCGCCGGCGCCTGGTGCGACGAAATCGCCAAGCTTGCCGGCATCAAGCCCCTCGGCCTGGTGCCGAAGCGGCGGACGGCCTTCACCTTCGATCCTCCGGCCGGGGTCGACGTCGGCCCCCTGCCGCTGTGCTACGACGTGGACGAGCAGTTCTATTTCAAGCCCGACGCCGGCCGCTTCCTCGGCAGCCTGGCTGACGAGACCCCCTCGCCGCCCTGCGACGCCCAGCCCGAGGACATCGACGTGGCCATGGCGGTCGAGCGGATCGAGGCGGCCTCCACACTCAAGATCAACCGGCTGGTGCGGAAGTGGGCCGGGCTGCGCAGCTTCTTCAAGGACAAGACCCCGGTCGTCGGCCCCGATCCCGCGGCGCCCAGCTTCATCTGGGTAGCGGGCCAGGGCGGCTACGGCATCCAGACCTCGCCGTCGCTGGGCCGGATCGCCGCCGCCTTCGCCCTCGGCGAGGACCTGCCGGCGGATATCGCGGCCACGGGACTGAAGGCGGCCGACATCGCGCCGGGGCGAACCATGATCGCGGCGGGGCACTGATATGGACCAGGGCTCGAACCTGCCGCTCGCTGCCGTGGACGAGAGCGTCGAGACCCCGGCCGTGGTGATCGACAAGCCGCGGCTGCAAGCCAACATCGACGCCATGCAGGCGCGGGCCGCGCACCATGGCGTGACCCTGCGGCCGCATATCAAGACGCACAAGTGCCTGGAAATCGCCGCTGCCCAGCTCGGCGCCGGTGCGGTCGGTCTGACCTGTTCCAAGACCGAGGAGGCCGCGGTGTTCGCCGCCGCCGGTGTGCCCTCGATCACGGTGGCGTACCCGCAGGTGCTGGGCGCCAAGGTGGACCGGCTGATCGCCGTGGCGGCGGAACACGGAACCTCGCTCCGGTTCATCGCCGACAGCGCGGCGGGCGTGGAAACCCTGGTCGGCGCGGCCAAGCGCGCGGCGCGAACGATCCCGGTCTTCGTCAAGGTCGACGTGGGTTTGCACCGCTGCGGCGTCCAGGAGAACGATCCTGCGCTGGTGACCCTGGCCCAGGCCATCGCCCGCGCGCCTGGCCTGGTGTTCGCCGGTCTGCTCGCGCACGCGGGCCACGCCTACGGCGGCGGCAACGCCGCCGGCGTGCGTCAGGTGGCGCGGGAGGAGAACGCGACCATGGACCGAGCCCGGCGCCGGATCGTGGACGCCGGCATCGCCGTACCGGAGATCTCGGTGGGATCGACGCCCACGGCCCTCGCCTCCGACGCCTACGAGGGCGTGACCGAGATGCGCCCCGGCAACTACGTGTTCCTCGATCTGACGCCGGTGCAGCTCGGCCTCGCGACCCTCGACCAGGTGGCGCTGACCGTCCTGGCCACGGTCGTCAGCGCCAACGACCAGTACTTGATCGTCGATTCCGGGTCCAAGGTGCTGAGCTCGGATTTCCGGCCCCACGGCGGCGGCGGCACGGCCTACGGCCTCGCCTTCCCGGACGGGCCGACGCTCAGCCTCGAGGACGGCCTCCCCGTCGCCAAGCTGTCCGAGGAGCACGGCTGGATCGCCCACGGCGGCCACCGCCTGCCCGTGGGCGCGCGGGTGCGTATCGTGCCCAACCATTCCTGCCCCGTGGCCAACCTGGCCGATGCGTTCGTCGTCGCCGCCCCCGGCGAAAGCCCGACGACCTGGCGCGTGGCGGCGCGCGGCAAGGTGCATTGACGCCGTCGCCCCGGCGCAACCGGGTCACGCCCTACAACACTATCGAGTCCGACCCGGCCCGCGGCACCCTGATAGGCAACCGCGGCATTCTGCACGACGCGAACGGAGCCATGGGCCCGCGCCGCTGGACCCACCCGCACTGGATCGCCTGCCGGCTGACGTTCAAGGACTACCGGCGCCCCATTGCGCGGCCCGGCGCGTGGACCGAGCTGTTCTTCCTCGACGAGGCCGTGGCTTTCGCCGCCGGCCACCGCCCGTGCGCCTTCTGCCGCCGCGCCGACTACAACCGGTTTGTCGCCCTATGGCGCCAAGTCCACGGCATCGCCGCTGTCCACGCGGGCGCCATCGACAAGGCCCTGCACGCCGCCCGCCTCGAAGGCCGCCCTCCTCGCCAACGCACCTTCCGCTCCCGCGCCGGCGACCTCCCCACCGGCACCTTCCTCTGCCTCCCCGATCGTCCCGCCGAAGCCTGGGTCCGTCATGGCGACCGCCTGCTCCGCTGGACCCACGCCGGCTACGACAAGTCCCTCCCCCTCGATCCCACCACCCCCGTCGATGTCCTCACCCCCGCCCCCATCGTCGCCATCTTCCGCGCGGGCTATGTGTCGGAATTGCACGGCAGTGCGGGATCGATTTGACTGTGTAGGATATCCAATCTCGCGTCGGTATCGGAGGTCCTCCATGTCCAACCTTCAGCGCTTTCCCGCGTCCGCGTCCGCCGACGAGTTGGCAGGGGCGCTGGAGCGCAACGGTTATGTGATCGTCGAGCGGCTGGCGGTCGATCTGGCGGAGCGGGCCAGGGGCGAGCTTGCGCCGCATATCGAATCGGCGCCCGTCGGTCATTCGCCGTTCCTCGGGCTCCGCACCAAGCGGGTCGGGGCGATGTTCCGCCGCTCGTTGGCCGCGCGGGAGCTGGCCACCCATCCGACGCTGCTGGCCCTCGCCGATCGGGTGCTGCTGCCGCACTGCGCCCGCTACCAGCTCAACTACTCCGGGATCATGCACCTGATGCCGGGGGCGGGGGCGCAGAGCCTGCACCGCGACGGCATCCTCTATCCCTTCCTGCATCCCTGCCCGCCGACGCTGATGCCGGCGATGTGGGCGCTCTCCGATTTCACCGCCGAAAATGGCGGAACACACGTGGTCCCCGGCAGCCATCTGTGGGAGCACGACCGCCAACCGTTCGCCGACGAGATCGTGGCCGCCGCCATGCCGGCGGGCTCGGTGCTGGTCTACACCAGCGGTCTCCTGCACGGCGGCGGCCCGAACCGCTCGAACGTGGATCGCACCGGCATGGCCCTGCAATACAGCCTAGGCTGGCTGCGGCAGGAGGAGAACCAGTACCTGGCCAACCCGCCCGAGGTGGCGCGCGCCTATCCGGAGCGGCTGCAACGGCTGATCGGCTACGACTTCGGCGGCCCCTACCTCGGCTTCGTCCACGGCGGCGATCCGCACCGGCTGCTCGAGGACAGCCCGACCGGGATTCCCGACCGCTCCAGCTCCGAAGTCTCGGCCGCCGCCGCTAATGTCCAGTGGCTGCGCTGGGGCGAAGTCCGGGCCGTGCCCACACCCGCCCGCGCCGGCCGCACGGTCGCGGCCATGACCCGCGCGCCGACAAACTGAGGGGCTTTCGGCCGGCTCTCTCCTTGGTGCACTATGGGCGCCACCCTCGGAGGACTTGAACCATGGCCGACACCTTCTGGCAGGACCTGCGCAGCGAAATCCTTGTCCACTCCGTGGCCGATCATCCGATCACCAATGATCTCGCGGCGGGCAAGCTGAAACGGGACACCATCGCCGAGTTGTGCGCGCAGCTCAAATTTTGCGTGGTGGAGGGCATCGGCTCCCTCGGGCTGATCATTCCGCAGGTGCCGCGCGACCTGAAGCGCGAGCTGGCGGGCAACATCTTCGGCGAACTGCACGGTACCCGGAAGGTGCCGAGTCACTGGGAGCTGGCGGTGGACGCCGGCGCGGCCGCCGGCTTCAGCCGCGAGGACGTCGACAATCGACCGATGATGGCGGAGACCAAGGTCTATCCCGACACGGTCTCGGCCTACGCGGCGCGGGGGAAGTGGCTGGAGGCCCTGTGTTTCGTGGCGCTGGGGGCCGAGGATCCGTTCCCGAAGTTCTGCGCCAAGGTGACGCAAGGGTTGCAGGCGCACTACGGCTACGACGACCGCCAGGCGCTGTACTTCTCGGTCCACGTCGGCGCCGACGAGGAGCATGCCGAGACCGGCTGGACTTTCGCCGCCGCGAACGCGAAGTCCGCCGAGGCGAGGGCGAGCGTCCGCCGCGCCGCCCTCGAGGGCCGCAACATGTGGTGGAACATGTACACGGCGATCTACGAGCGGGGCGAGGGCAAGACCGCCTCCTGGCTGCGCCTGCCGGTGTAGGCGTGCCGATCGACCGGGCAACTTGGGACGCCCGCTGTCGTCGGATCGAGACGGTGCCGCTCGCCCCCAGCATGGGGACGCTGGTGGACGACGCGGCGGCGGCCTACGGCGACCGGCCCGCCTACGTGTTCTTCGAGGCGGGCGTGACCGTGACCTTCGCGGGGCTGGCGCGGGCGGCGAACCGAGCGGCCAACATCTTGCGGGCGAAGGGGGTGGGGCGGGGCGACCACGTCGCCCTCATGGCCCCGAACGGGCCGGCGATGCCGGCGATCTGGCTCGGCCTCGCCAAGCTCGGGGCCGCCGTGGTCCTCGTCAATTCCCGCTATACGGCGCGGGAACTCGACTACGTCCTGCGCGATTCCAGGGCGGTCCTGCTGATCGTCGGCGCGGCCTTGCGCGGCGTCTACGAGGACATTCCCGACAAGAGCCTGGGACCCGATCGGGTGCTGATGCTCGGCGGCGAATTCGAGGCCCTTACGGCCGCCGACACGTTCGCGCCGACCGAGCCGGTCGACACCGATGACGTCGTCAACATCCAGTACACCTCGGGCACGACCGGTTTCCCCAAGGGATGCATGCTCACTCAGCGCTACTGGCTGACGATCGGCTGGGTCAAGGCACAAATCCTGGGATTCCGCCTGCACCGGGCGCTCTACAACCAGAACCTGTTCTACCTCGACGGTCCGATTTTTCTGATGCTGGCGCTCTATACCGGCGCCGCGATCTACATCGTCGACCGACCGAGCCTAAGCCGCTTCGGCCCCTGGGTGCGGGAACACGGCCTGGAGTACTGCTACTTCTTCGAAGCCGGGATGAGGCAGCCGGAGACGCCGCTGGACCGCGGCTGCGGGTTGAAGTTCGTGCATATCTTCGGCCTGACCCGATCCCTGCACGCACCGCTGGAGGCCCGCTTCGGCTGCATCGCCCGCGAATCGTTCGGGATGAGCGAATGCGGGGCGGGCACCATGATGCCGTTCGAAGCCGCCGACATGGTGGGCTCCGGCTCATGCGGCTGGCCGGCTCCCTACCGGCGGGCGGCGATCCTCGATCCCGCCGGCCGGCCCGTCGCGACGGGCGAGCAGGGCGAGTTGTGGCTGAAGGGACCGGGGATGATGCTCGGCTACTACAACCGCCCGGACGCGAACGTCGAAACGTTCCGCGACGGCTGGATGCGCACCGGCGACCTGTTCCGCATGGACGACCGGGGCTATCTCACCATCGTCGGCCGGCTCAAGGACATGATCCGGCGCAACGCCGAGAACATCGCCGTGCGCGAGGTGGAGGAAGTCCTGCGCGGACTGCCCGGGCTCGCCGAGGTCGCGGTCGTGCCCGTGCCCGATGCGATCGTCGGCGAGGAGGTCAAGGCCTACCTGCAACTCAAGGACGGCCTGACGAAATCCGAGGTCACCCCCGAGGTGGTCCTCGATCACTGCCGGCGGCTGCTCGCGCCCTTCAAGGTGCCGCGCTTCATCGCCTATCGGGCGACCTTCCCCAAGACCGAATCCGACCGCGTCGAGAAGAAGAAGCTGGTCGCCGAATCGGCCGACCTGCGCGCCGACAGCTTCGACCGGGTGGACGGGGTCTGGCGCTAACGGCGACCCTCGCGGGCCGTGGCGACGGCAAGGAACAGCCGGTTCGGCCGCGACACCTGCGGCCGGAACCCGAATGAACGGTAGAACGCCGCCGCGGTGTCGTTCTTCGCATCGACGACGATGGCGTGAATCGCCAAGCGCGATGTCGCATCCAGCACCCGGCCGATCGCGTCGGTGAGCAGCAGTTCGCCGACCCTTTCGCCGCGCCAGCGCAGGTCGCGCGCGAGCCGGCCGATCAGCGCCGCCGGCAGGTCGCCATAGGGTGGTAGCCCACGGGCGAACTCCTCAGGGATTCGATCCAGCCCGATCGTGAACGCGCCGAGGGTGTAGTAACCCGCTACGTCGCCTGTCCCTGGCGGCACCGCGACGAAGACGCGCGCGACATCGCGCCGCACATCCTGGCTGGCCCGGGACTTGAGATAGTCGTCGAGCGCGGGTTCACCGCAGGCGAATGCCCTCCGGTCGTGATGGCGTCCGAGCGGCTCGAAGTTGAGGCGGGGAACCGCCACTCAGCGCGTTGCCCGGCGATGCCGCTGGAAGGCGCGTTTGAGCCGGGCATTGGCACCGGGTGGGCGAGCGATGAGATCGAGGAAAGCGTCGCGATCGGCTCCGGCTAGATCGGCGCGCTCGTGCTCGTCGAGCACCCGGCGCGCGGCCTGAAAGGCCAAGTCCGCCGCCGACAGGCCGCTCAGGGCCATCGCACGTTGGATCGCTTGTTTCGCCGACGGCCGGACGCGAAGCTCCATCCGCTCCGTCCGTGGCTCCTCGGATGCCTTCATCCTGGCCGCGCGCATCGCCGATCCTCGACTGGCCAAAATGTACGGTATCGTACCGTACCAAATTCAGTCAACACGTTTTGCGGCGAAAAGGCGTCAGCTCCGGTACCAGTAGACGAGCCAGTCGGCGACCATGCCGGGCTTCGTCTTGCCCTCGACCTCGAGGGTGTTGCGGGTCTTCATAAGCACGCACTCACCCTTGGGCTCGCAACTCAAGAGGGTGACGTGGTCGCGCACCCGGGCGCCCACCATCACCACGTCGGTGAAACGCACCCGGTCCATGCCGTAGTTGAGGCCGTAGTTGGTGCCGCCGGGGACCAGGTTGGTGATGTGGTGCAGGTGGATCGCCAGGGACATCATCAGGAACCCCTGGACGATGGTGCCCTGGTACGGGCTCTCGCGCCGCGAGCGCTCCACGTCCACATGCATCCAATCGGGGTCGCGGGTCGCTTGTGCGAACTGGTCGACCTGGTCCTGGTCAATGGTGATCCAATCCGAAACGGCGATCTCGCGGCCGACGAAGTCCTCGGCCTGGTCGATGTGGAAGAGCGCGGCACCCATACGCGCGTCAGACCGCGGCGCGAAGCAGCGCCGCGCGATCCTCGAGCACCCCATCCATGGCGGCGACCAGGGCGTCGAGATCGGCCGGCTCCATCGGCAGGGACAGGATGATGAAGCCGCGCCGGGCGATGTAGATGCCGCGCGCGAGCAAATCCAGATGAATGATGTCCCCCGCGCGCTTGCTCGCGGTCTCCAGATCATGCGGGCTCCTGATCGGGGTGCGAGTGACGTGGAGGTTGGTCATCGAGCCGCGCCCGAGAAACTGCACCGGCACGTCGTGCTTGGCGGCGAGCGCCTGCAACCGCTCGCGGGTCTCGTCGCCCGCCCGGTTGAGAACCACGGCGGCCTCCGCCGTGTAGGCCTGGCTCAGGCCGGCGTAGCCCGCGGCCATGGTCAGCACGTTGTTGTTGAACGTGCCGGCGTGGGGGAAGGCGTTGGCGCTGCGCGGATCGAACCGGCTCATGATCTCCTTGCGGCCGCCGAACGCACCGAACGTCAATCCGCCGCCCAGGTATTTGCCGAGCGAGGTCATGTCGGGGATCACCCCCACGATCTTCTGCAGGCCGCCGGACGACAGCCGCGAGGTCATCACCTCGTCGAAGATCAGGATAACGCCGACCTTCTTCGTCTCTTCCCGCAGCATCTGGAGGAACGTCACGTCGGCCTGGATGCAACCCCCGGCGCCCATCATCGGCTCGATCAAGACCGCGGCCAGCTCGGAGGCGTGCTGGCGGATCAGCGCCCGGGTCCCCTCCAGGTCGTTGTACTGGGCCAGCACGGTCGGGAACGGCGCGTTCAGCGGCGTGCCGCCATGGGCGTAATAGAAGACGCCGCCATGGTAGGCGCCGTCGAACACCATGATCGACGACCGGCCGGTGACGGCGCACGCGGTGGACACGGCGTAAAGGTTCGCCTCGGTGCCCGAGTTACAGAACCGCACCAGGTCGAGTGACGGGATGCGCGCCGTGAGTTCGGCCGCGAGCCGACCCTCGTAGACGTTGGGGCCGCCGAGCACGATGCCGTCCTCCAGCGCCTTGCGGATCGCCGCGACGATCACCGGGTGGGAATGGCCGTAGAGGCCGGCGGTGTATTCGCCGAGGAAATCGATGTAGCGGTGCCCGTCGGCGTCCCAAACGTAGCAGCCTTCGCCGCGGACGAGCGTGAGAGGATAGGGCGCGAAGTGCAGCACCGTCCGGGTGTTGCCGCCGGGCATGACCTTCGCGTTGGCCTCAAGGTTCGACCCGCTTCTCGGGTTGCCCTGGACATAGCCGGCCTCGGCCTCGCCGTAGGCCGAATCGAGATCGAGATTCCTCAGCGCGAGCGCCATGGTGGTTCCTCCGTATGCTGCATACAGCTTAACGCCGGCGCACTGGTCCAGGCTAGCGGCAGATGTGGTAGGCGAGGGCGCGGCGGCTGAGGATTTCGGCGCCGGTTTTGGTCACGGTAATTGTGTAGCCGCCGGACATGGCGAGGCCGGTCGCGGCGTCGGCCAGGATCGCGTGCAGGAACAACACCATGCCCTCGCGAATGGGTGTCGGGTTGCCGGAGTAGAGCATCGGCGGCACGTCCATCCACGACGGCTTGAAGGTGGCGCCCAGGGGATATCCGCACGCCGACATCCGCGCGTGGGCATAGCCGGCCGCGTCGTAGACCCGGCGGTGGGCGTCGTCCACGTCGCCGAAGGTCCTGCCGGGCCGGGTCGCCTCGGTCATCGCCGCCAGCGCGTCGCGGGTCGCCTCGAACATGCGCTCCTGCCGGGGGTCGCCCTCGCCGATCGCCACGGTCCGCATCAGGCAGGCGTGGTAGCGCCGGAAGCTCGCCGAGAATTCGGCCGTGAGCTGGTCCTTGGCCCCGATCCGCTGGGACCCGGCGGTGTGGCGGTTGAGAAGCGCCCGCTCGCCGACGCCCATGACCGCGTGCTCGGTCCCGAGCTCGCCGCCCCCTTTCAGGATCGGCGCCGCCATGGCGGCGGCGATGTCGCCCTCGAAGCCCCAGGGTCGCGTGGTGGCGAGGAGCGCATCCAGCGCCTCGTCCACCAACTCGGCCGCGCGGCGAACGTAGACGAGCTCCGCCGGCGACTTGACGATGCGGCGCCCCCGGATCAGATCGGAAGCGTCCTCGAGCCTGCAGAAGCGGGCGAGGGCCTTGCGGATCAGCTCCCAGTTCGACGGCATCAGCCCGTAGGTCCTGAGCTCGATGCCGACGCGGGCGTCGCGAAGGCCCAGCTCCGCGAGGATTGCCCGAAGGTCCACGGCCGGGTTCGCCCCCTCCTTGTCGTACCAGATGCGGATGTCCTCGATCACCGAGGTGATCCTGGCCTGTTCCAGATCCGGTCGGCGGGTGAGCAGCACGATCGGCCGCTCGTCCGCCGTCAGCACGGCGCACTGGAAGAAGACGTAGCCGACGGAATCGAAGCCGGTCAGGTAGTAGTGGCTCTCCTGGCTGAAGACCAGCAGGGCGTCCAGCCCGCGTTCGCGCAGGGCCGTGCGGGCCGCCCCCTGGCGCGCCGCGAACTCCTCCCGGGAGAAGTGGAGCGCCACCTAGGCGAGCCCAAGCCGTTTGCGCCAATCGACCGGGTAGACCGAATAGAACACCACGGCCTTGTCGCCCATGTAGACGAGGGGGGTCTCGGCCGGAATCCACAGCACGTCGCCCGGCTTCGCCTCGAACATCTCGTCGCCGGCCTTCAACTTGAACGTGCCCTCCAGCACGACGATCAGCTCGTCGTAGCGAACCGTCCACTCGACGGCGCATTGGTCGAATGTGGCGATGCCTCCTCCCATGGTGGTGCTCATGTCGGGTCCCACCAGCCGGGCGATGCCGGCCTTGCCCTCTTTCGCCCCGAAATCGTCGAACGTCATGGCCGAACGCTTGAACAGAACGGTTTTCTTGCCCACGGGTCCCTCCCGATCGTTGCTGCAGCCGAGGGTAGCGCAATGCCTCCCTGCCGCAAGCGGCATAAACGTGGGCCGTGGCGCGATTCTTGCCTAATATCCAAGGGAACGACGCGCCCCGGCGCCTCGCGTCCGATCGATTCGGGGTCCGGGGATTAAGGAGGTTCTCCATGGCCGCCTTCAACGGCAACAACAACACCAACACTCTCACGGGGGGTGCTGGCAACGACACCCTGTTCGGCTTCGGCGGCAACGATGTCCTCGATGGCGGCGCGGGCAACGACCGCCTGTTCGGAGGCACCGGCAACGACACCTTCATCGTCAACGGCGGCGACGCGGTCTTCGAGGATGCGGGCGCCGGGACCGACACGGTGCGCAGCTCGGTCACCTTCACCCTTCCCGCCAATGTCGAACGCCTGGTCTTGACGGCCAACGGGACGACCGGCACGGGCAACGGCCTGAACAACGTGATCACCGGCTCCAGCGGCACCAACCGGCTCAATGGCTTGAGCGGCAACGACACGCTGATCGGCGGCGGTGGCGCGGACACGCTCGTCGGCGCCGCGGGCAACGATTCCGTGAATGGCGGCACCGGCGCCGACACGATGGATAGCGGCGCCGGCAACGATACGCTCGTGATCGACGATGCCGGCGACGTGCCGCTCGACGCGATCGGCGCCAACCGGTTCCTGTTCACGCCCGGCGAGGATGGCCAGGGCATCATCGCCGGCTTCGATTCGGCCGACAATGCCGATCTGATGGGGGCCACCTTCGCGGTGATGGAAGGCGATGGGTTCAGCAACACGCTCTCGGCGGACGACGCCTCGGTGACCATCGGGGTGACCCTGATCGGCAACGGCGGCGGCGATGCCCTGGAGGGAAGCGCTAACAACGACCTGCTGCTGGGCGGCGCCGGCGACGACGACATCGCGGCGCTCGGCGGCGTCATCAACGTCGGGATCACCGGCCTGCACGGCCAAGGCGGCGACGACACGATCGACGGTGGGACCGGAGCCGATTCGATGACCGGCGGCGACGGCAACGATCTGTTCTTCGTGGACAACCCGAACGACGTGGTGATCAAGGTCGGGTTCTCGGGCACCACCGACACGGTGCGGAGCTCCGTCTCGTTCGTCATGACGGACAACGACGTCGAGATTCTGATTCTCACGGGAACGAAGGGATCCTCGGGCATCGGCAATGGTTTCGCGAACACCATCACCGGCAACGACGCGACAATATCCTGCTCGGCCAGGGGGCCAACGACGTGCTGGCGGGCGGCGACGGCAACGACAAGCTCGACGGCGGCAGCGGCGACGACAGCATGACCGGCGGATCGGGCAACGACACCTTCGTCGTCAATGTCGGCACGGACACGGTGTTCGAGGCAAACGGCGGCGGCACCGACACCATCCTGTCGAGCGTGACGCTGACCCTCGGCAATGCCGTGGAGCGCTTGCGGCTGACCGGCAACACGGCGATCGACGGCACCGGCAACGGCCTGGATAACGTGGTCTAGGGCAACGCGGCCGCCAACGTCTTGAATGGCGCGAGCGGCGACGACACGGTCCTCGGCGGTGATAGTGACGATCGGCTGACCGGGTCCCTTGGGTCGGATGTGCTGGACGGAGGATTTGGGGACGATAGCCTCCTCGGCGGTACCAGAGCCGACGAGCTGACCGGCGGGGACGGCAACGATGTGTTCCGTTACGCAGCGCTGTCGCACGGCACCGCGGTCGCGAGCAACATCACCCTCGCCGCCTCCGGGCTCGCGGCCGACGTCGTCACGGACTTCGTGACCAGCGTCGATGTCTTCAATTTCCTGGCCTCCGCGTTCGACCCGAACTTCGACATCAACAACACGGGCAATCCGCCGGTGCTCGGCGACGGGTTCTCCATCATCAACGGCAGCTACAACGGCACGAACGCCGGAACCAACGACAACTTCGGCGACGCCGTGCCGACGTTCGTGTTCTCGCTCGCCGACCGGACGCTCTACTACGACGCGAACGGCGTCGGGGCGGGCTACACCGCCGTCGCGACCGTCGAATCCGGCACGATGACCGCCGACGACATCATCATGGTCGCGGCGTAGGCGCGATCACACGGCCAGCGGGCCGTAGGCGGAGATGTCGCGGACGTCGATCACAAGGTGGATCAGCGCCGGGCCGTCGTGGGCGCGGGCGGCGGCGAAGGCCGGCGCGAATTCGGCCGTGGTCTCGACCCGCCAAGCCGCGGCTCCGTAGGCCCGGCCGAGGGCGGCGAAGTCCGGGCTCCGGAGCTTCACCCCGTGGTAGGCGCCCTGGCCGGCGAAGCGGTGCTGGTGGGCGAGGATCGTGCCGTAGGCGCCGTTGTCGCAGACGATGACGGTGACGTTCACGCCTTCCTGCACGGCGGTGGCGATCTCCTGGCCCGTCATGCCGAAGCCGCCATCGCCGACCAGGGCGATCACTTCGGCGCCGGGCCGGGCGAGCTTGGCGCCGATCGCCCCGGGGACGGCCCAGCCCATCGCCCCGGCCATGGGTGCCGCCTGGGAGGACGGCCGGCGGAACGGGAAATAGCGGTGCACCCAGCCGGAGAAGTTGCCGGCCTCGCTCACCATCACATGGTCGGGCGCGATCCGGGCGGCGATTTCGGCGACCACGGCCGCCATGTCGATCCGACCCATTACCTTCGCCCCTTCGGCGCGGGAGGCCTCGAACCCTTGGCGGTACGCGACCCGCCAGCCGCCACGCGTCCCCGCCGGCAGGGCCGCCGTGATCGCCGCGAGCGAAGGCCCCACGTCGGCCGCGATCGCCAGGTCCGCCGTCCGCCCATCGGCGAGCACCGTGGGCTCGGGGTGGATGTGGATCAGAACCTGGTCATCCCGGGGAACGCGGTAGTCGTCGGTGGTGATGGCATCCAGGCGGTTGCCGACGGCGATCACCAGGTCGCAACTCTCCCACAGCTTGCGCTGGTAGGGCGCCCGGCCGACGCCGAAGTGGCCGAGGTAGGCGGGGTGATCGTTGTCGAAGGCGTCCTGGCAACGGAACGCGGCGACGACGCCCACGCCCGCCCGATCGACGAAGGCGGCCAACGCCCCATGCGCCGCCTCGAAATTGACCAGTTCCCCGGCGATGGCGATCGGCGCACGAGCGCGCGCGATCAGCCGTGCCGCCTCGGCCAGGGCAGCCGGCGTCGGCGCGGCCGAGGGCCGGGGCCGCGCAGGCGGGATGTGGGCTTCGCCGGCTTCGCCCTCGGTCACGTCCTCGGGCAGGACGACGACGACGGGGCCGGGCCTGCCGGCGGTGGCAAGGGCGAGCGCCCGCGCCGTGTCGCGCGCCACGTCGGCCGGCGTGGACGGTTCCAGCACGGCCTTGGCCATGGCCCCGAACATCAGGCGGTAGTCGATCTCCTGGAACGACTCCCGGCCCTTCTCGTGCGACGGCACGTGACCGACGAACAGCACGAGCGGCAGGGAATCCTGCTTGGCGCAGTGCACGCCGATCGAGGCGTTGGTGGCGCCGGGCCCCCGGGTCACCATGGCGATGCCGGGTCGGCGGGCGATGCGGGCGTAGACGGCGGCCCCATAGCTGGCCCCGGACTCGTGCCGATTGGTGATGAGGCGAATGCGGTTCGCGTTCACCCGCAGCGCCTCGAGGACCGCGAGGTAGCTTTCGCCCGGAACGCAAAAGGCGGTGTCGACGCCGTGGGCGAGAAGGGTGGCGACCAGCGCCTCGCCGCCGTTCATGGGGGTCTAGCCTCAGACGATCTCGAAGATCGCGTCGACCTCGACGGCCACGCCGACCGGCAGGGAGGCGACGCCGACGGCGGCGCGGGCATGGCGCCCGGCGTCGCCCAGGACCTCGACCATCAGGTCAGAGGCGCCGTTGATGACCTTGGGCTGCTCGGCGAACAGGGGTGCCGCGTTGACGAAGCCGGTCAGCTTCACGCAGCGCTTGACGCGGTCCAGATCGCCCAGCGCCGCCTTCACCTGCGCCAGAATGTTGATGCCGCAAATCCGCGCCGCCTTGGCGCCTTCCTCGACCGTGAAGTCCCGGCCGACTTGGCCCACGTACTGGGGTTTGCCTCCCTGCATCGTGATCTGGCCGGAGATGAAGAGCAAATTTCCGACGATGACGTAAGGGACATAGTTGGCGACGGGTGCCGCCGCCTGGGGCAGCTCGATGCCAAGCTCCTTGAGACGGGCCTCGACGCGTCCGGCCATGGTTCTTCTCCCTTGATGTGTACCCTCGCGACGAGGGGTTTGTTAGGGGCTTTGCCATGCCCTGTCAAACCGCGGTCGGATTGTCTTGACCCCGGGGGCCCGGCCTGCAAGCCTCGCGGCAATCAGGAAGCCGAACAAAGGGGGACGGGAATGCCGACGCCTGCCCAGGATGGGCTGGCCATGCCGCCGGCATGGGCGCAACACGGGCGCTGCTGGATGGCTTGGCCGTGCCGCGAAGCGGGTTGGGGCGATGCTGCGGGGCTCGACCTCGCGCGCAAGGCCTATGCCGAGATCGCCCGCGCCATTGCCCGTTTCGAGCCGGTGACCATGCTGGCCGCCCCCCGCATCGTCGCCGGCGCCTCGCTCGGCTGCGGCTCGACCGTCGCGGTCATGCCGATGAGCCAGGACGATTCCTTCCTGCGCGACAATGGTCCGACCTTCGTCACCGATGGCAAGGGTGGCGTCGCGGGTGTTGCCTGGCGATTCGACTGCTATGGCGGCTTGTACGAGGATTTCGCGGCCGACGCCGCCACCGCGACGCGCCTGTTGGCGACCCTTGGAATGCGGCGCTACAAGTCTCCCCTCACCCTGGAAGGCGGCGCCATCGCCGTGGACGGGGAGGGCACCCTGATCACCACCGAATCGGTCCTGCTCGACGAGCAGCGCAACCCCGGCAAGGACCGCAAGGAGATCGAGACGATCCTGGCCGAAGCCTTGGGAATCAACAAGGTGGTGTGGCTGGCTGGCGGACTCGAGAACGACAGCACGGGCGGCCACGTCCAGATGCTGGCGGCGTTCGCGCGCCCCGGGGTCGTCATGGCGACGGCGACGAACGACGCCAACGACATCAACTTCCCGGTTCTCAAGGAGAACCTGGAACGGTTGCGACGCGCGACGGATGCGCGCGGGCGGGTCTTCGACATCGTGCCCTTGCCGCAGCCGACGCCGCGCCGCGAGGGTGGCCGGCGTCTGCCCCTCAGCTATGCGAATTTCTACCTGGCCAACGGGGCGGTCCTGGTCCCGGCGTTCGGCGACGCCCTCGACGGGCAGGCGATGGGGGCGATCCGCGCCGCCTTACCGGACCGGGAGGCGGTGCAGATCGACGCCTACGATCTGTTCGTCGGCGGTGGCGGGATCAACGCGATCACCTGCCCCCAGCCCGCGGGCGAGGCGCTGACCTAGTGGTTCGATTCCGACGGATCGATCCCGATCCGTCGGGCCGAACCCCCAGTGAGACTCTCATCCAGCGGTCCGGCCCAAACACAAGGATCGGGAATCAAACGTTTGGGGCGGACCACTAGGAATCCCGATTGCTGACGGCAAGCCGGAGGCGGTCGGGGGCGCCACGGCGATGGCGCTTGCGGCGATACATCGCCTGGTCCGCGGCGCCGATGACCGCCGTGGCATCCGCACCAGGGGCGTAGGGTGCGGCCCCGATGCTGGCGCTCAAGGAAACGGTGCGCAGTCCGATCCGCGCCGGATGGTCAGCGATCGCCTGTTCGATCGATCCCAGGCGACGCAGGCCATCGGCGGGCAGCGCCCTGACCAAGAGGATCGCGAACTCGTCACCGCCCAGGCGGGCGACGTAGTCGTCCGGCCGGACGTTGGCCTTGAGGACATCCGCGACGTGGCGCAAGACGGCGTCGCCGGCATCATGTCCGTAGCGATCGTTGATGCCCTTGAAGCCATCAAGGTCGGCGTAGCCGAGCATGCCGTGGTGGCCATCACGCGCGGCAACCCGAAGAATCCGCGCGAACATCTCGGACAGACCGCGCCGATTGAACATACCTGTCAACTCGTCGGTCAGCGACAGGGTCTCGAGCTCGGCGATGCGCCTGGTCTGCTCGGCGACGCGCCGTTCCGCCGCGATGGCGACCGCCCGGGCCCGGTCGAGCAGGGCCCGCAGATCGGACAAGGGGGCCCCGACGGCAGCGTCGTGGTCGGAGGGAATATCCAGCCGTGCGAGCTGCGGTTCGCTACGAACCTGCTCCCCCTCCAAGCCTATCGCCATGGCGTCTCCCCTTTTCGGCATGTTGATACGATCGGCGGTCTGGGCCGCCGGCGATTGCTTCTCGCAAGCACCGTGCCGCATCCAATAGGTTGAAAATACACAGTTAATTGGCACTGCCGTCGAGCAGTCGGCAACCCCTGCCGGATCGAAGGTGCCGGGGGCGGCTAGTCCTTCTCCCACCGCCGGGTGGCGTCGTCGTCCTGGTCGCGGGCGGCCACCCAGCGCGGGCCGGCGGCGGTTTCCTCCTGCTTCCAGAACGGGGCCTTGGTCTTCAGCCAATCGATCAGGAAGTGACAGGCATCGAGGGCGGCTTCGCGGTGGGCCGAGGCGGTGGCCACCAGGACGATCTTGTCGCCCGGCAACAGGCGCCCATAGCGGTGGACGATCAGGCACGCTTCCAGGGGCCAGCGGCTCCTGGCCTCGGCCTCGATCTCGCCGAGCTTGCGCTCGGTCATCCCGGGGTAATGCTCCAGGGTCATAGCGCGCACGACTTCGCCGCCCGCCGTGTCGCGCATCAGTCCGACGAACAGGGCCAACCCGCCGATGGTGTGATGGCCTCCCGTGAGCGCCGCGATTTCCGCCCCGACGTCGAAATCCTCGATCTGGACCCGGATCACGATCTAGCCTCCGGTTACAGGCGGGAAGAACGCGACCTCGTCCCCGTCCCGAACCGGGTGGTCGGGCGCGACGTAGTCCTGGTTGACCGCGGCGCGGATCACCGCGCGGTTGGCGAACGCGTCGGCGTAGCCCGGGCCTCTCCGTCCGAGCCAATCCATGAGCTGTGCCACGGTCGCGACGCCGTCGGGCAGGGCGATCTCCTCGCCGCCCACGCCGGTCTTGGATCGGAGCCAGGCGAAGTAGCGAATTTTCATCGCGCCACCTCGCTGAACGGCAAGAAGCTCACCATCATGCCCGCCTCCAGCCGGGTCAGGTCCTCGGGCAGAGCCACGAGCCCGTCGGCCTCGACCAGCGAGGAGAGTATGCCGGCGCCCTCGCGGGGGAAGGGGGTGGCCTCGGGCACCCCGTCGGCGGCGGTCGCCAGCCGGACCCGGACGAATTCCCGACGGTCCCGCTTCTTCTTGCGGGCGAAGGCGGCGCGAACGGGGAAGGTGAGGGGGCGCGTCTCGCCGCGCCCGGCGAGACGCAGCACCAGCTCGCGGGCGACGGTCACGAAGGTCACCATGGCCGCCGCCGGGTTACCGGGCAGGCCGACGAAGGGGACCCGCCCGATCTGGCCGAGGGCGATGGGCCGCCCCGGCTTGATGGCCACGCGCCAAGCGTGCAGCGTGCCAAGGGCCGCGACCGCCGTGCGCACATGATCCTCTTCCCCGACCGAGACGCCGCCGGAGGTGAACAGCAGGTCGTGGTCGGCGGCCGCCCGCGCCAAGGCATCGCCGACCGTGGCCGCGTCGTCCGGCAGGATTCCGAGATCCGTGACCCGGCAGCCGAGTTCGCCGAGAAGCCCCCCGAGGACGTAACGGTTGCTGTCGTACACGGTGCCCGGGGTCAGGGCCTGGCCGGGGTCGCGCACCTCGTCCCCGGTCGAGAAGATCGCGACCCGCAGCGGCCGTTGCACCGCGAGGCTGGCATGGCCCGATGCGGCGGCCAGTCCCACGTCCTGCGGCCGCAACCTGATGCCGGCGCGCAGAACGGTCTGGCCTCGTCGCACGTCTTCGCCAGCAAGCCGCCGGTTGGCGCCGCGCCGGATGCCGGGCGGAATGACGACGCGATCGCCGTCGCGGCGGCAATCCTCCTGCATCAAGACCGTGTCGGGTCCCGCCGGCATCAGGGCCCCGGTGAAGACCCGGATCGCCTCGCCCCGGCGCGCGGCCTGGCCCCACGGGTGGCCGGCGGCCGCGCGGCCGGTTACGGGCAGAATCGCGTCGGCGCCGGGGGGCAGGTCGTCGAAGTACACGGCGTAACCATCGACGGCGGAGTTGTCGGCGCCGGGGACGTCGCCGGTCGCGACCACGTCGGCGGCGAGCACGCGCCCGGTCGCGGCGGCCAGCGGCACCGGTTCGGGATCCACCACCGGCCGGGCGATGCGCGCGACCAGGGCCAGGGCCTGGTCCAGGGTCATCATCGCCCCGGGGCCCGCGAAGCAGTCGTCGCTGAGCTGCACCATCGTCAGGCCTTGGGGGTGCCGGCGAGGACCCTGGCCAGGCCGGTGCGCAGGTAGTGCCAGCCGGTGACCGCGGTCACCAGGGCCGCGACCCAAAGCGTCGCCCGACCCGCCTCCAGCAGGGGACCGCCCACCAGCAGCAAACCGATCGCGACCATTTGCAAGGCGGTCTTCCACTTGGCCAGGCGGGTCACCGGCAGTTGCGTGTCGTGCCCGGCAAGGAACTCACGGAGGCCCGAGACGAGGATCTCGCGCAGGACGATGACCAAGGCGGGGAGAACGTGGGCGGCGCCCGACCCGACCACCACCATGAGGGTGCCGCAGACCAGGAGCTTGTCGGCGATGGGGTCGAGCAGGCGACCGAAATCCGAGACTTGGGAGCGCTTGCGGGCGAGATACCCGTCGAACAGATCGGTCAGGGCCGCCGCGGCGAACAGGGTACCGGCCAGCCACCCGGAAAACGGTTGGTCCCAATAGGTGAGGGCCACGAGGAACGGGATCACGGCGACCCGGGACAAGGAGAGCAGGTTAGGCAGGGTGGCGATCATCGGCGCAAGGTGCCAGCCGGGGTGGTTCCTGTCACGGCTGCCGCTCGCCGTGGAAGTGGTCGTAGATGCGCTGGGCCACGGTGTGGCTGATGCCCGTGACCTGCTCGAGATCGGGGAGCCCGGCGGTCGCCACCGCGCGGGCCGAGCCGAAGTGGTGCAACAACGCCCGCTTGCGCCGGCCGCCGATGCCGGGGATCTCGTCGAGGGTCGACCGGCCGATGGCGGCCGAACGCTTGGCGCGATGGCCGCCGATGGCGAAGCGGTGGGCCTCGTCCCGCAGCCGCTGCAGGAACCAAAGCAGCGGGTCGCGCTCCGGCAGGCGGATCGGCTCGCGGCCGGGTACGAAGAACCGCTCCCGACCGGCGTCCCGCTCGGGGCCCTTGGCGATGCCGATCAGGGGAAGATCCACCCCAATCTCGTCCAGGACCAGCTTCGCCGCGGCGATCTGGCCGGCGCCGCCGTCGATCAGCAGGAGGTCGGGCCAGACCCCGCCCGAGCGTTCGGGCTGCTCCTTGAGCAGGCGGGTGAAGCGGCGGGTCAGCACCTCGCGCATCATGCCGTAGTCGTCGCCGGCCGTGATGCCGTCGCCGCCGGCCGAACGGATGGTGAACTTGCGGTAGGCGCCGCGGACGAAGCCTTCGGGGCCGGCGACGACCATGGCGCCGAGGGCCTGGGCGCCCTGGATGTGGCTGTTGTCGTAGATCTCGATTCGATCCGGCGGGGCGGCGAGATCGAACCGTTCGGCCAGGACCGCAAGCAGAACCGCCTGGGCACCGGTCTCCGCCGCGTGGCGGGCGAGCGCTTCGCGGGCGTTCACCAGGGCTTGTTCCACCAGGCCGCGCTTGGCGCCGCGGCGGGGCACGACGAGGTCGACCTTGCGTCCGGCCTTCATGGTCAGGGCCTGTTCGACCAAGAGGTGCTCCTCCGCGGCGTGGCTGAGGAGCAGAAGCGGCGGGATCTCCTTGTTCGTATAGAACTGCCCGAGGAACGCGGCCATGATCTCCCCTTCGGCCGCGCTGTGGGCCTGGGTGGGGAAGTACGCCCGGTTGCCGTAGTTGAACCCGGCCCGGAAGAAGAACACCTGGACGCAGGTGCCCCCACCCTCCTGGTGCACGGCGATCACATCGGCCTCCCCGAGATTGGGCAGATTGATCCCCTGGCGCGCCTGGACGTGGGCGAGTGCGCGGATGCGGTCGCGGACCACGGCGGCCTTCTCGAAGTCGAGCCCCTCGGCCGCCTCGTTCATGCGGCGTACCAGGCCGTCGCGCACGTCCTGGCCGCGCCCCAGCAGCACGTCGCGCACCTCGGCGACCAGCGCCCGGTAGTCGGCATCGGCGATCAGGCCGCAGCACGGGCCGGTGCAGCGTTTGATCTGATACTGGAGGCAGGGCCGGGTGCGGGCATCGAACACGGTGTCGGAGCAGGTGCGCAAGGGGAACGCCCGCTGCAAGGCGTTCAAGGTCTGGTTGACCGCGCCGGCGGACGCGAACGGACCGAAGTGCTCGGCTCCCGGCTTGCGCGTGCCGCGGTACTTGATGAGCTGGGGCCAGGGATGGTCGCTGCGAATGACCAGGTAGGGGAACGACTTGTCGTCGCGCAGGGTGATGTTGTAGCGGGGCTTCAGGGTCTTGATGAGGTTGGCCTCGAGCAGGAGGGCCTCGACCTCGGTGTGGGTGGTCACTACCTCCATGGTGGCGACCAGCGAGATCATGCGGCGGATGCGGATCGATTGTTTCGCCGGGTTGGCGTAGGACGTGACACGGCGCTTGAGATTCTTCGCCTTGCCGACGTACAGCACGTCGCCCTTGGCGCCGAGCATGCGGTAGACGCCCGGCGACGATGGCATCATGCGCAGCGCGGCCTGAATGGCGGCGACGCCACGCGGCAGGTCGCCTCCCGCCGCGCCGCCTTCCACACCCATTTCCGAATTGGCGATCTCGCTGTCCATCATCTCGACCAGTCTCGTGTCGAGGTTGCGAAGTTCGCTATCCGTCGCGGCAACCCTCGTGAGCGAACTCCGAAACCAATGGCGACACTAGCACAACGGACGAGACGCCCGGCGGCCGCCCAGCTACTTCGGCTGCGGCACGATCCGCAGGTAGGGCTTCAGGGTCTTCCAGCCGCCGGGGAACTTGGTCTTGGCCTGCTCGTCCGAGACCGACGGCGGAATGATCACGTCCTGGCCCGGCTTCCAGTTGACCGGCGTCGCGACCGTGTGCTTCGCCGTGAGCTGGCAGGAGTCGAGCAGCCGCAGGACCTCGTCGAAATTGCGGCCGGTGCTCATCGGGTAGGTGAGCATCGCCTTCACCTTCTTGTCCGGGCCGATGACGAAGACCGAACGCACGGTGGCGTTGTCGACCGGCGTGCGCCCCTGGGAGCTCGAGCCGGCGCCCTCCGGCAGCATGTCGTAGAGCTTGGCGACATTCAGGTCCGAATCGCCGATCATCGGGTAGTTGACCTTGTGGCCCTGGGTCTCCTCGATGTCGTTCACCCAGCGGTTGTGGTCGGCCACGGGGTCGACGCTGAGGCCGATGATCTTGCAGTTCCGCTTGTCGAACTCCGGCTTCAGGCCCGCCATGTAGCCGAGTTCGGTGGTGCAGACCGGTGTGAAATCCTTTGGGTGCGAGAACAGGATCGCCCAGCCCGAACCGATGAAATCATGAAAGCGGATTTTTCCGGCGGTGGTTTCGGCTTCGAAGTCCGGGGCCTCGGAATTGATGCGCAACGACATGGTGTCCTCCTCCTTGCCGGTCCGGGATAGTTAGGCACCGTGGATTCTTGCGGGCATCCGCGCCCGGCCTATCCCGAACGAATGGGTGGGCCGGGGCACGATCGCCCCCGGCCGCATGAGGAGTCCAGGTAGTGGGATGGCCCAGGGCTGTCAAGCTCGGGCGGCAAGGGATGGCGCTAACGGACCTGGTTGCGCCACTTGTGAATGGTATCGGTGATGAATTCCGATCCGACGTTTTCCTTGACCCAGGCCTTGGAAAATCGGGCCGAATCGCTGCGCGGCCGATGGCCGGAAGCCAGGGTATCCAGGTGGATCCGCATCGGTACCGAGGCGCCTTCGCCGACCACCAGCGCCTCCTGGACGCGCAACTCGGGCAGAACCGAAACGGAGCCGGTGCGCGTTCTCCGGCATGGCCCAGGTGACGAACGCCTGGTCTTGCTCGTTGTTCATGCGCAGCGCGAACAGGGCGCCGCACTGGGACAGGATGCTGGGCGAGAGTTCGGACGGTCGTGGGTGACCAGGCACAGGGATACCCCGTACTTGCGGCCTTCCTTGGCAATCCGGGTCAGGGCACGGCGGGTCGATTCGAAGCCCAGGGATTCGTTCGCCGGAATGTAGCGGTGCGCCTCCTCGTAGACCAGCAGAACCGGCTGCGACCTGGACTGCTCGCTCCACAAGGCGAAGTCGAAGGCGATGCGGCACACGGCGGAGACGACGACATCGACGACTTCGGAGGGCACCCCGGAGATGTCGATGATGCTGATCGGCTTGTCATCGACCGGGATGCGCAAGAGCCAGCCGATGAGCTTGTCGAGGCCGTCGGTGACGAGCCGGCGCGGGAACATGAAGGCGAAACGCCGGTCATCGTTGAGGCTCTCGAGACGAGTCCGCAGGCGAAGGTAAGGTGCGGAGTTATCGGGCTTGTCGAGCTTCGCCATCGCCTCGTCGACGTTGCGAATGAGCTCGGCCAGGCGGTAGGGGACGGGCGTGTCGACGGTGATCGCCTGCGGGTCCATTTGCTCCCCGAAGAAGCTCCGCTTGGCGCTCAAGATCGCGTCCTTGAGAATTGTTCTTTGGGATTCGCGTTCGGCGGGCGTTCCGCCCTGAGCGAACACGCTGGCGGCTTCCTCGAAATCGAACACCCAGAAGGGAAGTTGCAGCGTCTTGATGTCGATCACCTCGGCCACGTCCCCGAAGGGCTTTCCGTACTCGTTATGAGCATCGATCAAGAGCACGTGCCCCTTGGGCTGCTGGGCGAGGATCGCCCGCAGGAGAAGGGCGACGGCACAGCTCTTCCCGGTACCCCGTAGTGCCGAGCACGGCGAAATGCTTGCCAAGCAGGGCGTCGGTCATGACGTAGGCGGCGACACTCGGGTCCTGGTAGACCGTGCCGATGCGGACCGTCGCGGCCGATGGCTTGGAGTAGACGAGTCCGATTTCTTCCCGGGTCGCGGGTACGACCGCGTTACCGAGGACGGGATAGATCGAGACGCCGCGCTGGGAGCGCGGGTCCGCATCCCCCATCCGTTCACCCAACAGCTCGATGTCGAGAAGGCGCATGCCGTCGCTACGGCTGTGCAGCCGGTCGATCTCGCCGAACACGGTCGAATGGGGCGTCGCCACCTTGACCAGCGCACCCAATCGGGCCGCGCCGATGCTGTCGGCATCGGGCGCCAACGCCACGCCGAGCGTGGAACCGCTCACCGCCGTTACGTGGCCAATCGTGGGGATGCCAGACCAATCCATGCGCAGACTACCGTCACGTCACCGGAAGACGGTGCCTAATCTGGGCAAGCGAGGTTAACAGAGTCACAACACGCCACGGGGCCGATCGCCCGGACGTGCGTCCGTGACCGTCAGCAGCGCGGACTGTTCGGCGATTTCGCCCCGGAAAGCGCTCTAGAACAGGCCGCTGATGCGACCGCGGTCGTCGACGTCGATCCTGTCGGCGGCCGGCACCCTGGGCAGGCCGGGCATGGTCATGATCTCGCCGCAGATCGCGACGACGAAGCCGGCACCCGCCGAAACGCGGATCTCGCGAACGGGCACCACATGGCCCGACGGCGCCCCTTTGAGGTTGGGATCGGTCGAGAAGCTGTACTGGGTCTTCGCCATGCAGATCGGGAAGCTGCGCACGTCGGTCTCGTCCAGCTCGTGGAGCTGATCGCGGATGCGCTTGTCGGCGATGATGTCGTCGGCGCCATAGATCTTGGTGGCGATAGTCCTGATCTTCTCCCACAGCGGCATGTCGTCGGTGTAAAGCGGCTTGAACGCCGACTTGCCGCTCTCGATCACCTTGAGGACCGCGCGGCCCAACGGTGCCGCACCCTTGCCTCCTTCACCCCAATGGTTGCAGGGGATCGCCTCGACGCCCAACGAGGCACAGAGCTCGGTCACCTTGGCCATCTCGGCGTCGGTGTCGGCGATGAAGCGATTGATCGCCACCACCGGGGGTACGCCGAACTGGGCCACGTTCTCGATGTGCCGCTTGAGGTTCGAGAAGCCGCGGACGACGGCGGCCACGTTCTCGGTCGCAAGCGCGTCCTTGGCCACCCCGCCGTGCATCTTGAGGGCGCGGACGGTGGCGACGATCACGGCCGCCGCGGGCTTCAGACCGGTCATGCGGCATTTGATGTCGAAGAATTTCTCGGCCCCGAGATCGGCGCCAAACCCGGCCTCGGTCACCACATAGTCGGCGAGCTTGAGGGCGGTCGTGGTCGCCAGCACCGAGTTGCAGCCATGGGCGATGTTGGCGAACGGCCCGCCATGGACGAAGGCCGGATTGTTCTCGAGGGTCTGCACCAGGTTCGGTTGCAACGCGTCCTTCAGGAGCGCCGCCATGGGACCGTGGGCGTTGAGCTGGGAGGCCCGTACCATAGCCCGATCGCGGGTGTAGCCCGCCACGATGTTGCCGAGCCGCCGCTTGAGATCGGCCAGATCCCGGCTCAGGCAGAAGATCGCCATCACTTCGCTGGCGACCGTGATGTCGAACCCGTCCTCCCGTGGGAAGCCGTTGGCGACGCCGCCCAAGGAATTGACGATCGAGCGCAGGGCGCGATCGTTCATGTCGAGGACGCGGCGCCAGGTCACGCGGCGCGGGTCGAGCCCCAGCCCGTTGCCCCAGTAGATGTGATTGTCGATCAGGGCGGCCAGCAGGTTGTTGGCCACGCCGATCGCATGGAAATCGCCGGTGAAGTGGAGGTTGATGTCCTCCATGGGCACGACCTGGGCATAGCCACCGCCGGCGGCGCCGCCCTTCACGCCGAAGCAGGGGCCGAGGCTGGGTTCGCGCAGGCAGATGACGGCCCGCTTGCCGAGGTGGTTGAGCGCATCGCCGAGGCCGACGGTCGTCGTCGTCTTGCCCTCGCCGGCGGGGGTGGGCGTGATCGCGGTGACCAGGATCAGCTTGCCGTCGGGCTTGTCCTGCAACGAGCGGATGAAGTCCATGGACACCTTGGCCTTGTAGTGGCCATAGGGTTCCAGGTGCTCGGGGCCGATGCCGAGCTTTTCGGCGGCAACCCCCATGATGGGCTTCAGCTTCGCCGCCTGGGCGATCTCGATGTCGGACTTCACCGTGCTCGTCATGACCCTGATTCCCCGCTGGTCCCGCCTCGTTCGAAGCGGCGGAAAACTATCGCCTCGATCCCGTGCCGACAACCGGATTCGGGCGTTCCGTCAAGCATTTGAACGCAAAAAGAAGGGGGCGGGCCAAGGCCCGCCCCGCAGGTGGATGTCCCGGTCGAAACCGGGTTACTTGATGCCGGCTTCGCGGGCCCGGCGAATGGCCTTGTCGTGCTCGCGCGCCTCGAAACCGATCTCCCAGATGTGCCAGATGACCCACAGGGCGACCCCGACGACGAGCATGATGACCTCGCTGCCGGCGAACGGGTACAGGACCCCGATGTAGGCGGGATTGGCGAAGGATTCGAGTCCGGTGGACATGGTCTAATCTCCTTCTCGCTCAGCGGGCCGATTCGCGTTGGATACGCTCGAAGTCCACGTCCCGCATCTGCAGGTACGGGAACGGTTCGGGGTAGGTGTGGGTGTCGAGGCCGACGATCTCGACCTCGCGCGGAACCCTCAGGAGCCCGAACGCGTCGAGGACCTTCGCCAGGATGTACGCGGGGATGAACCCGAGCCCGCCCCACATGATGATCGCGCCGATGAAGTTCCCCAGCGGATTGATGGCCGGGTACCCCTCCGGCGTCGATCCGAACCACGCCATGCCCGGATCCCCGGTCGGCGCGGCGGCCGGGTAGCCCCACAGCAGGAAGCCGGCGACGATCACCCCGAAGGTGCCGCCGTAGCCGTGCACGGCGCAGGCGCCGACCGCGTCGTCGATCTTAAACCGGCGCTCCACCCAGTGATGCAGCTTGTAGACCAGCCAAACACCCACCATGGCGATGATCATCGCCTGGATCGGGTGGTAGAGGTCGTTGCCGGCCGAGGCGCAGATAATGCCGCAGAGACCACCCGAGTAACTCCAGAACGGGTCACCCTTGCTCACCATGTAGCCGGCCATCAGGCCGCCGGCGAGCGACATCATGAAGTTGAAGGTGATTGCCGAGAGCGTCGTCGGCATCAGGTAGATGTTGGTCGCCGACATGAAGATCTTGTCCTCGGCGCCGTCGATGTCGAGGATCGGAATGTTGCACGCGGCGTAGAAGCCCCAGAACCCGGTGAAGATCAGGAACAGCCCGATGGTGATGAGCCAGGGGTTCTGCACCGGAATGGTCCGCGGGGTGCCGTCGGGGGCGAACCGCCCGATCCTGGGCCCGAGGACGCACAACACCGCCAGCGTCGTGCCGCCGGCGATGCCGTGAACCACGCCCGAGGCGTAGGCATCATGGTAGCCCATGAGCTGGACCATCCAGCCGCCGGGCGACCAGCCCCAGGCCGCGTCGATGATCCAGGTGATCGAGCCGATGAACACGGCGATGATGAGGAAGCCCGCCGTGCGCGCCCGCTCGATGATGGCGCCGGACACGATCGAGGCGGTGGTGCAGGAGAACATGAGGAACGCCGCCCAGAACACGCCGTTGATGCGGTCCTGCATGTGCGGTCCCATGTTGTCGGACCACGGCACCGCCGCCGCCGTGAAGGCATCCTCCTGGATTGGGCCGTTGATCCATGGGCCGTTGATGAAGGCGAAGTAGAGCCACCAGCCGAAGAAGTAGAACGTGACGGTGACCAACGGGATCAGCATCGTGTTCTTCATCAACGTGTGCTGCAGGTTCTTCGGCCGGGTGGCGCCGACCTCGTACATGCAGAAGCCCACGTGGATCAGGAACATCATCACCACGGTGACCCAAAAGTAGAACTCGGTGAAAATGACGGTCAAGCCGCCAATATCGCTATCCATCCCCTACCCCCTCTGAGGTGCTCGCACGCATACTTCGACGACGGGATGGCTGGCGGGTACGTGGAGGTCGCCCCCTTGCGACCGTGAACCCCGAAAACGCGAATGCCCTATGTCGTGCCCGAACCCCCACCCGACGTCCCCATCGGCGAGGGGGATTGTAGGACTATCCGCCGCCAGGGCAAGATGCTTCGTCATGCAACGTGGCTGGAAGATTCGCCGATGATGGAACCGGGCGAAGCCGTCACCCGGGCGCTCCGCGACCATTTCCTGGGCTGGCAGTGCCGGGTCCGGCAGATGGCGGTGCGCCAGGACGGCGGCCGGCCGTCGTCCGGCATGCGACCGAAGCTGCTGGCGCCGGACGGCAGCCCAATCGCCGAAGGCGTCACGGTCGTACTGGTCGAGGCCGACCCCGACGACACGACCCGACAGTTTCGCCACATGGTCAAGCAGACCCACGACCCGCAGCAGCGCTACGAGGCGGCGGTCAAATTCCTGTCCGCGGCGTACTTCCAGCACCCCGAGGCCTTCGACGACCGGCCGATGGCCCTGTTCGTGGGGAAATCGACGGTGGCGCGCGTGGCTCTCGACCTAGGGCGGGTAATCCTCGTGTTTCAGCAGTTCGGCCAGAGCTATCGGCTGCCCAGCGCGGCGGTCGAACTGGGAGACGACGATCCCGCCTGGCAGGCGACGTACTGGCACAACGCCCTGTTCAACCCGGCGATCCCGCCCCACCCGCACGTGCTCGCCTTCGAACCGGATTGGGCGCAAGCGACGGCCTTTCCGCCCCTCGAGGCACCTCGGGCGGCAACGCGCGGGATGCCGACCGGGCGATGATTCGTGCCGACGTCTTGGCCTGAACACCAAAAGGGCGGGTCCTGGACCCGCCCTTCGCCATTCCAAGCCGCGCGGCTCAGAACTTCTTGTAGACCTGCTTGAGCTGCACCAGGGGGTGCCGTGCCGACATCTGGAATTTGACCAGCAGTTCGCGCGCCAGCATGTCGCGATCCTGCTGGTTGCCGGGAAGCTTGATGCCCTTGGACACGGTGACCCAGCCGTTGATGTTGCGATCGAAGATCGCCGGCTTGCCGTCCTCGTAGCCCATGTGCACGTCTTCGAGCCAGTTCAGGTCTTCCCAGCCCATGGTCTCCATGTACGCGCGCAGGAACGGCGTCAGCTTGCTGTAATCGGGCAGCAGGTTGACGTCGTAGCGGTAGCCGATGTGCTGACCGATAACCTTCTCGCGCTCGGTGTCCAGGCCCTTGGTCTTGAGGAAATGATCGATATCAACGGCGGTCTTGCCCGTAGCGATCTTCTCCTTCGGCCGAGCCTTCGCCGCGGCCTTGGCCTTGGCCTTGCTCTTGGCGGGCGCGCGGCCCTTGGGTTTCGCGGCCATGGCTACTGGTTTCCTCCGTGGCGCATCTTCAGGTGGTGGTAGTCCTCATAGCCGACCGTATAGTCGGTGCCCGCCAGCGGCACGCCGGCCAGGGCCGAGGCCTCCATGGTGAGCGCCGCAAGGTCCTCGGGCTCGAGGCTGTGGACGTTGGTCTTGCCGCATGCCCGGGCCATCATCTGGCATTCCATGGTCAGGGTGTGCAGGAAGTTGTAGACCCGCTCGGCGGCGGCGTCGGGATCCAGGCGCTTGCGCAGGATCGGGTCCTGGGTGGCGACGCCCACGGGGCAACGGCCGGTGTGGCAGTGGTAGCAGTAGCCGGCGGGGACTCCGATGGTGCCCTCGAAGTCGGCCTCGGGGATGTCCTTGTTGCAGTTCAGCGCGACCATGGCCGAGGTGCCGATGGCGACCGCGTCGGCGCCCAGCGCCAGCGCCTTGGCGATGTCGCCGCCGTTGCGGATGCCGCCGGCGTAGATCAGGCTGATCTCGCCCGACTTGCCGACCTCGTCCAGGGCCCGGCGGGCCTGGCGGATGGCGGCGATGCCGGGAACCCCGGTCTCCTCGGTGGCAAGGTGCGGGCCGGCGCCGGTCGAACCTTCCATGCCGTCGAGATAGATCGAATCCGGGCCGGTCTTGGCTGCCATGCGCACGTCGTCGAACACGCGCGCGGCGCCGAGCTTGAGCTGGATCGGGATCTCGCCGTTGGTCGCCTCGCGCAACTCGTTGATCTTGAGCGCGAGGTCGTCCGGCCCCAGCCAGTCCGGATGCCGAGCCGGCGAGCGCTGGTCGATGCCGGCGGGAAGCGAGCGCATCTCGGCCACCTGGTCGGTGACCTTCTGGCCCATCAAGTGGCCGCCAAGGCCGACCTTGCAGCCCTGGCCGATGAAGATCTCGATGCCGTCGGCAAGGCGCGCGTGGTGCGGATTGAAGCCGTAGCGCGACTGGATGCACTGGTAGAACCAGCGCTCCGAGAAGCGCCGCTCGTCCGGTATCATCCCGCCTTCGCCGGAGCAGGTGGCCGACCCGGCCATCGTGGCGCCCCGCGCCAGCGCGATCTTCGCCTCATAGGACAACGCGCCGAAGCTCATGCCGGTGATGTAGACCGGGATGTCGAGGACAATCGGGCGCTTGGCCCGGGGTCCAATGACCGTTCGGGTTTCGCACTTCTCGCGGTAGCCCTCGATGACGAACCGCGTGAGCGTGCCGGGCAGGAAGGTGAGGTCGTCCCAGGTCGGGATCTTCTTGAACAGCGCCATGCCGCGCATGCGGTAGCGCCCGAGCTCGGCCTTGATGTGAATGTCGTCGATCACCGTGGGCGTGAACAGGAAGTTCTGCCCCAGGATGTCCTTGTTCCGGGTCGGCTTCTTGGCCTGTGGTGCAACCCGGGCCCGGCTCACGTCCTTGCGCTTCGTCGCCATGATTTCTGTCCCCTTGCCCTAGTGTCCCAATTCTGAAATTCGCCCGACCTCGCGGCAACCCTCGGAGCGAATTTCAGAATCGAAAGGACGCTAGCAAATTATTGATTCTAGTGTCGTTTCTGGTTTCGAAGTTCGCATCCGATGGTTGCCGCGTGATAGCGCGAACTTCGAAACCACGACACTAGAGCACCAGCTTCTTCTCGGCCGGCTCCAGATTGTCGTAGCTCCAGAGCTGCTTGCCGGCCACGACCTTCTTCATGTTGCGGATGCCGCATTTCGCCTCGATGTCGAACAGCGCGAGCTTGCGCGTGAGCCAATCGATGTCGAGTTGGGTCAGCTCCGCTTCGATCGCATCGACACCCAGAGACTGGATCGAGCCGCCGACGTAGATCGTGCCGTCGTACATGGAATCGCCCAGGTTCTTGCCGGCGTCGCCGCACACGACCATGCGACCGCGCTGCATCATGAAGCCGGAGAACGCGCCCGTGCGCCCGCCGACGATGATCGAGCCGCCCTTCTGGTCGATGCCCGTGCGGGCGCCGACGTCGCCCTTGCAGACCAGGTCGCCGCCACGGATCGCCGCGCCGAAGCACGAACCCGCATTCTTCTCGATGACCACGGTGCCGGACATCATGTTCTCGGCGCAGGACCAGCCGACCCGCCCCTTGATGCGGATGTTGGGGCCGTCGATCACGCCGACGCCGAAGTAGCCGAGGCTGCCCTCGAAGTCGAGCTTGAGCCGGTTGAGGATGCCGACGCCCAGGCTGTGCTTGGCCAGCGGATTCTTCACCACGATCCAGCCGTAGCCCTGTTCCATCAGCTCCCGGATCTTGAGGTTGATCGCGGGGGCCTCCAGGTTCGCGGCGTCGAACTCGATCCGCTTATTGAAATCGACGTCGATCGCGTACGGATAGACGAAATTCTCACCCTCGTCCTCGACCGTAAAGAACGCCTGCTGGCTCCGCCCCTTCAGCGGGATGGTGTGCCAGCCGAGCGCGTAGGACGGGTGTTCGCTTTTCGAGCGCGTTAGCTGCGCCATACCTTGACCTCCTCATCGTACGGATCGTAGGTGTCGATCTCGTGCGGCAGAACACTGCGGATCGCGACCTCCTCCGAGGCCAGCGCCACGATGTCGTCGCTCTCGAACAGCACCATCGGCTTCGCCGCCATGGTGTCCTTGGCCATACCCAGGGAATCCGCGGTCGCCACCAAGTAGGTGAACACGCCGTCGAGCTCGCGGATCGAGCGCGCCAGGGTCTCCTCCAGCGCAACGCCCCGCTGCAGCTTGTCGGCCACGTACACGGCGATCAGCTCGGAGTCGCAGTTCGACACGAAGCGATGGCCGCGGCGCTCCAGATCACGCCGGCCATTCCAGTAGTTGGTGAGCTGGCCGTTGTGCACCACCGAGATGTCGTGGAACGGGTACGCCCAATAGGGATGGGCCGAGCGGATGTCGACGTCGGACTCGGTCGCCATGCGGGTGTGGCCAATGGCGTGAGAACCCTGGAACTTGCCCAGCGAGTACTGGTTCGACACCGTGTTGGCGTCGCCCAGGTCCTTGATCAGCTCGAGCGAGCTGCCCAGCGACAGTATCTCGGCGCCTTCCACGTCCTCGATGAAGTCGGCGAACTTGCGCATGTCGCCGGTGAAGCGGATGCGGTAGCGAAACGCGTATTCGGTGACCGCGTCGGCCTCGATGATTTCGCCGCCCATACCGCGGATGCGCTCGTCGACGGTGGCGCGGCGCCGTTCGATGGCGCCGTGGATTTCAAAGCCCTTCTTGAGGTCGTCCTGCTCGGCGACCTTGAAGCGCAACACGAGCTCGCCCGATTGGGGCACGCCGTAGACGGCGAACCCGGTCGAGTCGGGGCCGCGGTGCTTGAGCGCCTTCAGCATCGAGGTCATCTCGCCGCCGACGTTCGCCTTGGCGCCGCGATGAATGATCCCTGCGATTCCACACATGGAGCCGTACTCCTTGCCGCGGGTTGAGGGGGCGACCCGATCGCGCCGCCCCCGATCGACCTGCCCTAGGGCAGGCAGTCCCAGTAGTTCTTCATGTCCCATTCGGTGGTCGTGCCGAGGAAGCGCTCCCACTCGTCGGTCTTGTAGTGGTTGAAGACCCGGTACATCTCGTCCGGCATCGCCGCGCGGATGACCTTGTCGTTGGCCAGCGCGCCCAGTGCGTCGCCCAGGTTCATCGGCAGCTTGGTGACCTGCTTGCCCTCTTCCATGGCCTGGTAAATGTTGCGCGACTCCGGCTCGCCCGGATCCAGCTTGCGCTTGATGCCGTCGTCGAACGCCTTGTAGATCGCGCCGGCCATCAGGTACGGGTTCACCATCGAATCGACGGCGCGATACTCGAACCGGCCGGGAGCCGAGATGCGCAGTCCGCAGGTCCGGTTCTGGTAGCCCCAGTCGGCGAAGACCGGCGCCCAGAACCCGGCGTCCCACAGCCGGCGATAGGAGTTCACGGTCGAACAGCCGATCGCGGTCAGGGCCGGCAGATGCTCGATCACCCCGCCGATCGACATCAAGCCGATCTTGCCCGGCTTGCGCTGACCTTTCTCCGGCAGGAACGTGTTCTCGCCGCCCTTCGTGTAGGTGTAAACGTCGTCCATGCCCGGCATCGGGTTGGCGTTGCCGAGCTGATTGATCGCCGCCTGGCCGCCGCGCCACAGCGACAGGTTGTGGTGACAGCCGCTGGCCGAGACGCCCATGTACGGCTTCGACATGAAGCACGGGATCAGGTCGAACTCGCGCCCCACCGCGGCGCAAATTTGCCGGTAGGTGGTCAGGCGGTCGGCGGTGTGCATCGCCGTGTCGTACATCCAGTTCAGCTCGAGCTGACCCGGCGCGTCCTCGTGGTCGCCCTGGATCATGTCGAGCCCCATCGCCCGGCCGTACTCGATGACCCGAAGGATCAGCGGGCGAAGCTGTTCGAACTGGCCGATGTGATAGCAGTGCGGCCGCGTGGCGCCGCCGGCCGGCATGCCGTCCTCGCCCTTCTTCAGCCACATCATCTCGGGCTCGCAGCCGTGACGCAGGTGCAGACCCTTGTGGTCCTTGATGAACTTCTCTTCGATGCGGCGCAGGTTGCCGCGACAGTCCGACGTGAGGAACCCGCCCGGATCCTTGGTTTCCTCGCGATTGCGGAACAGGGTGCAGAACACCCGTCCGACGCGTTTGTCCCAGGGGAGCTGACAGAACGTCTCCGGATCCGGGATGCCGACCAGTTCCGACGCCTCGGGCCCGTAGCCGATGTAGTTGCCGCGCCGATCGACAAACAGGTTGGCGGTGGAACCGTAGACGAGCTGGAATCCGCGCTCGGCGTTGGCCTCCCAGTGATCGGCCGGAATGCCCTTGCCGACGATGCGGCCGGTGACCGAGACGAACTGGTAGTAGATGTATTGGATGCCGAGTTGCTTGATCTTCGCGCGGACCTGCTTGACGACTTCCTTGCGCTGCTTGTCGGCGACGTAGGTTTCGAGTTCGGTCATACGTGTCTCCCCTCCTGCAACGACCCTGATTGGCGATCCATCGTGAGCCCTGGGTCTAGCTCCACGGAAACGGGCTCGAGGACACCGGGTGCAACTTGCCCTCGGCGTAGCGGCTGAAGCGGAACGGTTCCATGATGCGGCTCTTATCGCCGCAGATCTCCTGGGCCGCCAGCTTTCCGACGCCGATCATCTTATAGCCGTGGTTCGAATCGGCGATGACGTAAACGTTGTCGCGGAAAACGTCGAACACCGGGAAGTTATCCGGAGTGAAGCAGCCCAGGCCGCCCGACGGCTCCTTCTTCCATTTGCCGATCTGGCCATGGAAACGCTCCTGACAGAAAGCCAGCGCCGAGCACCACATGTTGGCGAAATCGTCACCGACGATGAAGTCGGGTGATTCCGGGCCATAGGGGTCCACCTGGACCTTGTCCACCGGGGTCTCGACCTTGTACGGCATGGCCCCGCCTTGAATGCCGCCGAAGTTGAAATCGGGCTTGTAGTAGATGCCCCACATCTTGTCGGTGATCAGCGAGCCGTCGACGTCGGAGTGGAGCGGCGCGTCGGTATCGACGTGAATGACCGGCGGCATCCGGCCGTCGTTGGTCTTCTGCAGCTCAGGGTCTACCCCAAGGGTTCCCTCCTCGAGGCACCAGTAGGTCCACATCGGGATGCCCTTGTGCTGCTTGCCGTCGCGGCCCTTGATGTCGACCGCCTTGGGCAGATCCAGCATGTCCCAGATCGACCGCACCCAGGGGCCAACGCCCACCACCACGTAGTCGCACCTGATCGTGCCCTTGTCGGTGACCACCGCCGACACGCCCCGGCCGTTGGCCTTGAACCCTTTGACCTCGACGCCCGTGATGATGCGAACGCCCTCGGCCTCCGCCTTGCCGGCCAGGCCGTACATCGACTTGGTGTTGTTGGCGTAGCCGCCTTTCTTCTCGTGCAGGACGGAGGTGATGCCCTTGGCGCGCCAGTCGTGGAAGATGCCCTTCATGTACGCCATGCTGTCGGCTTCGCCTTCGACGAACACCGACGTGTAGTCGATCGCCTTCTGCTGCTCGAAGATCGTGCGGCAGCCCTCGTGCATGATCTCGGGGCTGATCTGCAGGTAGCCCACCGGGTGGTAGCTGAAGGCCTTGGGGTCGCTCTCCCACACCGTGACGCATTCGGCCATCAGTTCGCGCATCGCCGGCTGATAGTAATTGTTGCGGATCACGCCACAGGCGATGCCACTGGCGCCGGCCGCGATGCCGGTCTTGTCGAGGACGACGATGTCGGCGCCACTGCCCTTGCGGCGGGCCTTGAGTTCCTTGGCCAGGTGCCAGGCGGTGGACAGGCCGTGAATGCCGGCCCCGATGATCACGTACTTGGAGGCTTCGGGGAACGCCATGGACTACTCCTCAGTCATGCAAGGGCCAGAGCCGCCGGGCCAGCTTCGAATCCCAGCACCAGGGGATCTCAGTTGTGACCGGGCCGCTCCAAGCTTGACAGTGAGCCTAATTGGTTTAGTTTTGGTCGCGCCAATTCTAGTCCAATGCGACCAATTCTGGAATTACGAAACACCCGTGCGACGATGATGTCAAGCGAAAGCGGAACCGGTGCGCGGCGGGCCGACGAACGACGGCCTGGCGGGCTAGCGCCCGTCGGCGGCGCCGCAGGAATTGCCACCGCGCTGCGCAAGGCGATCGTCGATGGCATCTACGTCTTCGGCGAACGCCTGCCGGCGGAACGCCGGCTCGCGGATGCCTATGGCACGTCGCGAACCACCGTGCGCGAAGCGCTCGGCGTGCTCGAACAGGGGGGCCTGGTCACCCGCCGCATGGGCAGCGGCACGTTCGTGGCCTGGGAGGAAGCCCGCCGCGACGACGACGTGGCCGACGTCACCACCCCGATCGAGCTGATCGACGTGCGTCTGGCGCTCGAGCCGACGATGATGCGGATCGCCTGCATCAATGCCACGCCGCGGGATCTCGCGGGATTGCACGAAACGCTGGCCCAGCTCGTGGCGGCGGACGCCGATCCCGCCCGGTTCACCAAGTGGGACCGGCAGTTGCACGAGTTGATCGCCGAAGCGACCCACAATCCGCTTCTGGTTGCCCTCTACCGGCAGGTCAACCACGTGCGCGGTCACCGGCAATGGACGGCGATCAAGGACAAGATCCTCACCGCCGAGCGCATCGCCGACTACAATCGCGATCACCGGGCCCTGCTGGACGCCCTACGGGGCCGTAATGGCGACCAGGCGGCGGCGATCGTCACCGAACATCTCGCCCGCGCCCGTCGCCATCTGACCGACGGATAGCGCCGCTTGGGCCGGCCTCCGCGGACCACTAACGGGTTCTGTGGATAAGTCTGTGGGGTTCGACCGTACGTTGGGGTGGCGACGGCCGCGGACCGCGGATTCAATGCCGATTGCCTAAGAAAGAGGCAAGACACTCTAACCTATTGTCATATAACGAATAATAAGGTTACGAAGTTGTCACGGTATGGTCGCCAAGTGACCCTTCACCATTGGGTGTAGTCGCTGGAGGGAGGAAATCCGCGGCTGTGCAAAGCTGGGGTCCGGAGACTGGCCAGGCCGGCCGATGTGCGCCGGGTCTGGGACAACCGACGACTTCATGGCTAGGTTCTCGTCTCCTCATGATTAGCGACAGGCGAGCGCACCGTTACTTGTCGCCTCCCTTGGGCGCACAAGGATATGTCACAGTATTGCTCCGGATTCGATTGGCGGGGGGACGGAAACGCGGCGAATCCCGGTTCGATTCCACTCAGGCCGTGTCACGTCCTCGAATGATCTCGACGCCGACCGCGGCGGCATCGGGAAAGACGTCGATCTTCTCGACGCGCACCCGGGCCGTCAGGACCCGGGCATCCTCGAGGCAGAAGCGGGCGATCCGTTCCGCCAGGGTTTCGACCAGATTGATGTGGCCTTCGCGCGCGAACCGGCGGGCCCCATCGACCACGCGTTCGTAGTCCACGACGTTGGCGAGGCTGTCGTCGGCGGATGCCGCCCGCGACGCGACGTCGAGGTCGATGTTGATCCGCACCCGCTGGCTCGCCCGCCGTTCATGGTCATGGACCCCGATCGAGCAGGCAAGCACGAGATCCCGGACGAAGACGCGGTGGTCCATGGCGGGCACGGGCGTCAAGCGTCCGTGCGTCGTGGCGTGGCCCAGCCCAGATGCTCGCCCCCGTCCAGCGGGATCATGTGCCCGGTCAAGGCCGGCATGGCCAGGATGTAGCTGACCGTCGCGGCGATGTCCTCGGGACTGGGACCGATGCCGAGCGGCATCGCCGCCGCGTAGCGCGCGAAGTCCGCCGCCGACTGGGTTTGGTTCGGCAGGGTCGGTCCGGGACCGATGGCGTTGACCCGGATCCGCGGCGCGAGTTCCTGGGCGAGCGTCTGGGTCAACGCCCACAAGCCCGCCTTCGCCGCCGTATACGACGTGTAGTAGGGCGTCAGGTTGAGCACCTTCTGGTCAATCAGGTTGACGATGTTCCCCTTGGTGCCGGGCGGAAGCTGCCGCGCGAAAGCCTGGGCCAACATCACCGGTGCCCGCAGGTTGATCGTCAGGTGAGCGTCCCAAGACGCGTCCGTGAGGGTCGCGAGGGTGTCGCGCTCGAACAGCGAAGCGTTGTTGACGAGCAGGGTGAGGGGACCCAAGGCCTTGGCCACCCGTGGGACCAGCGTCGCGACGTCGGTCGTGCTCGCGAGATCCGCGGAAAACGCCGTGGCCTGCCCGCCATGGGACGTGATCTCCGCGACCAGGTCCGCGGCCTCTCCGCTGGACGCGTGGTAGTGCACCGCGACGACGAAACCCTCGCTCGCCAGCCGCAGCGCGATCGTCCTGCCGATCCGCCGCGCGGCGCCGGTGACAAGCGCAACCCCGCATGTCGAATTGCCCATGACGGTTCTATACTATAGCTTGCCCGAACGGCCCAGGACCGAGGTTGCACGACAAGGAACCGCCATGATCCGATTGATTCCGGTTTTCGTGATCCTCCTCTTGACCGCAACCAACGTCGGCGCCGAGGCCGCGCTGACCCAGGTCACGTTCGGCTACACGGCGGCGGGCGAGCGGATCGACCTGAAGGGCTGGCTCTACGGCCCGGACGACGGGGCGACGCATTCGGCCCTGGTGCTGATGCACGGATGTTCGGGCATCGAAAGCAACCACCACGCCTGGGCCAGGCGGTTCGCGGACCAGGGCTACGTCGCGCTCGTCGTCGATGGGTTCACCACCCGCGCCATCGACCATGTCTGCACCGCGGCCACGTTCTTAAAACTATCGTATAGGGCGCGCATGGCCGATGCCTACGCCGCCGCCGCGTATCTGCGTTCGCTACCGACGGTCGATCCCGGACGCATCGGCGTGATCGGCTGGTCCCATGGCGGCATCATCGCGCTGAAGCTCGCGGTCGCCCCCGATGTCCTGGGCCAATGGCTCGATGTGCCGGTCGAACCCTTCCGCGCGGTGGTTGCTATCTATCCGTACTGCGGCGTGAACGACGGCGACGTGACGGTGCCCCTCCTGGTCCTGATCGGCTCGGCCGACGACTGGACGCCGGCCCGGCTGTGCGAGAGTTTCGCGCGGCTGCAGAACCTGGAGCGGCCGGCGGTTGACCTGGTGATCTATCCGGGCGCCACGCACTCGTTCGATGCGCCCGCCGTCGGCGAGGGCATGAGCTATCTCGGGCACGTGCTGCGCTACGACGCCGATGTCACCGCCGATTCCGCCGAGCGGATCGCCGCGTTCCTCACCGCGAACCTGAACTAGCGCGCTTTCAGGCGAAGTGGGTACCGGTTCGCCGCCCGGAAAGTGCGCCAAACCAACGACCTAGTACCCGATCTCGGAGTTTCGCGCCACGGGCGCGAAGCCCGTGATCGGGTACAAGACCATGATTTGGTACCGATTTCGCGGCTCCGGAGTCGCCGTCGGCGACTCCGGAACTCGCGAAAGTCGGTACTAGGGTGGCCTCGACGACTCCGTTTCTGCTGAAGCCGCCCTAGCGACCTCGCCGCCGCCGCGATTTGCCCTGCGGCCGGCCGCGGGGGGTGGGGGCACCACCGTCGCGCAAATGCGCGGGCCCCTGCGGCATGCCGGGCCGATCGAGCCCTAGCTCGGCCGACTCCAGCCGACGGATCTCATCGCGCAGCCGCGCCGCCTCCTCGAATTCGAGCTCGGAAGCCGCCGCCCGCATCCGCTTCTCCAGGTCGACCAGGTAGGTCTTGAGGTTGTGGCCGATGAGGTGCGGGTTCGCCTCGTCGCCGGTCTTCACCGTGACGTAGTCGGCCTCGTACACGCCTTGCATGATATCCGTGATGCTCTTCTTGACGCTCTCCGGCGTGATCCCGTGGGCGGCGTTGTAGGCCTGTTGCTTCTCCCGGCGGCGGTTGGTCTCATCGAGGGCGCGTTGCAGGGACCCGGTCATGGTGTCGGCGTAGAGCAACACACGGCCGTCGAGGTTGCGGGCCGCCCGGCCGATGGTCTGGACCAGCGACGTCTCGGACCGCAGGAAACCCTCCTTGTCGGCGTCGAGGATCGCGACCAGCGCACACTCCGGAATGTCGAGACCTTCGCGCAGCAGATTGATGCCGACCAGCACGTCGAATACACCGAGCCGGAGGTCGCGGATGATCTCGATTCGCTCCAGCGTCTCGACGTCGGAGTGCAGATAGCGAACCCGGATGCCGGCCTCGTGCATGTATTCGGTCAGGTCCTCGGCCATCCGCTTGGTCAGCGTCGTCACCAGCACCCGTTGCCCCTTGCGCGCGACGGTGCGGCACTCCGCCAGCAGATCATCCACCTGCGACCCCACGGGTCGGATGATGCACAGGGGATCGATCAATCCCGTCGGGCGGATAACCTGCTCGACGAACGCACCGCCGGTGCGCTTCAGCTCCCAGGGCCCCGGGGTCGCCGAGACGAACACCGTCTGCGGCCGCATCAGGTCCCATTCCTCGAACTTCAGGGGCCGATTGTCGATGCAGGACGGCAGGCGGAACCCGAAATCGGCGAGGGTGGACTTGCGCTGGAAGTCGCCACGGAACATGCCCCCCAGTTGCGGCACGGTGACATGGCACTCGTCGACGATCAGCAGCGATTGCTCCGGCAGGTACTCGAACAGTGTCGGCGGGGGCTCCCCCGGCTTGCGCCCGGTGAGGTAGCGCGAGTAGTTCTCGATCCCGGCACAGGTGCCGGTAGCCTCCAGCATCTCCAGGTCGAAGGCCGTGCGCTGGCTCAGACGCTCGACCTCCAGGGGCTTGCCCTGCCGCTCCAGCTCCGCCACGCGGTCCGTGAGGTCCGCCTTGATCTGGCGGATCGCCTGTTCCAGGGTCGGCTTCGGGGTCACGTAGTGGCTGTTGGCGTAGACCTTGACCTCGGGCAGGGTCGCCGTCGTCTGCCCGGTCAGGGGGTCGAGCTCGGTGATCGATTCGATTTCGTCGCCGAAGAAGCCGATGCGCCAGGCCCGGTCTTCCATGTGGGCGGGGAACAGCTCGACCGAATCGCCCCGCACCCGGAAGGCGCCGCGGGTGAAGGCCACGTCGTTGCGCTTGTACTGCAGCTCCACGAACCGGCGCAGGAGCTGGTTGCGCGGAATGGTCTCGCCGGCGCGAATGGTGAAGGCCATCGCCTGATAGGTCTCGACCGAGCCGATGCCGTAAATGCAGCTCACCGAGGCGACGATGATCACGTCGTCGCGCTCGAGCAGGGCGCGGGTGGCCGAATGGCGCATCCGGTCGATCTGCTCGTTGATCGAGGAATCCTTCTCGATGTAGGTGTCGGTGCGCGGCACGTAGGCCTCGGGCTGGTAGTAGTCGTAGTACGAGACGAAGTACTCGACCGCGCTCTCCGGGAAGAACCCCTTCATCTCGCCGTAGAGCTGCGCGGCGAGGGTCTTGTTGGGTGCGAGGATCAGGGTCGGCCGCCCGGTCGAAACGATCACGTGGGCCATGGTGAAGGTCTTGCCCGAGCCGGTCACCCCAAGCAGCACCTGATCGCGCTCCTGCCCCTCGACGCCCCGGATCAGCTCGGCGATCGCCGTCGGCTGGTCGCCCGCCGGCTTGAAGTCGGACACCAGCTTGAACTCCGCCCGGGCCAGCGGCTCCGGCCGCGAGGTGCGGAAGGAGAGGGGCTGGGCGGCGGATTCAATGGCCATCGGACGGGTTTGGTACCTTGTCGGCAATCGCCCTACGAAGCGATTCGATCATGGGCGGAAGCTGGGTATCGACCACGCCCCAAACATGATCGAGGTCCACGGCGAAATATGCGTGAATCAAACGGTTGCGCATTCCACGTAGCAGATGCCACGGCACTTCGGGAAGTGCCTGTCGGGAGTCGGCGGGGACTTGGTTAGCCGCCTCACCGATGACTTCCAACAGCCTCACCATGGCCAATGCGAGAATCTGATCGCCCTGCAGATCGTTTCGTGTCTTGCCCGCTGTGATCCTCAACAGTTGCTCGGCTGTCTCGAGCATGTCGCGCAGCCGATCCGGCGTGTTTCAGGGCTCATACAAGACCTTTGCCTCGCGCAGAACCTCATCGCGAAACCGCGGGTTGAGAAATCCAGGAGTGTTGAGGTCGACAGATCGGCCGAACATCTCCGCGAGGTCCTCCTCGATCGCGTAGCACTCCAGCCCCGGAGTCATTCCCGGCGCGAATTCGACGAGAATGTCGAGGTCGCTGTCGGACGTGTCCTCGCCGCGCGCCACGGAACCGAACACCGCCAGCTTGATGATGTGATGCCGCGCGCAGAACGCCCGCAGATCGGGCGCGCTGAACGTGATCGGCATGGCTTGCGATGCGCTCATGGGTTCGTCCTCGACCGGCTCGCATTGTAGGCTAGGGCAATGGCCTCGGCGAGCTATCGCATCAGGTAGCGCTGGACCACGTCCTCGACGACCGCGATGCCGAGGCCGGGGCCGTTGGGCAGGGTGACGTAGCCGTCCACCTGAACGATGGGGTCGCGGACCAGCTCGTGCTGCATCGGCGACGGGTTGGGCTTCAGCTCGAACACCACGCCGTTGGCGGCGCTGGCGAAGAGATGGGCGGCCGCCGCGGTGTTGATCGCGCTCGACCAGGAATGCGGCGTGAAGCGAACGCCGTGGGCGGCGGCCAGGTCGATGATCTTCTTGCAGCCGGTGACGCCTTCGGCCTTGCCCGCGTCGGGCATGACGATATCCACCGCGCCGGCGTCGATCAGCGCCTTGAAGGCGCGCAAGGTCCATTCCTTCTCGCCGGCCGCGATGGGCGTGGCGACCGCCCGCCGCAATCGGACGTAGCCGTCGATGTCGTCCTGCGGCAGAGGCTCCTCGATCCAGAACAGGTCGTAGGCCTCGAACGCCCGCGCCATCTTGATGGCGTGGCTCGAGGTCCAGTGCACGTGGGTTCCGACGTCGACGACGAAATCGACCTTCGGCCCGATCGCGTCGCGGATGGTCGACACCACGCGCAGGTCGCGCGCGGGATCGAGGCCGAAGGACGTCGCCCGGCTCTTGCCCCAGCCGCCTTTGACGGCGGTGTACCCGCGCGCCACATAACCAGCGAATTCGGCGTGGGTGGCGGCCAGATCCTCGGTATCGAAGATCACGCTGGCACAGGCCCGAAGCTTCGCGCGCCGGCCGCCCAGAAGGTCGTACAGGGGGACGCCCAGCGCCTTGCCCTTCACGTCCCACAGCGCCATGTCGATGGCGCTGATGGCGAAGGCGGCGATGCCGCCGTTGCCGTACCACCACGACCGGTCGCGCATGGCCTGCCACAGGCGCTCCACGTCGCGCGGGTCCTGGCCGGTGAGCAGGGGGGCCAACCCCGCATCGACGATCACCCTGGTCGCCAAGGCGGCCTCGGGGAACTGGCAGATGCACTCGCCCCAGCCGACGAGGCCATCCGCCGTCGTGAGCTTCACCAGCGTGACGTAGCGGCTGTTGCCGCTATCGTGGGGCTCCGGGTAGTGCAGCGGGAACGCCTCGATTCGATCGATGACCATGGCACCTCGCAAACATCGTTACAGCATAGCGGTTTGCACCCCTCGCGCGACCGATAGGGTCCGGGCGGTCGGCTAGGGGACGGGCATGGCTTGGAGCGTGGGCGCGGGTCTCGAAGGCCGGGGCGTCATCGTCACGGGCGCGGCCGGGGGGATCGGCCAAGCCGTGGCCGCGGCCTTCGCGGCCTGCGGGGCGCGGGTCATGGCGGTCGATATCGATGCCTCGGGGATCGATCGCGTGCTCGGCGGGCTGGAGGGCGGCGGCCACGCCGCGGCGGTGCTCGATCTCGGCGATCTCGCCGCGCAAAGGGCCCTGATCGAGCGGGCCCAGCGGGAGCTCGGCAACCTCTACGGCCTCGCGCATCTCGCGGCCGTGCTGCGGCGCCGTCCCTCGCTTGCCGAGATCACCGAGGAAGACTGGGACATCCAGATCGACGTGAACCTGAAAGCGACGTTCTTCCTGTGCCGGGCCGCGGCCGAGGCGATGAAGGCGCAAGGGCAGGGCGGGCGCATCATCGCCTTCGCGTCGCAGGCGTGGTGGACCGGCAGCTTCGGCGGCGGCGCGGTGTACGCCGCCTCCAAGGGTGGGGTCGTCTCGCTCCTGCGCAGCTTGGCCCGAAGCTACGGGCCGCACGGCATCACCGTGAACACGGTGGCGCCCGGCCAGGTGAATACGCCGATGCTGATGTCGGGTCTCGATCCTGCGGTGTTGCAGGCGATGACCGAGGCGACACCCCTGAAACGGGTGGCCGAACCGGAGGAGATGGCCGGAACGGTCGTGTTCCTGGCCAGCCGGCATGCGGGGTTCATCACCGGCGCGACCATCAACACCAGCGGTGGGTTTCTGATGTACTGAGAGCGCGCGGGCCTCGCCTGCCCGCCGTGACCGCGAGCGCAAACCCTTCCGCGGAGGCAGCCATGACCGATGCCATGCTCGAGATCCTCGGCCTCGTCGCCGAACCCATGCCTGCGATGGCGGGCTCGTGAATGGGACCCCCGTTCGATTACATCGTCGTCGGTAGTGGCTCGGCCGGCGGAGTCCTGGCCGCGCGACTGAGCGAGGATCCTCGCCTCCGCGTCCTGCTGCTGGAGGCAGGCGGCGCGGCGAACCACTGGACGATCCGCATGCCGGCGGCGTTCAGCGACACTTACCTTCCGGGGCCGCGCAACTGGTCGTACCGCTCGACCCCGCAACCCGAGCTTGCTGGGCGATCGATCTACCACCCGCGCGGCAAGGTGCTAGGCGGCTCGTCGTCGATTAACGGCATGGCCTACATCCGGGGCCACGCGCAGGACTACGAGCGGTGGGCCGCGCAAGGCGCACGGGGCTGGTCCTACGCCGAGGTGTTGCCCTATTTCCGGCGGGGCGAAGCGAACAATCGTGGCGAAAGCCCCTGGCGTGGCGGGTCCGGGCCCGTGGCGACCGTGACCAACAGAGTCACATTGCCGCTCAACCAAGCCTTCGTCGAGGCCGGGCGCGAGGCGGGCTTCCCCACGACCGAGGATGTCAACGGACCGCATCAGGAGGGCTTCGGGCCGTTCGACCGCAACACCGATCGCGGTGTGCGCGCGAACACGGCGCACGCCTACCTCGACCCCGCGCGGGCACGGCCCAACCTCACGATCCGTACCGGTGCGTTGGTTCTCGGCTTGGTCCTGGAGGGTCGCCACGCCGTCGGCGTCCGTATCGCGGCGGGGACCACGGCGGAGGTTGTCCGGGCCGAACGCGAGGTGATCCTTGCCGCCGGCGCCTTTGGCTCGCCCCAGCTCCTGATGCTCTCGGGCGTCGGCCCTGCCGACCATCTGCGGGCGCACGGGCTCGGCGTCGTCCACGACCTGCCGGGCGTTGGCGCGAATCTGCAGGACCACTTGGAGGTCCACATGCAGTGGGGCTGCGATCGCCGCTACACCCTCAATCAGCATGCCGGGCCGCTAGCGAAGGGGTTGGCGGCCGCCCGCTGGTTCCTGACCCGTGGCGGCCTCTGCGGCACCAACGCGATGGAGGTCGGTGCCTTCACGCGCTCCGCGCCGTCGATGCCCCACCCCGACATCCAGTATCATTTTTTTCCCGTTCCTGCTGGACGGCTGGAACCTCCACGCCACACGCGGCGGGTTCTGCCTCTGCGTCGGCTCGCTCCGGGAACGCAGCCGGGGCACGGTGCGCCTCGCGTCGGCCGACCCGCGCGATCCGCCGCTGCTCGACTTCCGCTATCTTTTGGCGCCCGGCGACGTCGAGGATATGCGGACCTGTGTACACTAGGCGAGGCATGTCGTGGCACAGGGGGCCTTCGACCCATTCTGGGGGGCCGAGCAAACTCCCTGGGCCGCGGCACGTACCGACGCCGAGATCGACCGTACAATCCGGGAGACGGCCGAAAGCGCCTACCATCCGTGCAGCACCTGCCGCATGGGGACGGACCCGGATGCGGTGGTCGCGCCCGACTGCCGCGTCAACGGGATCGAGGGCCTGCGGGTCGTCGACGCCTCGATCATACCCTCGATCACATCCGGCAACCTCAACGCCCCCACCATGATGATCAGCGAGAAGGCCGCCGACATGATCCTGGACCGCCCGCCGCTGCCGCCTTCCAACGCGCCATTCGCCATGATGGCGCCGTGACCCGATGGGTCCGGGTCACGTCAGCCGGGTCGTGGCACTCATGCCCGAACAGGCCGATGGAGGGACCGGATGCCTACTCTCGCCAGCCGTCCAGGTGGGAATCGTCCATGCACGATCGGGTTGACAAACCGGGGTTGGGGTGATGAAGGCAGCCTCCTCCGCGATTGCGCACCCGCCCTCGCCTGCGTAGCTTAGCCCCCGCAGTCCAAGAGGCCTCCCATGTCCTTCCTTGCCGCCCGTTTGGGGCGCATCAAGCCGTCGCAAACCATCGCCGTCTCCACCAAGGCGCGCGAGTTGCAGGATGCCGGGCACGACGTCATCGGCCTCGGCCAGGGCGAGCCGGACTTCGATACCCCCGACCACATCAAGGAGGCGGCGTACAGGGCGATCGCCGCGGGCCAGACCAAGTACACGGCGGTCGACGGCACGCCGGAGCTGAAGCGCGCGGTGGCCGCCAAGTTCAAGCGCGAGAACGGGCTCGATTACAAGCCGTCGCAGGTGACGGTCGGCACCGGCGGCAAGCAGGTGCTGTACAACGCCTTGATGGCGACGCTCGACCCCGGCGACGAGGTGATCGTCCCGGCGCCCTATTGGGTCTCTTACTTCGACATGACCGTGCTGGCCGAGGGCAAGCCGGTTCCGGTCGATTGCCCCGAGACCAAGGGCTTCAAGCTGCAGCCCGAGGCCCTGGACCGGGCGATCACCAAGAAGACCAAGTGGTTGCTGCTGAATTCGCCGAACAACCCGACCGGCGCGGCGTACAGCGCCAAGGACCTCAAGGCCCTCACCGACGTGTTGCTGCGGCATCCCCACGTCTGGGTGATGACCGACGACATGTACGAACACCTGCTGTTCGACGACAACCGCTTCGCCACGGTGGCCCAGGTCGAACCGCGGCTCTACGAGCGCACCCTCACGGTCAACGGCGTGTCCAAGGCCTATGCCATGACCGGCTGGCGCATCGGCTTCGCCGGCGGGCCCGAGCCCCTGATCAAGGCGATGGGCGTGATCCAGGGCCAATCCACGTCGAACCCGTCGTCGGTGAGCCAGGCCGCGGCCCTGGCGGCCTTGACCGGCCCCATCGACTTCATGATCGAGCGCAATCGGGTGTTCCAGGAGCGGCGCGATCTCGTGGTGGCCATGCTCAATCAGTCGAAGGGCCTGCGCTGCTCCAAGCCCGAAGGCGCGTTCTACGTCTACCCCTCGTGCGCGGGGACGATCGGCAAGCGGACGCCGAAGGGTGCCGAGATCAAGACCAGCGAGGATTTCGCGACCTACCTGCTCGATTCGGAAGGCGTCGCCGTTGTCCACGGCGCGGCCTTCGGCATGGACCCCTACTTCCGCATCTCCTATGCCACCGCGACGGACTTGCTGGAAAAGGCTTGCATCCGCATCCAGCGCGCCTGCGCGGCGTTGATGTAGGGCCGCTTGAAAATCCGGGATTGAGCACTAGATTAGAGGTGTTCTAATTTACGGAGGACATCCAACATGGCAAAGACCAAGGCGACAACCGTGCCGGGCATCGACATCGGCATCCCGGAAAAGGACCGCAAGGCGATCGCCGAGGGGTTATTGCGGCTGCTCGCGGACACCTACACGCTGTATCTGAGAAGACCCACAACTACCATTGGAACGTCACGGGACCGATGTTCCAGACCCTGCACCTCATGTTCATGACCCAGTACACCGAGCTTGGCTTGGCCGTGGCCGTGGTGGCCGAACGCATCCGCTCCCTCGGCGCCTACGCCCCAGGGACCTACGCGGCTTACGCGAAGCTCGCCAGCATCAAGGAAGACGCGGGCGTGCCGCGCGCCACGGACATGATCCGCAACCTCGTGGCCGGCTAGGAAGCGGTGGTGCGGACCGCCCGCGCGGTCTTCCCCTTGGCCGAAAAGGCCGGCGACGAGGCGACCTGCGATCTCCTGACCCAGCGGCTCCAGATCCACGAAAAGACCGCATGGATGCTGCGCAGCCTCTTGGAGTAGGCACCGCTCAAGCGCCTCTCACGCCGCTTTGATTGGCGCGGAGGTGGGTTCGGAACCAAGTATCGCCCCGACGCCACCCGAGGAGGGCCAGTCCCGTGTTCGTGCACCGCAGACGTGGTTGGGAGATCAAGGAATCGGCGGCGACGCCGGAATGGGCCTATCTGAACCGCCGGCAACTGGCCCTTGGCCTCGCGGCCGGTTCGATCATCGCCTTCGCCGGTCGCGCACTGGGCGGCGACGAGGCCGATCCGTCCGCCGGGCTCTATCCCGCCGCGAACAACGACCGCTACGTCCTCGACCGGCCCCTGACCGACGAAGAGATCACCGCCCGCTACAACAACTTCTATGAGTTCGGCTCGCACAAGGAGATCTGGGAGCGGGCCCAGGAGCTGAAGGTCCGCCCCTGGTCCGTGCTGGTCGATGGCCTCGTCGAGGCGGAGCAGACCATCGCCATCGATGACCTGTTCGCCAAGATCCGCTTCGAGGAGCGGCTCTATCGCCACCGCTGCGTCGAGGCCTGGTCGATGACGGTGCCATGGACTGGCTTCCCGCTCGCCGATCTGGTCGCTTTGGCGAAGCCCTTGGCAAGCGCCAAGTATGTCGTCTTCCAAACCTTCATGGACCCCGACATCGCCCCCGGCCAGCGCCAGAGCTGGTACCCCTGGCCCTACACCGAGGTCGTCACCATCGCCGAGGCGACCAACGAGCTGGCGTTCCTCGTGACCGGGGCCTACGGCAAGCCGATGGCCAAGCAGTTCGGCGCGCCGCTTCGCCTGCACCTGCCGTGGAAGTACGGCTTCAAGTCGATCAAATCGATCGTCCGGGTCACGTTCGCCGAGGAGCGGCCGAAGACCTATTGGGAGACCCTGGTCCCCGACGAGTACGGATTCTGGGCCAACGTCAATCCCGAGGTAAGCCACCCCCGGTGGAGCCAGGCAACCGAACGATTCCTCGCCACAGGAGAACGACTTCCAACCCAGCTCTATAATGGCTATGGAGAATTCGTAGCGTCCCTCTACACCGGTCTCAAGAACGAACCCTTGTTCATGTAGCGCAATGGTCGGCGACGGTTGACCAGTTCTCGAGGATGTCCGTGACCGCGCTGACCACCCTTGACATTCCGCTCTAGGGACGCCCGCCAACTCCGATCAATCATAACGATTCCTAAAGTAATCGAGCATACCTTGGCATGCACCGACTTCTGCAAGTCGGTTCAGCGGGACAGACCGCCATGACTGGGACCAAATTAACAATTCCGAGCTTTTCCAAAGTCGCGGAGGCGCTGCGCGACCATGAGGCTTTCGTCAAGCACGCGCCCAATGGGCGTCGCCTCGATCTCAAGCTCTGCGACCTCGAAGGGTATGACTTCACGGGGATGAACCTCAGCTATGCGAGGTTGGCCGGGAGCGGCCTCCGCTTCGCCGTCCTCAGCGGCGTGAACCTCTCCGAGGTGGACGTGTTCGCCGCCAATTTCGACCATGCCGATCTCGTCGGCGCCAATTTGTCTCGCGCTGTCATGCGCGGCGCACGCTTGCGCGGCGCCAATCTGGCGAATGCCACGCTCGAACGCGTTGACCTGCGCCCCGGATACCTGATGACGCAATTCCCCATCGCATCGGCGCAGACCGGCAACCGGGGCGCGCGCACGGCCTGCCTTCAGACCGAATACGCGCACCGCGGACGCACCGAATCCGATTGCACGAACGCCAATCTTACCGGCGTGCACGCACCCAAGGCACGGATGGCGAAGATCATCCTCGTGGGCGCCGCCATGAAGGGCGCGAACCTCGTCGAGGCCGACCTTCAAGGGGCCGATCTCAGCGGCGCCGACTTCTCAGGAGCCGATCTCAGCGGTGCGAATCTCACGAACGCCACCACCGCCGGCACCAACTTCAGCCAGGCAAACCTCACCCGCGCCACCGTGACGGGTACGCTGATGCCGCAGACGCCGATCATCCGGCCCGATCTGGCGGTGCGACCCGGGGCGGAGGAGACCGATGTAGCGACGCTCATCGCCGCGCACATCGAATGGGTCAGGTCCGGCGGCTCGCGCGGCTCGCGCGCCGACCTCAGCGGCCGCGACGGCTCCGAACAGCCCACGGTTCCCGCCAACTTCGCCGGCTGTAACTTCAGGGACGCCGATCTGACGGAGGCTGATTTGCGCCTCGCCAATCTCATGTGCGCGGACTTTTCCGGCGCCAAGCTCGTCGGCGCCAAGTTGAAGGGTGCGCGGACCCGCCGGGCGATCTTCGCGGGCGCCGATCTCGAGAGCGCGAGCATGGACGCCCTGGAGGCCGCCTAGTGCTTTGACTCCGACGGATCGTGAACGATCCGTCGGAGTCAAAGCACTAGGAAGATTCTCAATTCTGTGGTCCGCCCCAAACACGATGATGAATCATGCGATTGTGTCGGACCACTAGCGACATGAAAAAGGCCGGACCCTTGCGGGTCCGGCCGAGTTGTACAGGGAGGCTTCACGTCTGGGAGACGTTGGATCCGAAGACCCAGATTCCGGGTGCAACACCCGAAACATCAGTCACCGAGGGAAGGGGAGTCCCCTCGGCAGACGCGTCATCGACCCACCTTGCCGGTGTCCCGATGCCGCCCATTGCGTATACATAT
>SHVY01000073.1 GCA_009694045.1 Alphaproteobacteria bacterium | reverse complement strand
AGCGTACCTTGGCCTGGATCAGCCGCAATCGTCGCCTCGTTCGCGACTTCGAGCGTCACGCCAGGATCGCGGTCGCCTTCATCCGCCTCGCCATGATCCGCCTCATGCTCCGCAGGCTCACCAGGCCACAACCATGTTCCTGACTCCAAGCTTCCCGGATGGGCTCTCAGAGATCGCGACGAGCACACACCGTGCCGAGAAGGAAGGAAGGAAGATTCTCGTCTTGGCTTCAACCTGCGGCCTATGATCGGTCAGAGTACCGCGAACAATGGCACCGAATTGTACTTGGTCCACACTGAAAGACTCTCCTGGCTGTCGTTGTATTTGGCTTCCTCCCGTCGCCGGTTCCGTCATGGCGAGGTGGGCGGCACTATGGCACATTGCGTGTATGGCGGAGAGTTAGGCTAAAAGGTCGATGGCAATACGCCATCTCGGACAAGCCACGGCTGCGATCGGCGGCTTCATCGACAAAGTGTACAATCGACAATGGCGGCACGATGCCACCGCTTCACCGCATTACCGATCTCTCTTTCCTTCGACGAGGTCCGTCAACAGGCGAATCTGTTCTTCCTGGGTCCGGAGCAGCTCCGTCACCTGCTGGGTTCGCAACTGATCGAGTTTTTCGTGTAGGCCCATGATCTCTAGCTCGGCCTTCAGATTGATCTCATAGTCGTGGGCCGCGGCGAGCCGGTCCTTCGCCGTCGTCCGATTCTGCGACATCATGATGACCGGAGCCTGGATCTCAGCAAGCATCGAGAGAATGAGATTCAGAAAGATGTAAGGATAGGGATCGAAAGCGCCTGTGAGAAGAATGAAACTGTTCAGAACGACCCAGGCGGCTAGGAGGAGACCGAAGATCGAAATGAAGGTCCACGAACCTCCGAACTCGGCGACCTTGTCGGCTAGTCGCTCTCCGAAGGTTAGTTTATCTTCGAACTCGGCATGTACGTCGCGGCTGATGTGAATGCGTGTGGCGATGCGCGTCAGGACACGCAGCTCCCGCTCCGTAAGCATGTCGAAGCCCGTGTGCAGCAGCCTTTCCGCAAGCTCTTTCACCTGTTCGTTCATGGAGTGCTTTCGCGGTAATTTGGGGGGCCCCTAGAACGGGTCGCGCTTGAGGCCCTTGGCGGCGAGGGCGGCGAGGTAGGCGGACCACAGGGTGTCGCGGCGGATGCCGAGTTCGTACAGGTACGGCCAGGAGAAGATGCCGGTCGTGTGGCCGTCATCGAAATGGATGCGGATGGCGTAGTTGCCGACCGGCTCCAGCTTCGTCACGCCGACGAAGCGCTTGCCGGCGACGGTCTGCTTCTGGCTGGGGCTGTGGCCCTGCACCTCGGCGGAGGGGCTTTCCACGCGCAAGAGCTCGGCCGGCAGGTGAACGGTCAGGCCGTCGTCGAAGTCGATCTCCAGGACCTTGTCGGCGCTCTTCAGGCGGATCTCGACGGGCCAGACCTTGGTGCCGTAGGTGTCGCTCACGCTGGGTTGCTCGCGCGCGGCTGGTCCAGGGGCCGCGCCTCGTCCACCAGCATGATCGGGATACCGTCGCGGATCGGGTAGGCGAGGCCGGCCTGTTCGCTGATGAGTTCCTGATGTTCGCGGTCGTACGTCAGGGGACCCTTGGTGAGGGGGCACACCAGGATCTCCAGCAGCTTGGGATCGACGGTCGCGGACGCTTGGCTCATCGTCGTCTCCTGCTATTGCGGCTTGGTGTCGGGGATCGCGGTCGCCCGCGCGTCCATGTCGAGGAGGGCGCGGAGCAGGGTGGCGCGGTGCCCCAGGTCGGGGCTTTGCAGCAGCGCCTGCTTCTCGCTGGGGGCGAACGGGCAGGCCATGGCGAGGGCGGTGACCAGGGCGTCGTCGCTCGCGGACTCGATCGTTTCCCAGCGCGCGTTGAGCGCCTTACGCTCGAAGTAGGCCTTGACCGAGGCCTGGAGCTGGGGCCTGGCGATGTCGCCGGCGGGGGCGGGATCGAGGTCGGCGGCGAAGGGCGACCAGGACGCCCGCGCGGTGCGGTAACCCTTCTCGGAGAGCGGCGGCTCGTCGGTCATGCGGAAGCGGCAGACGCCCTGGAGCGTGATGAGGTAGCGCCCGTCGTCGGTCTCGCTGAACTGGACGATCCGGCCGGCGCAGCCGATGCGGTAGAGGGGAACCTGCGGCCCCGGCGGCAGCGGCGCCAAGGACGCGTCGGGATCCTCGGGTTGGATCATGCCGATCAGGCGATGGGTGCCGAGCGCGTCCTCGGTCATGGCGAGGTAGCGGAGCTCGAAGATGTTGAGGGGCAGCCGGCCCCGCGGCAGCAGGAGAACCCCGGGCAGGGGGAAGATCGGCAGGGTCGCCGGCAGGGTCGCGATCGACGTGGGATCGCGCGCCGCCGTCATGCGAACCAGACGGCCGAGAGCTTGCGGCGACCGGCCACGGTCACGGAATCGGTCGGGCCCATGGCCTCGAAGAACGTGAGGAGCTGGGTGCGGCCGGCCTGATCGTTCCACGCGCGGTCGCGGCCGATCAGCTCGATCAGGGCGTCCACCGCCGCCTCGCGCTCGCCGCCGCCGAACAGGGCGACGGAGAGATCGATGCGCGCCTGATAGTCCTTGGGATCGGCCGCGATCCTCGCCCGGAGCGCCCCAACTTCGCCGGCACCCTTGGCTTGGTCGAGCAGCGCGATCTCGGTCTTGGCACCGACCATGTCCGGATGCTTGGCAACCTCGGGCGGCGCCTTGGCGATCAGCTCCTTCGCCTTGTCGATCTGGCCGAGGGCGATGAGGGACCGGGCGAAGCCGCCCCAGGCCGCCGCGTTGACCGCATCATGGCGGATGATCTGCTGGTAGAGCGCGACCGCCGAACCGTGGTCGCCCGTCTCCTGCGCCGCCTTGGCCTGGGCCAGCGCCTCGTCCAGCGCCGAGGGGCCCTCGTCGCCAATCAGGCGGCCGAGGAAGGCCTTGATCTGACTCTCCGGCAGGGCGCCGACGAAGCCATCAACCGGCTGGCCATTGACGAAGGCGAACACCGCCGGGATCGACTGCACGCGAAGGGTGCGGGCGATCTGCTGGTTCTCGTCGATGTTGACCTTGACCAGCTTGAACTTGCCCTTGGCGGCGCGCGCCGCCTTCTCGAGCAAGGGCCCGAGCTGCTTGCACGGACCGCACCAGGGCGCCCAGAAGTCGACGACCACGGGAACGGTGCGGCTCGCCTCCAGGACATCGGCCTGGAAGGTCTTGACGTTGCTGTCCTTGATGAGGTCGCCCGCGGGCGCGCCGCCGATGATCGGTTCCATGTCCGGTCGCTGGTCCATTGAGCTGTCCTGGATGCAGAAGATGGCGGGTCGCGGCCCCGCTGGCAAGGGTAGGGGACGGTCAGGCATCCAGGTCGATCACCTCGGCGGCATGACCGGTCGCGACGATGAAAAGCTGCAGGTCCTGGCCCCGGATCGCGGTCGTCGCGTCGTTTCGCAACGGGTGGTAGTTGAGGATCTCGGCCTCGAGCATGGCACGATCGAGCAGGACCTTGGCCCGACCCGCCGCATCGTTGATCAGGCCGAACGGGGTGACCGCGCCGGGGGCGACGCCGAGCACCTCCTGCAGCAGCTCGGGTCGGCCGAACGACAGGGTGCCGACCCCCAGCCGGCGGGCCAGGGCCTTGAGGTTCACGGCCGCGTCGTCCCGCGCCACCAAGAGCCAGAGCTGGCCGCGCTTGTCCTTGAGGAACAGGCTCTTGCAGTGGCCGCCGGGCAGGTGGCCGCAATGGGCCTTGGCCTCCGCGACGGTGAAGACCGGCGGGTGCTCGTGGGTCGTGGTGCGGATGCCGAGCTCGGCGAGCTTGGCCATCAGATCGGCGCGGGTCGCGGGCATGGCGGGGTTATAGGGACGGCGGCGTAGCGGGGCAAGGTCGAGCGTGCACGGACCCGGGGTCCGGACTACAGTCGCCGCGCCATGAAACCGATCATGCCGAGCCGCCGCACCGCGATCGCCGCCGCCGTGCTGGTCGCCATTGCTGCGGCGCTGGTCGCCACCAACGCCGGGCGTTGGCTCGTCGAAGCTCCGCTGCCGGGCGACGCGGCGGTTGGCGGGGCGTTCGCGCTGACGGCACACGACGGCCGGCGGGTGACGGATCAAGACCTGCGCGGCCGCTACCTGCTGGTCTACTTCGGATTCACCCTGTGTCCCGATGCCTGCCCGACGGCGCTGACCACCGTCGCCGAGGCCCTGGATCAGCTGGGCGAGGAGGCCAACAAAGTTCAACCCATCCTCATCACCGTCGATCCGGAACGCGACACGCCCGCCGTGCTCGCCGCGTACGTTGCGCCCTTTCACCCCAGGCTGCTGGGCTTGACCGGATCCATCGCCGAGATCGCCGCCGTGGCCTCGGCCTACAAGGTGTACGCCGCCAAGGGCGAGGCCGAGGCCGACGGCGGCTATCTGGTCGATCACTCGACGGGTTTGTTCCTGATGAATCCCGCGGGGCGTTTCCTCACCCTGTTCTCGGCCACCATCGACAGCGAAGCCCTGGCCGCTGGCCTGGGCCAGTACGTCGATTAGAGACAAAGAATCATGCCCGACGAATCGGTGAAGAGGGCGTCGTAAAGCGCCGCCTTGTGCGCCAGGGTCTCGGCCTGGGCGGTCGCCGCGAGGGCGGCCACCAACAACAGTCCGAGGACCAGGACCCAGCGGCGGGCGGTCATGCCGACCTCGGGCCGAGGCGATCGTAGGCCACGCCGGCCACGGCCCCCAGCACCAGCCAGAAGACGGCCGCGGTGGCGAGGCTTGCGAGCACGAAAGTCTCGACGAGGGTGGCCGGCGCTAGACCGCCATGGGTGTCCGGCACCGGCGCGCCGATGAGATGGGGCAGGGCGATGAGCACGACGCCCGCGACCTTCCACAGGCTGGGCTTGGCGAAGGCGAGGGCGCCGAGGCCGACCCCGCTGGCCGCCACGGTCAGGAGCCACCAGAGCTGGCGCGGGGCGAGCGGGGCGGCGGCGGCTCCGGGAAGTTCCGGTGGCAGGCCGAGCGCCGGCAGGGCGGAGAACACGGCGAAGCCCGCGAGCCCCCACAGGATGCCGTTGCGCCAACCCACGGGGCGGCCGCGCAAGGCGAAGGCGCTGACCAGCAGGAAGGCGAAGCCGATGCCGGTCACCAGATCGGCGCCGGCGGTGGCCGCGAACCGCTCGAACCCGTCCGCCGGCGCCCAGGTATCGTCATGGGAATCGGTCGCGGTCTCGAAGGCTTCGGCCGCGAGGATCAGGTCCGTGGTGCCGACGGTCTGCGCCAGGGCGACGACGCCACCCGCCAGCAGCCCGGCGACCAGGGCCGCCAGCGCTATGCGGGTGAACATCCCCGCCTCAGTGGCAGGGGAAGGCGACGCCGTGGCGCACGTCATGCGCGGCGTTGTGCACGGCGGACACGGGCGCGAACCCGACGCCGTACACGATGAACAAGCCGAGTAGGGCCGCCGCCAGGATTTGCGGCAGGACGCGGGTGGACGCGAGCGTCCGGAAGGCTTGGGACTGGGTCATGGAACTGTCTCCTCCACGGTCAAAGTGTCGCACCGCAGACGGAGGCCGTGCCTGGGGCCGTCCCGCCCCGTTGCACGGTCCACCATCCGGACGGCAGGTATCCTGGCTCGCAGGTCCTCGCACGTGTCCTGCCTTCCCGGAGCGCCCGGTGGCGTAGGTCGGACACGGACTCGCCGCTCACAGTTGCGGGAGCAGCCGCGGATTCGAAGCGCCGGCCCGAGGGCCGACAAGTCCTCACCGCGTTCCCTTCTTCACCCTCCTCGGGGTACCGTCCGGCACCGATCCTAAAGGCGCCGCGCCCGGCGTACAAGAACTCCCACGGCAGGGGCTCCGCGAAGAGTTGCAATGCGCGGGCAGTTGGACGAATATCCGCCTCCCACGCGGGCGTAGCTCAGAGGTAGAGCACAACCTTGCCAAGGTTGGGGTCGTGGGTCCGAATCCCATCGCCCGCTCCATTTTCTTCCGTATCCTTGACCGCGCAGATCGATCCTCACTCATACCGGCTCGTCGTCGGGATCGCCGTCGCCATGCCGCTGCTGCTGCATGGGGCGCTGCTGGCGGCGGGGGGGGCCGGGGTCTCCCACGGGCGGCTGTTCGATCCGGATTCGTACATGCGGCTCGTCCGGGTCGGCGAGCTGATGGCGGCGGGGGATTGGTTCTCGGACGCCGTGCCGCGCAGCAACGCGCCCTTCGGTTCGACCATCTCCTGGTCGCGGCCGTTCGACGTGCTCATCCTGGTCGGCGCGCTCCTCGGGCGCCTGGTGACCGACGGGCGCGCGGCGCTCTTCTGGTCGGGGGCGCTGGTCAGCCCCGTGCTCAACGCCCTCGCCCTCGGGCTGCTCGCCTGGGCCGGGCGGGGGCTTCTGGGTCGGAGCACGGTCCTGCTCGCGGCCGTCCTGTTCCTCGCCCAGTCCGGGCTCTACAGCTTCTTCCGGCTGGGGCGGGCGGACCACCACAGCCTGCAGATTGTCCTCGTGCTGGCGCTCGTCGCGCTGCTGATCCACGGGTTCGCGACGGGGAAGCGCGCCTGGTTCGCGGGCGCCGGGCTCACCGGCGCGCTTGCCGTCTGGGTCAGCACCGAGGCGCTGATCGGAGTTCTGGTGGCGCTCGTCGCCCTGGGGTTGCGCTGGCTGCGTGACGATCGGCGCACCCTGACCGAGCTTGGCTGGTTCACCGGCGCCCTTGCCGGCGGCATCGCCGTCGCCTTGGGGGTGGAGCGGGGGCGTTGGTTGGTCGTCGATTACGACAAGATCGCCCTCGTCCACCTGGCGCTGGCCGGAGCGATGGCGGCGGCCGTCGGGCTGGGCCGCGCGCTGGAACGGCGGGGACGGCTCGACGGCCGGCCCGCGCGACTCGTGTTCGCGGCCGTGGCGATCGCCGTGCTCGCCGCGGCCCTGCGGGTCGTGTTCCCGGGATTCTTCGCCGGTCCCTTCGGCAACGTGGCGGACGAGGTCACCGGACTGCTCATGCGGGACGTGTCCGAGCTCAAACCACTATGGCCGACGGACGCGGAATCCTCCGCCCGCCTGTTCTTCTTCCTCGGGCCCTTGGGCATCGCGCTGCCCTATGCGGCCCTGAAGGCGTGGCGCGGCGGCGACGGCTGGCTACCGCTGGCGGTCGGGATGGCGGTCTACACGCCGTTCGCCCTGGTCCACCTGCGGGTGGCGCCGTTCGTCGAGGCGTTGTTCGTCCTGCCGTGGGCGGCCGTGATCGCGGACCTGATGCCGCGCGTGGGCATGCCCCGCGCCGCCGTGCTGGGAAGGTTCGCGCTTGCGACCCTCGCCCTCGTCTGGCATGTCGGCGTGGCGGCGGCTTTCGCCGGGCCGGGGGCGCGGAACCTGACCCGGATCGGCGACCCGTGCCCGTGGGACGCGCTCGCCCCGGTCCTGAACCGGGAGCGGCCGGCGGCGGACCGGCCGATCATCCTGACCCACGTGTACCCGGGGTCCGAACTCCTCTGGCGCACCTACTACGACGTGGTGTCCGCCCCCTACCACGACGATCGCGACGGCATGGCCGATACGCTGACGGTGTTCGCGGCCACCGACGATGACGCGGCCCGCGCGGTGATCGACCGGCGGGGCGTCGGCCTGGTCATCGTCTGCCGCATTCTCGCGGGCGCCGACGCCGGCGCCTGGGCGCCGATCACCGCCTCGCCCCAAACCCTCTACAATCGGCTGTTGCGCGGCGAACCCCCGGCCTGGCTCGCGTCCTTGCCCTTGCCCGCCGACCTATCGGACATCTTCGCCGTCTACGCCAGGACCCCTTGAGCGACCGATTCTATTCCGCGGCCATCGCCCCACGGCGCCTGACGTGGACGAGGGCCGCGCTCGGCGACCCAGAGCCAGTGCCAAAGCCGCCCATCGAGTTGCCGCATGGCGCGCGTCGGTTGCGCGAGCGCCCGCGCGACGTCTCCCATGTCGATCCCCCGCCGATTCGGTCGCGCTAGAACTTCCATCTCGAAGTAACGCGTTCGCCAGAACGGCGGTGGTGGAGATCGAACCCCACTGTTGGGCACTATACGCCCTCCTTCGCCTACGATTCATCTCCTGACGAACGCCTCGTCCAACATTGACCCTGAACGCGCATCCTGCCTAGATGCCCGCGACATGACCGCCTTCGACCTCGTCATCCGCAATGGGACCGTCGCCACCGCCGGCGATGTCGGGGCGGCGGACGTCGGCGTTCGCGATGGCCGCGTCGTCGCGCTGGGCGAGGGACTGGCCAGGGGTGCCAAGGAGATCGACGCGCGGGGGCGGCTGGTGCTGCCGGGCGGGGTCGACAGCCACTGCCACATCGAGCAGAAGTCCTCGGGCGGCCTGATGACCGCCGACGACTTCCATTCGGGGACGCTGTCGGCGGCCTGCGGCGCGACCACCACGGTGATCCCCTTCGCCTGTCAGCATCGCGGGCAGAGCTTGCGCGCCGTGGTCGAGGACTATCACCGGCTGGCGGCGGAGAAGGCAGTGATCGACTACGCCTTCCACCTGATCGTCTCGGACCCGACCCCCCAGGTGCTGGGGCAGGAGTTGCCGTCCCTGATCCGCGACGGCTACACCTCGTTCAAGATCTACATGACCTACGACGTGCTGAAGCTCGACGACCGTCAGGTGCTGGACATCCTGGGGGTCGCCAAGACCGAGGGCGCGATCGTGATGATCCACGCCGAGAACAACGACGTGATCGCCTGGCTGTCCGAGCGGTTGTTGGCGGCGGGAAAGATCGCGCCCAAGTACCACGCCCAGGCCCACGTGGCCCCGGCCGAGCGCGAGGCGACCCACAGGGCGATCACGCTCGCCGAGGTGGTGGACGTGCCGATCCTGATCGTCCACGTCTCCGGCGCCGAGGCGATCGAGCAGATCCGCTGGGCCCAGGGCAAGGGGCTCAAGATCTTCGCCGAGACCTGCCCGCAGTACCTATTCCTGACGGCCGCCGACATGGACAAGCCCGGATTGGAGGGCGCCAAGTTCATGTGCAGCCCGCCGCCGCGCGACGCGGCGAACCAGGAGCACGTCTGGCGCGGCCTGACGACGGGCGTGTTCCACGTGTTCTCGTCTGACCATGCGCCCTACCGCTATGACGGTACCGGCAAGCTCGCCAAGGGCGAGGGGACCACGTTCAAGAACGTGGCGAACGGCGTGCCGGGGCTGGAGCTGCGCCTGCCGCTGCTGTTCTCCGAGGGCTTCGGCCGGGGCCGCTTCGACCTGTCGCGCTTCGTCGCCCTTGCCGCCACCAACGCCGCCAAGCTGTACGGGCTCTATCCGCGCAAGGGCACCATCGCCGTCGGCGCCGACGCCGACATCGCCATCTGGGACCCGGAGCGGCGGGTGAATGTGACCGCCGCCATGCTGCACGACAACGTCGGCTATACCCCATACGAAGGGCGCGCGTTGACGGGCTGGCCCGTCACCGTCCTGTCGCGCGGCGAGATCGTCGTCGACGAGGGCAGGGTTTCGGCAGCCCGGGGCCGCGGCAAGTATCAGACCTGCGGGGTGCCGGGTCCGCTCGCGAAGGCCTTCGCATGAGCCGGGTGTTGACCGTTGGCGCGGCGCAGATGGGACCCGTCGCCCGCGCCGAGCCTCGGGCCAGCGTGATCGCCCGCATGACCGCGCTCCTGCAGCAGGCCGCGCGCAAGGGCTGCCGCTTCGTGGTCTTCCCCGAGCTCGCGCTCACCACCTTCTTCCCGCGCTGGTACATGCCGGACTGGTCCGAGGTCGACGGCTACTTCGAGGACGCGATGCCGAACGAGGCGACCCGACCGCTGTTCGAGGCCGCGGTGGCCATGGGCGTAGGTTTCTACCTGGGCTACGCCGAGCGGTTCATGGAGGGCGCGAAGGTCCGCCGGTTCAACACCTCGATCCTGGTGGACGCGGGCGGCGCGATCGTCGGCAAGTACCGCAAGGTGCACCTGCCGGGACATGCGGAACTGGAGCCGAAGCGCCCGTGGCAGCACCTGGAGAAGCGCTATTTCGAGCCGGGCGATCTTGGCTTCCCCGTGTTCCGGGCGTTCGGCGGCTTGCTCGGCATGTGCATCTGCAACGATCGCCGCTGGCCCGAGACGTTCCGCGTCATGGGACTGCAAGGGGTCGAGTTGGTGGCACTCGGCTACAACACGCCGGTGCGGAACTCGGTGGCCCGGGAGGCCGAGCACCTGCGCATGATGCACAACCAAATGTCGATGCAAGCCGGCGCCTACCAGAACGGCACCTGGGTGGTGGGCGTCGCTCGCAGCGGGCCGGAGGAGGGCGTCGATATGATGGCCGGGAGCTGCATCGTCGCCCCCACCGGCGAGATCGTCGCCCAGACCATGACCGACGGCGACGAGTTGATCGCCTACGACTGCGACCTGGACGCCGGGCGTTACATCAAGGAGACCGTGTTCAACTTCGCCGCCCACCGGCGGATCGAACACTACGGACTCATCACCTCCCAGACCGGCGTGGTGCCACCGCCATGAAGCTGCCGCGAGCGGACGAGCTCCCCCCGGACGTGTCGGTCGACCGATTGATCGAGACCTGCCGCCGTTGGCGCATCGCCGAACTCGCGCTCTTCGGCTCGTTCGCTCGCGGCGAGGCAACCGGCACGAGTGACATCGACCTCCTCGTCTCGTACGAACCCAAAGCTCATTGGAGCTTGTTCGACCACGTCGCCGTGCAACAAGAACTCGCCGAGCTGTTCCATCGACCGGTGGATCTCTTGACACGGCGAGGCGTGGAAGAGTCCGGCAACCCCGTCCGCCGCCGCTCGATCCTGGAGTCCGCCCGTGTCATCTACGCCGCGTGATGCCAACTCCGTCGCGGACATCATTCGTGCGTGCCGTTTGATCGCGACGTTCACGGCAGGGATCACCAAGGACGAGTTCGTCGCCGATCTGCGAACGCGATCGGCCGTCAAACATCAGCTCCTTATCATCGGCGAGGCGGTGAAACGGTTGACGACGGAGTTTCGCGCAGCTCATGCCGACATTCCCTAGCAACGTATCGCAGGCACGCGCGACCATCTGATCCATGGCTATGATTCGGTTGACATCGATTTGATGTGGCTCGCAGTGTCGGAACAAGTCCCGACTTTAGCTCGCTCGGTTGGAGACCATCGATAAGCCATGACGGACCGCATCCTCGTGATCAACCCCAACAGCTCGGAGGGCGTGACGGCGGCCATGGATCGGGCGCTAGAGCCCTTGCGGCGGACGGGCGGGCCGGCGATCGCCTGCGCGACGCTGGCCGAGGGCCCGCCGGGGATCGAGACCTACGGGCACATCGCCGCCATGGTGGGGCCGATGTGCCGGATGATCGCGCGCGAGGACAATCAGTCGGCGGCCTTCGTCATCGCCTGCTTCTCCGATCCCGGCCTGCACGCCGCGCGCGAGGCCACGCGGAAACCCGTGTTCGGCATCGGCGAGGCCGGGCTGACCACCGCCCTCAACCTCGGCGAGCGGGTCGGCATCATCGCCATCAAACAAGCCTCGGTCGAGCGCCAGACCCGCTACGCCCGCACGTTGGGGATCGCCGAACGGTTCGCGGGCTCGATCGCCATCAATATGGGGGTCGTCGAATTGGCCGACGAGGCGAAAACGCGAGTTCGGATGCGCGAGGTCGGGCGCCGGCTGGTGGCGGAGCGGCGGGCGGACGTGATCGTCATGGGCTGCGCCGGCATGGCGCGCCACCGCGAGGGCCTGCAGGACGACCTGGGCGTGCCCGTGGTCGATCCCACCCAGGCGGCCGTCGGCCTCGCCATCACCGCCGTCGCCGTCCGGTACCGCGCATGACCGAACACCACACGGGCCGCTGCCTGCGCGGCGCCGTCCGCTACGAATCCGAGGGCAAGCCGCCGTGGGTCGCCCACCGTCACTACGAGAGTTGCCGGCGGCAAACGGGGTGCGCGGTCGCCACTTTCGTCGGCTACCGCGCGGACCAAGTCCGGTTCACCCAGGGCGCGCCCAAGGTGTTCGAATCCTCGCCCGACGTGAAACGCGGCTTCTGCGCCACCTGTGGCACGCCGCTCTACTACGGCGGCGAGCGGGCCAGGGGGGAGATCCACCTGTACGTTTAGACCCTCGACGACCCGGAACATTTCGTGCCCACGGTCCACGTCCACGTCGGCGAACAGCGACCGTGGTTCGACACCAGGGACGACCCGCCGCGCTTCCTGACCACCGGGCGCGAAGGCAAGCTGATCAACCGGCCGTAGCCGGTCCTCGATCACGACATTGTTACGACCGGGGCATATCCGCCGGCCCCCTGCATTCGTATTGTCGGGCAGCGGTCCATGGCCGCGAAATCAATCCAGACTCAGGGAGTCACCATGAACAACCGTATTCTCCGGCGCGCCGTCCTCGGCGCCACCATAAGCCACGGCCCTACTCGCCGGCGCACCGTCGTTCGTCACCGCCGAGTCCATGCGCCTGTCGGGCGCTGACATCACGACCCTGATCGGCGACACCACGATTACCGGGACCATGCTGCCCGACGTGGCCTACAGCGAGTACTATGGCGCGGATGGCATGATCAAGGCCGGCACCGGCGCCGATGCCTACACCGGCACGTGGTCGGTCAACGGCGACATGATGTGCTTCGACTACGGCGACCCGGCGACGTTCAGCTGCTAGAGCGTCGCGGCCGACGGCGACACCGTCGATTGGATCGACAAGGACGGCCAGGTCGGCGGTATGGGCACCGTCGTCAAGGGCAACATCAACAACTTCTAGATTGGTTCAGAGCAGCGGGCGGGCGGCGGCCCAGGGCCGCGCCCGCTCCCAGCCGTAGGCGATGTCGAGGACGCCCGCGTCGTCGTGGCGGCGGCCGACGATCTGCATACCCGTCGGTAGACGGTCGCGGGTGAAGCCCGTCGGCACGGAGATGACCGGGCAGGCCGACAGCAGGCTGAATGCCATGGTCATGGCGACGCCGTAGTACTTGCCATCAGGGCGGTCGTAGTAGAACTCGGCGTCGGTCGCGGCGGCCAGCGGCGGAGGCAGGGCCTCGGTCGGGCAGATCAGGGCGTCATAGGCGCGCGTGCACTTTCGCGAGGGCGCTCCAGGCCTCGGTCCGGACCATTTTGCTGCGGCGCACCTGGTCGGCCGTGGTCGCGCGCCCCAAGGCGATGGCGTTGAGCATCGCGGGCTCCAGCGCGTCCGCCCACTGCGGCAGCAGGTGGCTGTAGAGGGCCGCGACCAGGGGATTCTCCATGTCGTTCCAGGCCTGATAGAGGGCCGAGGTCCAGGACAGCGCGACCTCCTCGACGATCGCACCGGCCGCGCGCAGGACCGCCGCCGCCGCCCGCAGGTTCGCTGCGATATCCGGGTCCATATGGTGGAACCCGAGGTCGCCCGCGAGGGTTACATCGGGAATCGCTGGCAAGGACTGGGGGTCGCGGTCGTGCGGCCCCTTGGCGACATTAAGGAACAGCGCCGCGTCCGCGACCGTGCGAGCAGGCCGAAATGCGTGCGGTTGTCGTAGGCGGTCGGCAGCAGGTCGAAGGGAATGCGCCCGAGGCTCGGCTTCATTCCGACGATGCCGCAGGCGGCGGCGGGCCCGCGCACCGAGCCGCCGGACGACCCGCTGGGGGTGCGCTCCAGGTTCCACGGATTGCGGGTGACGCCCCAGAGCTTGCTGTGGGTGAATCCGGAACCGGCGAACTCCG
>SHVY01000072.1 GCA_009694045.1 Alphaproteobacteria bacterium | reverse complement strand
CTGGAGTTCGACCACGTCGTGACCATGTTGTTCGTGAGCGGGGCAACGGACCAGAGCGACATCGTCGGGACCTACAACATCGCCGCCGACGGCACGATCGCCAACGTCCGCATCGTCTTCGCGAATGCATCGGACCTCGCCGACGACCCGACGCCGGGTCAGGGCCAGGGCCAGGGCCAGGCGATCCTGGACGTCGGCGCCGGTGAACGCCTTGGCATCTTTGTCGTGGCGAACGGCTTCGACCTCAACGATCTTGCCGGATTGGGCGCCGGCGAGTTCCGGCTCCTCGATTCCGACGGAAGCCCGGCGACCACCGCGACGAACAACCCTCGTCTCGTCCATATGGCGGGCAATGTCTTGACCGAGATCAAGGCCGCCGATGACGGGATCTACCATACGGCCGGCGCGTCCTTGAACGTGGACGGCGAAGAGCACGTTGCAAGCGGCGTCGACAACCTGGGCGGGCTCATTCTGTCGTTCGAGATCGAACCGCCCGGGATCGACTTCGACGATCTGGTGGTACGCTTGACCTTCGCGCCGGTGGAAACCCATTCCCTGGCCCCGGTGGCGATCGCCCCGGATCTGGTCGTCTCGGACCCCGAGGGCGACGCGATTCGCCAGGCCGTCGTGACCCTCGATCAAGGTTTCGCGGGCGATCGCCTGGTGGTCGATCCCGCCTTGGTCGCCGCGGCGGGACTGGCCCTTACGGACGAGGGCACGCGCCTGGTCATCTCCGGCCTCGCGTCGACCGACACCTATGACGATGTCCTGAGCCAGATTGGCCTGGCACCCGACGACGCGGCGCTCGGCGAACGGCTGGTCAGCTTCGTGCTGCGCGACTAGGGCGGGGCGACGAGCGACCCGGCGACGATCGCCATCGACGTGGCCCAGGACTTCGGCGGTTTCGCCCTGTCGACGGGCGGGTATACGACCCTCATCGCGGACCCGTTCACGCCGTCCGAGCTGATCCAGTTATCCGCCGCCGCCTGATAGTCGTTCGGGAAAAACCCCGTCCCAGTCGGCGATCGGTCCCGCCTGCTCCAGGGTTTCCACACGACGGGCATAGAGTTCGTAGACGAGCCCGAGACCAACATCATGGCGCGCGAGGCCCGGCGCGATCCCCGGCAGCGCGGCGCGGCAGTCCCCCAAGGCAAGGCGGCGGCGGACCAGTCCTGGCGCCGATAGGCCTCAAGCAGCGACCATGGCGGACGGCAAGTTCGGCGAATCCGACTTCGGCCAGAAGATCGGGGCCGCCGAGCAGGCCGTGGACCCGCTCGGGCCGGACCCGGCCGCGGGCGCGGATGAGGTCGAGCTCCAGGGTGGCGGAACCCGCTGATGGCGGCGTGGGTCGCCTCGCCCACCAGGATGCGGACGCCATAGGCGTTCGGCCGCCCCTCGAGGCGCGACGCCAAGTTCACCGCATCGCCGATGACCGAATAGTTGAACCGGTGCTGGGACCCGACGTTGCCCACCAGGCACTCGCCGGTGTTCAGGCCGATTCCGATCTCGATCGCGCCGCCCCCGGCACCCCGCAGCAGGGGGTCGGCCACGAGTTTCCGGTTGAGCTTGCGCAAGCCGTCGAGCATTTCGAGCGCCGCCGCGCAGGCCTTGCCCGGGTGGTCGGCTCGTCCAAGGGAGCGTTCCAGAACGCCATGATGGCGTCGCCCATGTACTTGTCGATGGTGCCGCCGAATTCGAGGATGCGGTCGGTCATCGCCGTGAAGTAGCGGTTGATGAGCCGCGTGAGCCCTTGCGGGTCGTCGCGCAGGCGTTCGGCGATGGCCGTGAAGCCGCGAACGTCGCTGAACAGCACCGTCATCGGCTTCATCTCTTCGCCAATCTTCAGGCTGTCCGGGTTCTCCGCCAGGCGCGCGACCAGGGACGGCGCCAGGTACTGCGAGAAGGCCGCGTGCACCTGGCGGCGCTGGTCCTGTTCCCGCAGGAAGTGGATGGTGGTCAGCACCGAATAGAGGAGAAACGTCGTCACCGACGTGTAGGTGATGTCGATCAGCACCCCGCGTCCCACGGAACCAGGACCAGACGCCGGCCATGACCGCGAACCCGGTGAGGAACCGCCAACGGGGCCGATCAGCGGCAGCAGCGCGATGAGCAGGAGGCCGACGACGGCCACCAACCCCAACTCGACCCATAGGGTCCAGGGCGGGCGGTCCAGGGCGCGACCGCCCATGATCGTCGCGATGATCTGGGCCTGGAGCTCGACGGTCGCGAGCGCGTCGATCGGGGTCGAACGGATGTCCTGAATGCCGGCGGCCGTGATGCCTACCAGTACGACCCGGCCTTTCAGGCGATCGGCGGGCATCGTGCCCGACAATACGTCGCGCGCCGAGACGAACAGGTCGGGTCGGTGCGGATCGAACCGGACCCACATGCGGCCACGATCATCGGTCGGGATTTGGAACGGACCGACGCGAATCCAGTCCAAGCCGTGCGGGCCCGCGCGACCACGATGCTGCGCTGCCGGAGCGCGACCCGCAGGGTTTCGAGGGCCAGGGACGGAACCATCTCGCCACCGGCACGGATGATCAGGGGCGGGCGGCGGACCACGTCGTCGCGGTCGGGGAGGGGGACGATGGCGCGAGCCCCGGCGCGGCCTCCTCGAACACCGGCAGATTGCGGATGAACCCGCCGGCACTGAGGAGAAATGGCCGGGGATCGGACCCCTTGATCGGGAACGATGCCTTACTCGGCGTGCCCGAATCCGGCCCATCGGACGCGGACAGGATGACGGGTTGGCCGAGCACCGAGGGAGCCGCCGCCAGCGACCTGGCCAGGATCTCGTCATTGTCGGGCAGCGACAGCAGGAGGTCGCGGGCCTCGACCGACAATCCCGGCATGCGCAGGGCGAACTCGCGCGGTGAGGACCGGTCGGGCTCGGGGAAGACGACGTTCAGGGCGACGACGGCGGCGCCGGCGGCGGCGATGCGGTCGATCAGGTCGGCGATGAGGGTGCGCGGCCAGGGCCATTGCCCGTAGGCGGCGATGCTCGCCTCGTCGATGTCGACGATGATGGGGACTGCCGCGTGGCGCGCCGGGGCCAGGCGCTGGTAGACGTCGAACGCGCGGTGGCGGGCGATCTGGAGGGGGGCCGGATCCCACGCGCGCACCAGCACCGCGCCGAGGACGAGCGCGAGACTTGCCGCGACGATGACGGGCCGGTTCAACACCCGCGGATGGTAGTCCGTCCCGAGGGCGACATGAAGCCCTGGACCTTGACTCCCTACCCGGGGCGACGCCAAATCGGCCCGGCGACGTGGGTCGGAGGGTGGCATGGCGGACATCAAGCGCGTTCTGCGGTCGCGTTCGTGGTACGGCGGCGCGGACAAGGACGCTTTCGCCCACCGGTCGTGGATCAAGAACCAGGGTCACCCGGATCATATGTTCGACGGGCGACCGGTGATCGGCATCTGCAACACCTGGTCCGACCTCAACCCGTGCAACGCCCATTTCCGCGAGCTGTCCGAGGTGGTGAAGCGGGGCGTCTACGAGTCCGGCGGGTTTCCGGTCGAGTTTCCCGCCATGTCGCTGGGCGAGACGACCTTGCGGCCGACCGCCATGCTGTTCCGCAACTTGGCCAGCATGGAGGTCGAGGAATCGATCCGGGCGAACCCGATCGACGGGGTCGTGCTGCTGGTTGGCTGCGACAAGACGACGCCGGCCCTGCTGATGGGCGCCGCGAGCTGCGACCTGCCGACCATCGCGCTCAGCGGCGGCCCTATGCTGAACGGCAAGTACCGGGGCCGGGAGTTGGGCTCGGGCACGTCCGTGTGGCAGTTCAGCGAGGCGGTGAAGGCCGGCGAGATGACACTCGCCGACTTCATGAGCGCGGAATCAGGCATGTCGCGCAGCCCCGGTCACTGCATGACCATGGGCACCGCATCGACCATGGCGAGCATGGTCGAGGCCCTGGGCGTGGGACTCCCCGAGAACGCGGCCTACCCGGCGGTCGATTCGCGGCGCCGCCGGCTCGCCTACCTGGTCGGCAACCGCATCGTCGCCATGGTGGCCGAGGACCTGCGACTATCGCGCATCCTCACGCGCGCGGCCTTTCAGAACGCGATCCGGGTCAACGGCGCGATCGGCGGCTCGACCAACGCGGTCGTGCACCTGCTCGCCATCGCCGGAAGGTTGGGGATACCCCTCACTCTCGACGACTGGGACACCTGGGGCCGCGACGTGCCGACCATCGTCGACCTGATGCCGTCGGGGCGGTTCCTCATGGAGGACTTCTGCTACGCCGGCGGCCTGCCGGTGGTGCTCAAGGCCCTTGGCGACAACGGCCTGCTGAACCGCGACGCCTTGACCGTCAACGGCCGCACCATCTGGGACAACGTGAGCGCGGCCGAGAACTTCAACCCGGAGGTGATCCGACCCTTCGACCGCCCGCTGACCCAGAGCGGCGGCATCGCGGTCTTGCGCGGCAACCTGGCGCCGTCGGGCGCGATCCTCAAGCCGTCGGCGGCGACGCCCGCTCTGATGCAACACCGGGGTCGCGCGGTCGTGTTCGAGTCGATCGAAGATTACAAGCGGCGGATCGCCGACCCGGACCTGGCGATCGACGAGACCTCGGTGATGGTGTTGAAGAACTGCGGACCGAAGGGCTACCCCGGCATGGCCGAGGTCGGCAACATGGGCCTGCCGCCGAAGCTCCTGGCCAAAGGCATCAAGGACATGGTGCGCATCTCGGACGCGCGCATGAGCGGCACGGCCTACGGCACCGTCGTCCTGCACGCGGCACCCGAGGCGGCGGCCGGCGGGCCGATCGCCCTGGTGCGCGAGGGCGACGCGATCGAGCTGGACGTGGCCGGGCGGCGCCTTCATCTTGACGTGTCCGATGCCGAGCTCGAGCGCCGGCGGGCGCGCTGGACGCCCCCTGCCCCGCCGATGTCCAGCGGCTACCAGAAGCTCTACGTCGACCACGTGTTGGGGGCCGATCGCGGCGCCGACCTGGATTTCCTGGTGGGCAACCGCGGCGCGGCCGTGCCGCGCGAGTCGCACTGAAGAGCGAATCAGGATTCAATTGGCGGCATTTTATTTCAGTCTGTCACCCCCGCGAAGGCGGGGGTCCATGGGCCACGCGATGGAGCGGCTGCCGTGGATACCCGCGTTCGCGGGTATGACAATCCAGGTGTGTTTCAACCTGTGAATACCTGTTTAGAACCCGGGCAGGTCGTGGGACCGACGACGCAGCAGCCCCCCGACCCGAAGGGCATAGAGCCGGCCCGCGTCGCGCCAGCGGTCGAGGGCCATGATCTCGACGGCAATCTTCCGGTGGTCCGCCAGGCGCAGCCAGGCCGGTCGCGCGAGGTTGGCGGCGGCCTGCGCGGCGAACCGGCGCATGGGGGCGGACGCGTCGCGGCCGGGGAGGAGTTCCGGCAAGGGCGTGCCGCAGACGCCCAGGAGTTCCCGAAAGAGGATCAGGCGCCCGACGAACCGGCCGCGTCGAGCAGCAGCGCGCCGTCGGCCGCGGCGAGCGGCGCGAAACTCGCCGTCGTCAAGGCACCCCAGTGCCGCAACCTCAGGTGCCCGGCGGCCGGCGCGAAACCCCGCGCCCGCAGGAGCCCAGCCACGCGCGCGACGTCGGCGGGGCGTACCAGAAGATCGACGTCCGGCAGATTGCGCAGGGCCGGGATGCGATCAAGGCCGGCGCGGACCTGCTGGACGGGGTCGAGTTCGATGGACCCGTGGCCCTGACCCTGCACCCGTTGCAGGCTCGCTTCGACGGTCATGGCGACCCCCCGGGGCTGATCGGCGAGGCGATCCTGCTGCCCGCCCGGATCGTGGCGGTGGCGAATGCCTTCGTCGGCATGGTCAGTGCCCGCGCCTGGCGCCAGGGGGTGCCGGTGGCGACCACGGTCGAGCAGCTTCTCGGGGACCGGGGCAAGGCCTTCGACCCCAAGATCGTGCTGGCGCTCGCCAACCATGTCGCCAACCACGGCGGCGCGGCGGCCTGGGAGAGTTTCGGCCGCCCTCCGACCCGAACCTAGGGCCGCACCCATGCTGACGCGCTGGCTGGGCGGCCCCAAGGCGAAGCCGGTCACCCGGCGGGTTCCCGCTGACACGCGGGTCTACGCGATCGGCGACATCCACGGCCGCCGCGACCTTGTGCGCGAGCTGGAGGCGGCGGTCCTGGCGGATGCGGGCCGGCACCCGGCGGCACGCCGCGTGCTCGTCTACCTCGGCGATTACGTCGACCGGGGCCTGGAGAGCAAGGGTGTCATCGACCACCTGCTGCGGCCGGCGCCCACCGGGTTCGAGCGCGTCTGCCTCAAGGGCAACCATGAGGACCTGATGCTCGGGTTTCTCGACGATCCCGGCATGGCGCCGTCGTGGTTCCACAACGGCGGGCTCGCGACCCTGTACAGCTATGGGGTCGCGGTGCGCGATGGCGGCGATGCGATCCCCGGCGCGGCCGTCAGCCGGGCGTTGCGCGAGGCGCTGCCCGAACCCCATCTCGCGTTCCTGCGTGGTCTGGCGCTGCACCATCGGATCGGCGATTTTCTGTTCGTCCATGCCGGCATCCGGCCCGGCGTGGCGATCGATCAGCAGGAGCCCGAAGACCTGATGTGGATCCGCGAGCCGTTCACCCGGAGCCAGGCGGATCACGGCTGCGTCGTCGTCCATGGCCACACGATCGAGGCGGAGCCCGTCGATGCGGGCAACCGCATCGGCATCGACACCGGGGCCTATGCGACCGGGGTGTTGACCTGTCTGGTCCTGCAAGGCGACACGCGGGGGTTGCTGCGAACTGGACCGGGGACGTGACCGAACTTGCGGTCTGTGTGCTGTGCGATGGGGATTGGGAGCAGACGGGCCGCGCCATCGCCTCGGCCGCCCACCATGGCCTGAGCGTGACCGTCGGTCTGGCCGGCGCGACCCGGCGCGGAGCGCCGCCGCCGGACATCGTCGTGCATCGCCTGACGTGGCGGGATGACTTCGCCGACGCGCGCAACCAGCTTCTCGACCGGGTGGCGGACCCGTGGCTGCTGTGGCTGGATTCCGACGAGGAACTGATCGGATTCACGGCGCCGGACCTGGACGCGCGTCCGGAATCGGCGTTCGGCGTGTGGATCGAGGATCGGGCGGATCTGACGCCGCGGCCATCGAGCGCGACATCGGGGCGACGCTCGCCCGGCTGGTCGCCGCGGGGCTGGTTCGATGACCCTGCTGGCGTGGGCCGACGCGCGCGTCGGATTGACAAGCTCGGTTGCCGAGGCGCGGCCGTTGATCGAGCGGTATCTGGGGTTGCGGACTCCCCCTCCCCCCGACCCCCTCCCGCGAGGGGAGGGGGAGGCCGCGATCCGCTTCGAGCGGCTTGGCGACGGGTTTGCCTGACCTATCCGGGGGGGCGAGGCGCGGCCACGATCCTGGGAGGGCGCCAGCCTATGGCTGCTGGAGGCCGTGGCGTACGGCTTCGCGCAAGCAACCCGGCACGTGGTGGTGCACGCCGGCGCCATCGCCGGGCCGCACGGGGCCATCGTGTTCCTGGGCGCGCCCCACGACGGCAAGAGCAGCCTGGCGTTCGCCGCCTGGCGGATGGGGGTGACGGTGCTGGGGGACGACCGCGTCGCCATCGCCGGCGACCAAGCGTTCGCGTTCCCCAAGAGCCTCAAGGTCCGGGTCGGGCCCGCGACACGGGCGCGCGTGGTGCCGCCGGGGTTCGGGTTCCAGGCGACGATGGCGGGCGACCGCCGGCTGGTCATCGCGCGGTCGCTGCCGGGCTTCGCCCCCTACGACGAACGCTATCCCTTGCGCCGCATCGTGGTGGTGGAACGCGCCGCCCGCCGGCGCAGCCGGTTGGCATCGATCCCCATCACGCAGGCCCTATCCCGCCTGTTGCCGTCGGCGGGGCTGGCGCGGCGCACGCCGATGGATGTCGTCCGCACCCTCAAGCAATACGGCGAGGACGGGGCTCTCCTCCTGGTCCAGGTCGGCGAGGGTGACTTCGAGGCCGCGATCGAAATGATGATGGGGCCGTAGGGGCGGGTCTGATGCCGGAGGCCGTGATCAGACCGGCTGGAGAAAGCCATCCGTTTCGAGAGTGCGCAGCGCCTCGACGAGCGTCTTCCCGGTATGGAGCCGCCACCATGTCCCCGTATGCCGCATCCAGTAGATGTCGAAACGGTCTGGTCCCATGCGGTCGATCCGCGCGAAGGCCGCATCGAATTCCTCGCCGCGGTTATGCTCCATGCCCGACCTGTAGCGCTGCATGAAGCGATAACGGCCCGCCAGCCATGCTCCGCGGATGTCGATCACGTAGTTCCATTCGGTCGGCCTGATGTCCGGCAGGAAGCGCGGCTTCAAGACGTCCCGAATGAAGGCCTCGCAGGCCCCGATGATCGCCCGCTTCTCCACCTCGTCGGGTAGAGCGGGCCGCGTCGCGCGACCAGCCATCCATACCTTACGTTTCCCTTGGGCCGTGCCCCTGATCCGCTCTCTCTATCCGGTTCTCGAGTTTCGGCGACCCAGGATTTGCAGGGTCCGTGGCACCGCCTTTCGATACCCGGTTCCGGCCGGACCAAGTATGACAAATCTATTTGGCGGGCGCGAGGATCGGCGGTGGCTCGAAGGCGCGGACCTTGGGCACCGGGCCTTGCCAGCGTTCGACCTGGACCAGGCAGGTCTGGGCGCTGGGGCCCTGGGCGAGGCTGGAGGTGCCCTTGTCGAGGGTGAGCACGTTGGGGTTGCCGTGGCGGCATAGGCCCGTCTCGTCGGGATCGTACCAGGCGCCGGTGGGCAGGCGCACGACGCACCTCCGCACCTTGTCGGTCACCACCGCGCCGGCGAGGCAGGCGCCGCGATCGTTGTGGAGCCGGACGACGTCGCCGTCGGCGATGCCCCGCGCGGCCGCGTCCGTCGGGTTCAGCCAGACCGCCTCGCGGCCCTGCACCTTGCCGGACCGGCTATAGCCGCCGTTGTCATACTGGCTGTGGAGGCGGTGTTCGGGTTGGCACGAGACCAGGTGCAGGGGATGGCGGGCCGCGCCGGCACCGCCCAGCCATTCCGCGGGCTCCAGCCAGACCGGATGGCCGGGACAGTCGGCGTAGCCGAAGCCGGCGATCCGCTCGGAGAAGATCTCGATCCGGCCGGATGGCGTCTTCAGGGGATTCCCCTCCGGATCCGCGCGGAAATCCGAAAACATGATCTGGTGCGCGGACGGCGTGGGCAGGCGGAAGCAGCCGTCCTTCCAGAACTCGTCGAAGCCCGGCATCGCGACCTCGCGCTCGGCGGCCCGTTGACGGCCCCGGTCGTAGAGGTGGCGCAGCCAGTCCGCCTCGGTGCGGCCTTCGGTGAAGCGTTCGGCGACGCCGAGCCGCTGCGCGAGGCCGGTGAAGATGTCGTGGTCGTTACGTGCCTCGCCGATCGGCGGCACCGCCCGGTGCATGGCGAACAGGTACGCCTCCCGCGACGAGCCCGAGAAATCGTTGCGTTCGAGGGTCGTGGTCGCGGGGAGGACGATGTCGGAGTGCCGGGCGAGACCGTTCCACCACGCCTCGTTGCACACCACCGTGTCGGGGCGCCGCCAGGCGCGGACCAGGCGGTTCAAGTCCTGGTGGTGGTGGAACGGGTTGCCGCCCGCCCAGTAGACCAGCTTGACGTCCGGATAGGCGCGGCGGCGGCCGTTGTAGTCGTACGCGCCGCCGGGGTTCAGCAGCATGTCGGCGATGCGGGCCACGGGGATGGGCTCGCGCACCGCGTTCACGCCCTGCTCGAGCGACGGCCAGGTCATGCGGTCGGTATGGGCGCCGACCGAATTGACGGAGCTGTAGCCGAAGCCGATGCCGCCGCCGGGCAGGCCAATCTGGCCCAGCATGGCGGCGAGCGTCAGGCCCATCCAGTAGGGCTGTTCGCCGTGATCCCCCCGGGTCAGCGACCAGGAGAGGGCAATGGTCGTGCGCTGGGCCGCCATGCGCCGGGCGAGGGCGCGGATCGTCGCGGCGGGGATTTCGCTGATCGCCGCCGCCCAGTCGGCGTCCTTGGGGCGGCCGTCCACGGCGCCGGTGAGATAGGGCAGGAACCGGTCGATGCCGGTGCAATAGCGCGTCAGGAACGCGGGATCGTGTAGGCCATCGACGTACAGGGTGTGGGCGAGGCCCAGCATCACGGCGACATCGGTGTTGGGGCGGGCGGCCAGCCATTCGGCATCGAGGAAGTCCGCCACGTCGTCGCGCAAGGGACTGAGGTTGACGAAGCGGACGCCGCGGTCGCGGGCCTCGCGCATGCCGTCCCGCTGGACGTGCGCGCCCGGCCCGCCGTTGCTGACCTGGGCATTGCGCAAGGGCAGGCCGCCGAAGGCGACGACCAGCTGGCCGTGCCGGGCGATCGCGGACCAACTCGTGTGCTCTACCAGGATCTGCTGGAACGGCCCGAGGACGTGGGGGATGACGACTTCGCCGGCCGCGTAGCTGTAGCTGTCGAGCGAGCCGGTGTAGCCGCCCAGGAGGTTGAAGAAACGGTGGAGCTGGCTCTGGGCGTGGTGGAAGCGCCCGGCGCTCGCCCAGCCGTAGGACCCGGCGAAGATCGCCGCATTGCCGTGCCGGCGCTTCACCCGGCCGATCTCGGTCGCCAGCAGGTCAAGCGCCCTGGGCCAGGAGACCGGCACGAAGGGTTCGCGCCCCCTACCCTCGCCATGGCCGGGGCCGTGCTCCAGGTAGCCGGCGCGGACCATGGGCTGGCGGATGCGGACCGCGTCGTCGAGGGCCTGGGGCATGCCGGCGCCGATCGGCGAAGGATCGGCGTCGCCCGCGAAGGGGCGCATCCCCACCACGCGCCCGTCCAGCACCTCGGCGCTGTAGGCACCCCAATGGGTGATCGTGGGGAAAAGGGTGGGCGCCATCGGGACCTCGTTCGCTCGAGCCAATGTACCAAGATTTCGTCCGTTTCGCGCTTTCGAGTTGCGCTGGTACATTGTTACAACCGGGTCCGAACACCCTAGGATCGGGGAATCGTCGGGGAGGCAACCATGGTCACGTCGCGTCCGGAAATCGTCGGCACGTTCGGGGTCGTCGCCACCACCCATTGGATGGCCTCGGCGGCCGGCATGGCGATGCTGGAGAAGGGCGGCAACGCCTTCGACGCCGCCGCCGCCGCGGGCTTCGTCCATCACGTGGTCGAGCCGGACCAGAACGGCCCCGGCGGCGACGTGCCCATCATCCTGTGGAGCATGGCCAGGTCCCGGGTCGATGTGATCTGCGGCCAGGGCTGCGCGCCGGCCGGGGCCACCGTCGACTATATGAGGGACCTCGGCCTGGACGTGATGCCCGGCACCGGGCATCTGCCGGCGGTCGTGCCCGGATCGTTCGGGGCGTGGATGCTGCTGCTGCGCGACTACGGGAGCCTGCCGCTGCGCGAGGTGATGGCCCCGGCGATCCGCGCCGCCCGCGAAGGCTTCGTGACCAAGCCCGAGGTCGCACGCCTGGTGGGCCGGATGGGGCCGTTCTTCAAGCGGTATTGGCCGAGTTCGGCCGAGGCCTACATGCCGGGTGGCGAGGCGCCGGTGCCGGGGACGCTCTATCGCCTGCCCGCCCAAGCCGCGACCTACGAGAGGCTGGTGAACGAGGCGGAGGCGGCCGGGGCCGATCGGGTGCGGCAGATCGAGGCGGCGCGGAAGGCGTGGTACGCCGGCTTCGTCGCCGAGGCGATCGACCGGTTCTTCCGGCAGCCAGTGATGGATTCGTCGGGCGAGGCGCACGCCGGCCTGCTTACCGGCCAGGATTTGGCGACCTGGAACGCCTCGATCGAATCGCCGATCACCTATGCCTATGGCGACTACACCGTGTGCAAGCCGGGACCCTGGGCGCAGAGCCCGGTGTTCCTGCAGCAGCTCGCGCTGTTGCAGGGCTTCGACGTGGCGGCGATGGACCCGCGCGGACCGGAGTTCATCCACACGGTGCAGGAATGCGCCAAGCTGGCCTTCGCCGACCGCGAGGCGTTCTACGGCGACCCGCTGTACGTCGATGTGCCGCTGGGGCGGCTCTTATCCAAGGAGTACAACGCGGAACGGCGGCGGCTGGTCGAGGACAGCGCGAGCCACGTCATGCGGCCGGGCAAGATCGCCGGCCGGGGCGGTGCCATCCCCTTGCGCGCCAAGGGATCGACCAACCTGAGCCATGGCGAGACCGGAGCAGGCGTCGGGGCGGGCGTCCAGACCTGGGCGGAGTTCCAGGCGGGCGGCGACACCTGCCACATCGACATCATCGACCGCTGGGGCAACATGATCTCGGCGACGCCCTCGGGCGGCTGGCTCGACGGCTCGCCGGCCGTGCCCGGCCTGGGCTTCCCGGTGTCGGCGCGGGGGCAGATGTTCTGGCTGGACCCGGACCATCCCAACGCGATCGCGCCGGGCAAGCGGCCGCGCACCACGCTCACCCCCACCCTCGCCCTGAAACAGGACGAGCCCTACCTGGTGTTCGGCACCCCCGGCGGCGACCAGCAGGACCAGTGGGCGCTGCACGCCTTCCTGCGCCACGTGCACCACGGCATGAACCTGCAGGAAGCGGTGGATTGCCCCGGCTTCTACACCGAGCACCTGGCGGATTCGTTCTACCCGCGCGAATGGGTGCCAGGACACCTGGCGGTGGAATCGGACTTGCCGAAGAAGACGCTGGCGGACCTGGACCGCCGCGGCCATGTGCTCGAAATCTTCCCCAAGTGGGGCCACTACAACTCGGTGACCATGGCGAGCCGGGTCGGCGCGACCCTGCGTGCCGCCGCCAGCCCCCGGCGGATGCAGTGCTACGCGGTGGGGCGGTGAGGGAACGGCCGATGTTGATTCGCGAAATTGGAGGCACAGCACAAAATTTCGAAATTGTGCGTTGTTCTATAATTTTTCTCCGATGACCAATTCATTATGTTTTCTTGTTTCTTATTTCGCTGTTTTCATACTACCGCTATCGGCAGAGGCTGGTAGTTGGATTGCAGGAGGTTCTAACTTCCAGTCGTTCTCGGATATCCAGAACACGGTTGTCTAAAACCTGTGCCACCAGTCTACAATGATGAGTATTCATGGTCTCTATTCGAAATAGATATCGATCAATACAAGTCATGCATCACGGAGTATGTCGATAATGCTGATAACGATGTGAAACGCATCAGGAACGCCCAGCAAGATGTTGTGCAAGAATGGAATGGATTCGTCAATTCTTTAGAGTAGCGGGGACCTCACACCAGTTCTAGCCTGATCTGGCGGCCGACGACCTGGGCGGCTTTGGCGAGGGTGTTGAGGGTGACGGACTCGTTGTCGGGATCGAGCAGGCGGTCGAGGGCGGCACGGCTCGTGTCCATGCTTCGGGCCATCGCCGCCTTGGAGAGGCCCCGGTCCTTCATCGCCTGGATGATCTGGCGGGCCAGCACACGCTTGATCGCCCGCGCCGTCGTGGTCTCGTAGCTTCCTTCAGCTCGCAAGAAATCCTCGAACGTCGAGCCGATGTGGGGATTGTTTCTTTCAACCATGGCGCTGCACCTCTTTCATCCGCTTGACGCCCAAATCGAGCTCCCTTGCCGGCGTTTTCCGGGACTTCTTCATGAAACCGTGCAAGAGGACTATCCGGCCGGCGTTCACGACAAAAAGCACCCGCGCAATTCGCCCGCCCGTCAGGTTGCTGCGCACTTCCCAAAGGCCCTTCGTGCCACTCATGGGTCTGCAAAGCGGCAGCCCTATGGGCCAAGCGAACTCGCAATCGCGAATGTCGTCGCCGACGATCTTGCGATCCTCGGCAGGCATTTGCTTCAGCCACTCCCGCACCGGCTCATGGCCCGTCTGTGTGCGGTAGAAAGCGGCTGGGAGTGTCTTGAACCCTTCAGGCATTTCGCGGCGTGTGGTTTGTGTATCATTATTGATACGTATCGGTCAAGGGCGAATTGGTGCCCGCCTCACGGATACGGCCCGGCGGTGGCGTCGTTGCCGCCGTCGACGGTGAGGGTGGCGCCGGTGACGTAGCTGGCCTCGGCGGAGGCGAGGAAGCGGACGCAAGCCGCGACCTCGGCCGGGGCCGCGAGGCGGCGCATGGGGATGCCG
>SHVY01000017.1 GCA_009694045.1 Alphaproteobacteria bacterium | reverse complement strand
GTGTCGTCGATGTCGAGCACGATCGAGGCCGGCGGCCGTGCCCAACTGGCGCAGAACAGATCGACCATCGCCGCCATCAGCCGGGCGATCTCGATCTTCGACGGCGCTTTCTCCAGCCGCGACATGGTCGGCTGCGAGCACAGCGGCGGGTCGCTCTCCGGCAAGCGCCCGACCGCCAGCTTGAACGCCGGATCGCGCCAGTCGCGCAGGCAGCTGGCCAGCCGCTCGGCCAGCCCGAGCCGGCGTTCGATCTCGCGCAACAGCAGCACGCCGCCGTCCGAGGACAGCCGCCCGCCATCGAAGGCGAGGTTCAACTTCTTGCGCCAAACGCTGGCAGTTCGAAGGGCAGAAGGCTATCGTCTTGCATGGCGGGTGTGGCCCTTCTGTGATCCGTGAAAGATCTTGCTTCGACAACAAAATCCTACACGAAATCAACAGCTTATGCCACATCCGCCAGCCCAAATCAGTGCCGCCATGAATAATCCGGGCCAGTGGTTCGATTCCGACGGATCGATCCCGATCCGTCGGGCCGAACCCCCAGTGAGACTCTCAGCCTGTGGTCCGCCCCAAAACACGATGATCGGGAATCAAGCGTTTGGGGCGGACCACTAGGTGCGGTGGCGCGATCCGATCAGCACCGTCGCGCGCTCTTTCCGGGAACCGTAGGCGGTCATCTTGTCGAAGATGCGGCGGCTGACGGGCAGGTTGGTGACGTCCGCCGCCCGCTCGCCCTTGTCGAGGGAGACCCAAGGGTCGTTGATCAGGATCTGGTCGTCGCGCACCCCCGTCACCACCACCCAATGGGGCGTGTGGCTGCGGTCGAGGTACCAGCAGGTGATGAGGACGATGGGGACGATGCCGTCGGCGATCAGGGCGGCCAGGACCTCCACGTCCGGCACGTCGTAGCCGATCGGGATGCGCGCGGCCTTGGCGGCGGCCAGGTCGCGCTCGTGCATCAGCCGGGTCGCCTGCATCAGCGCCGGCTTGCGCGAGCGCTCGCCGAGCAGGACACCACGGTGGTTCACGCGCACTTCCGCCTGGAACCCGCGGGCGTGGGCGGCGAGGGCGAGACCGAGCGGGCCGCAGCCGGCGTGGCCGCCCTTGGGCCCCATGAAGATCGTGTTGGCCTCGCGCCAGATCTGCAGCTCGTCCACGCGCGCGAGCTTGACGGCGCGGTCCTGGGCGTTCATCGCCATCAGGATCGATGCCGGACCGCAGGTGAAATTGGTCGTCTGGCGATAGTGCCGGACCGCGCGGTGGTGGACCGGTGCCTTCGTGTGCCCGTGTCGCCGTGCCGTCGCCATGGTCCGTGCCTCCGATCGGTTCGAGGGCATTATAGAATGGCCGCTTGACGAGGGCCAGGTAACGGAGGTTTGAATTGGCATCGGCCCGAGCAGGTGGCCAGGTGCTGCGGCCGCGAAGATGCGTCGTCGGCAAGGGGAGTCAAAAATGTGACGTGGATCGCAACGGTTCCTTACGAGCAATCGACCGGCCGCTTGCGGCAACTCTACGACCGCGTCAAGGGTCCGGGAACCCACGTCGACAACATCATGATGGCGCACAGCCTTCGTCCGCACACGATGGAAGCGCACATGATGATCTACAAGTACGTGCTCTATCATTCGGGCAACGAGGTGCCGAGCTGGATGCTGGAGACGATCGGCGCCTACGTCAGTGTCCTCAACGGCTGCGGCTACTGCACGGCTCACCACTTCGAGGGGCTGCGCCGCCTGATCAAGGATGAGGACCGATCGAACACGATCTTCGGTGCCTTGGCGGCGGACAAGCCCGAGTTTGCGTTCGTGGGGCGCGAACTCGCCATGCTGCGCTATGCCCGGGAACTCACATTGGCGCCGCGCGGCCTTACCGAGGTCTCGATCCAAGCGCTGCGTGACGCCGGACTCAACGACGGCGAGATCCTGGAGGTCAATCAGGTGACGGCCTATTTCGCCTACGCCAACCGCATGGTCAATGGGCTGGGCGTCGATACGCGTGCGGAAATCGTCGGCCTGTCGCCGAACGATCCGGATGACGGGGACAATTGGTCGCATTCGAAGGCGTAGCGGCGGATGTCGCCGCCCAAAGGGGAGAACCACGATGACGAGTCTCAACGGACATAAGGGAGCAATCGACCGCCGCGAGCTTCACAAGTTCGGCGTTGGCGTAGGCGCGGGCCTCATGGCCCTGGCGCTGCCCGGCCGCGTCGCGCGGGCCGACGGCGGCGAACTGCTCTATTACATGTTGGGCGGCTTCGCCGAGGAGGGGCTGTTCGGACCCTACATCGCGAAGAATGGGGCCATGCCCTCGACTAGCCCTTGGGGCGATGAGGAAGAGGCCTTCAACAAGATGCATGCGGGGTTCCACCCCGACGTCACCTATTGCGGCAGCTACTCGGTGCCTCGCTGGCGGGACGCCGACCTCCTGCGGTCCATCGACATCGCGCGGCTGGCTCATTGGCCCGATCTGATCGAGAGCCTCAAGCAGGTCCCCGATCTTTGGGCCGGCGACCAGCTTTGGGGTGTGCCGGTCGGATGGGGCACAACCTCGATCCTCTATCGCACCGATCTGGTGGAGATCGGGGAGGAGAGTTGGAACCTGCTGTGGGACGAACGCTACAGCGGCCGGCTGGCGATGATCGACGGGGTCGCGGATGCCGTGGCAGGGGCGGCGATCTACGCGGGGATCGATCCCTACACCATGGACGAGGGCGCGATCGCCAAGGTCAAGGAAATCATGAGTAAGCAGCGGCCGCTCTTGCGCATGTACACGTCCGACATGACCTCGCTGGCCCAGTCGATCGCCTCGGGCGAGATCGTCGCGGCGATGACCTGGAACGACACCTTCGCGGCGTTGCGCCGGGACAACGTACCGGTCGCGTACATGTTCAACCCGAAGGAAGGCCTCAGCACCTTCGTTGCATGCGCCGTGATCAACAAGGATGCGGCCCATCTCGACCTCGCCTACGACCTGATCGACAGCTTGACCGATCCCGCCAGCGGGGCGTTCTGGATGAACTACTATGGTCTCGGCCATGCCAACACCAAGGCATATGGGATGCTCTCCGCGGAGGAACTGGCCGCGACCGGTCTGCCCGCCGATCCCACGGGAGTGCTGACCAAAAGCGTCTTCCAATCCCGCATGCGGAACGAAGAGAAAATCAGCGCGATGTTCGAGGCCGTGAAGGCCGGCGAATAGCGCCGCTCCCCCACCTTGTCGCTTGCGGCCGGCTTGGCTAAGAATGGGCCAGCGGAGGCGAGGGTGATGAGCAACGACAAGATCTATCCGGTTCCGGCGGCGTGGGCGAAGCGGGCCTGGGCCGACGACGCCCGCTACCAGGAGTTGTACGCCCGGAGCCTCGCCGATCCGGACGGATTCTGGCGCGAACAAGCGCAGCGGATCGACTGGATCAAGCCCTTCACCAAGGTCAAGAACACCAGCTATCAGGGCAATGTCGGCATCCGCTGGTACGAGGACGGGGCCCTCAACGTCGCGGCCAACTGCCTGGACCGGCACTTGCCCACGCGCGGCGACCAGACGGCGATCCTGTGGGAGGGCGACGACCCGAAGGATTCCCGCGCCATCACCTATCGCGAAGCCCATGCGGAGGTCTGCCGCCTCGCCAACGTGCTCAAGGCCCATGGGGTGAAGAAGGGCGACCGGGTGACGATCTACCTGCCGATGATCCCCGAACTGGCCTTCGCCCTGCTGGCCTGCGCCCGCATCGGCGCGGTCCATTCGGTCGTGTTCGGCGGCTTCTCGGCGGAAAGCCTGGTCGGGCGCATCACCGACGCGAGCTCGGACTTCGTCATCACCGCCGACGAAGGGGTCCGTGGCGGCCGCAGGATCCCCCTCAAGAAGACCATCGACGAGGCGGTGGCGCGCTGCCCCGGCGTGCGCAAGGTGCTGGTGGTCCGGCATACCGGCGCCGCCGTGCCGTTCGATGCCAGGCGCGACCTCTGGTACCACGACGAGGCCGCGAAGGTTGCCCCCGATTGCAAGCCGGAGGTCATGGCGGCCGAGGATCCCCTCTTCATCCTCTACACCTCGGGATCGACCGGGAAGCCGAAGGGCGTGCTGCACACCACGGGGGGCTACATCGTCTACGCCGCGCTCACCCACCACTATGTGTTCGACTACCACGACGGCGACATCTACTGGTGCACCGCCGATGTCGGTTGGATCACCGGCCACAGCTACATCGTCTACGGGCCGCTGGCGAACGGGGCGACCACGCTGATGTTCGAAGGCGTGCCGAACTACCCCAGCGCCGCGCGCTTCTGGCAGGTCGTGGACAAGCACAAGGTCAATATCTTCTACACCGCGCCGACCGCCATCCGCGCCCTGATGCGCGAGGGCGAGGCGCCGGTGAAGACGACCTCGCGGGCGAGCCTCAGATTGCTCGGCACGGTCGGCGAGCCGATCAATCCCGAAGCCTGGGAGTGGTACCACCGGGTGGTCGGCGACGGCCGCTGCCCGATCGTCGATACCTGGTGGCAGACCGAGACCGGCGGCATCCTGATCACGCCCCTGCCGGGCGCCACGGCACTGAAGCCGGGTTCGGCCACGCGGCCGTTCTTCGGAATTCGGCCCCTCATCGTCGATGCCGACGGCCGGGAACTCTCCGGCGCCTGTACCGGCGATCTCTGCCTGGCGGATAGCTGGCCGGGGCAGATGCGCACCGTCTACGGCGATCACGACCGGTTCATTCAGACCTATTTCTCGACCTATCCCGGCCGCTACTTCACCGGCGATGGGGCGCGGCGCGATGCCGACGGATACTACTGGATCACCGGGCGGGTCGACGACGTGATCAACGTCGCCGGCCACCGGCTGGGTACCGCCGAGATCGAAAGCGCCCTGGTCGGCCACACCGCGGTCGCCGAGGCGGCGGTGGTGGGCTGTCCGCACGACATCAAGGGCCAGGGCATCTACGCCTACGTCACGTTGAAGGTAGGCATCGCCGCCAGCGAGGAACTGCGCCGGGAGCTGGTGCAGTGGGTGCGCAAGGAGATCGGGGCCATCGCCACGCCGGACTACATCCAGTGGGCGCCGGGCCTGCCCAAGACCCGATCGGGCAAGATCATGCGCCGGATCCTGCGCAAGATCGCGGCGAACGAGCACGACCAACTCGGCGACACGACGACGCTGGCCGATCCCGCGGTAGTGGGGGACCTGGTCGACAACCGGTTGGTGCGGTAGGCGGTTGCCCGCCCCGCGCCTCAACACCTGGCTGTGGGTTCAGGCGCAGTTGCGGACCTGCAACTTCAACGCGATCCCGGCCGTCGTCCGCCACCGCGGCGATCCCGATCTCGGCGCCGTGATCCTGGTGCACAACCGGCTGGCGGACGGCTGCGTCGCGTTCTCGCGCGTCACCCTCGAGAGCGGTGGCGTTGGGTGGCTGAGGGCGACCGGGGATACTCCCGTGAGCGAGGCGGACGCCGAGTCCTACATCGAGCGCCAGATCGCCCGCGACTCCGACACCTGGGTGATCGAGATCGAGGACCGCGACGGCCGCTTCCAACTTGACGCGCCGATCGTGTGAGACGGGCGGACTTCGTGAGTGATTTGTGCGACGTGCGGACGCCCTACCCCTCACCCCGACCCTCTCCCACAAGGGGAGAGGGGGGAACACGTGTAGCCCTCTCCCCTTGTGGGAGAGGGAGGGTCCCAACGCGAAGCGTTGGGAGGGTGAGGGGGCGAGGACCGCAAGAACCGGGCTGACGCGAGGCGAGGCCGGACATAGGGTCCGGCCATGGATGGCGCCATCAAGCAGATCATGGGACCGCGCGAGTGGGGGATGCTGCTCGTGCTCGCCGTGCTGTGGGGCGGGACGTTCTTCTTCGTCGAGGTGGCGCTTCGGGACCTGGGGCCGCTGACCATCGTCGCCTTGCGCGTCGGACTCGCCGCCGTTGCCCTGCATGGTTTGCTGTTGGCCATCGGCCGGCGGATGCCGACCGATCCCCGTGCCCTGGTCGCGTTCCTCGGCATGGGACTGCTCAACAACGTCATACCGTTCAGCCTGATCTTCTGGGGGCAGGTCCAGGTGACGGGCGGCCTGGCCGCGATCCTCAATGCCACGACGCCGTTCTTCACCGTGCTGGTGGCGCAGGTCATGATCGCCGACGAGCGGGCGACCGCCCCGCGCCTCGCCGGAGTCGTCCTGGGATTGGTTGGCGCCGTCGTCGTGATCGGACCCGGGGCCCTTGCCGGTGCCGGCGAGAATGTCCTGCCGGAACTCGCCTGCCTGGCCGGCGCCCTTTCCTACGCCTTCGCCGGGGCGTTCGGCCGTCGCTTCCGGCGCATGAGGATCGGACCTCTGGAAACCGCGACCGGGCAGCTCACCGCGTCCTCGCTCATGATTCTCCCCCTGGCGCTCGTGGTTGAGCAGCCCTGGTCCTTGCCGCTGCCGACGCTGGCAACCGGCGCTGCCGTTCTCGGCCTCGCCCTGCTTTCGACCGCGCTCGCCTACAACCTCTATTTCCGCATCCTCGAGGCGGCGGGCGCGACCAACCTGCTGCTGGTCACGTTCCTGATTCCGATCACGGCCCTGCTCCTCGGCGCGCTGGTCCTAGGCGAGGCCATCGCGGCCCGCCACCTGGTCGGCATGGCGGTGATCGGCGCCGGCCTCGCCCTGATCGACGGCCGCCTCATCCGCCTCGCGCGGGGTGTCCTTCAACGTGCCGGCGGCGCCAGCCCCGGGCGTGAGGCCGTCCTGGACTGGCGCCGCCGTGCCGTGGCGGCCGAGTGAACGAGGTCTAGGCGACCTTGCGGCGGCGTGCGAACCCGAGGCCGGCGAGGCCGAGGCCGAGAAGGCCGAGCGCGGTGGGTTCCACGATCCTCGGCGGTTCCTGGTCAACGACGGCCGCTTCGAACCGAACGTCGTCGAAGCCACCGACATGACCATTTTTGCCGCTCGTTTCGACGATCCTCACGCGCTTGATGCCGCTTGGCGACTCGAACCCGGCGAAGCCTCCATCGGCAGTTCCGTTGAGGGGGCCAACCGTGACGATGCCGAGGAGGGACAGGAGAGAATCGAAGAAACTCACCTCGTAGGTGGTTTCCTCACTCGCGATTCCGACATCGAGGCCGATGCACTGGAACGCGGTGGCGAAGTCGAGCGTGAAATCCGAAATCCCGGCGTTGTCGGTGACGATATTGTCGCCGCCGCTGAAGAGCCCGGTGAGAAGACGCCAACTGGGTTCGCCGGTTCCCGTGCTCGCTTCGCTGAAGGTGACTCCCTGTTCGACGAAGGGACCCGTTGCCAGTGCGCTCACGAATCCTTCGAAATCGATGACCGTCTCGCTCCCGAAGAATCCGCCGATTGGAATCGGACCGGCCTCGGCCACGTGCGCGCCGCCAAGCAGCGTAAACAGGCAGGCTCCGGCGGCGGCAGCCATGAGCCCTCCCTGGGCGATGGGCTTCTTCAGCATGGGTGTACTCCCTAATGGTGTTACGAATGCCCGACGAATCGCCCGCCTCGACGCACCGACGCTCCGGGTTGACATTGGGAAGTTCCGCAAGTGGAGTGCCGCACGAGGAAAAGTCTTTATTTCAATGACTTAAATTTCATCCATCCCCTGAATTGTTAAGAGAATTCGACGCTCCCGGTTCGAATGTGTATCGATCCTTGGCTAACACGGCTAGGGGTTGCCTGCGCTGACCGGTTGGCGTTGGCGCGGCGCGGTGGCACGATCTGGACATGGCTCCGCCCTTTCTGATCGTCGGCATCGACCACGTCGTGCTCCGTGCCCGGAACTTGGCCGCGCTGGAACGCTTCTACGTCGAGGCGCTGGGTTGTGTCGTAGAGAAGCGGCAGATGGCGGGGCGGCTGGTGCAGCTTCGCGCCGGGCGCGCCTTGATCGATCTGGTGGCCGCGGCCGATGACGCCGCCGGCGGTCGGAACATGGACCACCTCTGCCTCAGGATCGAGCCGTTCGACCCCATCGCCATCGCCGCGCATCTGACCGGCTTCGGCGTCGCCCTTGGCCCCGTCGAGTCCCGCTATGGCGCCGAGGGCCAAGGCCCGTCCGTCTACCTGGCGGACCCCGAGGGCAACCAGCTCGAGCTCAAGGGACCGCCGGCCGAGGACTAGGGGCGGGCTCGATGCGGCACTGGAAGCAGGTGCTGGTGGCGGAGCGGACGTGGATGTAGGCGATCCTCTCCCGTGACAGCAGGTCCGACGCGGTCGCGATCAAGTCGCCGGTCGCGACCGCTTGGCCGGTGCCGTAGACGATCCGGTCGGCGCGATCGTAGCCGCGGATCAGCACCCGGTCGCGGCTCCGGAAGATGGGCGGCAGACCGGCGGATTCGTGGTGGCGGGGGCAGGGCCCGGCGTGGACAAAGATGGGGCCCGTCTCGGCATAGGCCTGCGCGGCGGGAAAGGGCCGTGCGCCAGGATGAGGAAGGGGTCGCCCTGGGCGATGTCCTCGAGGCAGTGCTGGCAGGGGTTGCCGTCGCCGTCCGAGATGTGACGTTCCGGCGGGCAGGCGTTGGCATCGAGCGCGCCGGCGCGCCAGTTCTCGACGACGTCGGTGGCGAGGGCAACGAAGCGAAGATCGATGGTCATTGGTGGTGTCCCTTGAAAGAATGCCACCATTGGACCCCGCCCACCCGCTTCTTGCGCTAGTGTCCCTTCGATTCTGAAATTCGCTCCGAGGGTTGCCGCGTGATAGGGCGAACTTCGAAACCACGACACTAACGCGTGACGGGGTTGCAGAACTGGCCGCGACCATTGAGGGCCGCACACAGGTCCTCGGCTGCGCCCGCGTCGGCAAGGGGCCCGGCGAGCACTTGGTAGAACAGGCCAGACCCTTCGCCGAGATCGAGTTCGGCGAGTGTCGCGTCGAAGGCCTGGAGCAGATCCGGGTAGTGCGCCCGCAGGCTGTCCCACGCGGTCGCCGCCTCCGGCGCGGAGCGGAACGAGGCGAGATGGACATAGGTCCCCGACAGGGGCGCCGGCTCGGCCGGGACAGCAACCGGCGCCGCAATCGCCGCTGCGGCCGGCAGCGTGATGCCGACCAGCACATAGTCGGGGGCGAGGGGGTACGAATTCTTCGCTCGCCAGCCGGCCACGGCGCGGTCGTACCAGGCGATCGCCTGGGCCACGTCGCGCGGCACGCCCAGGCCCTTCTCGTAGAGGTAGCCGAGCTGAAACCCGGCCACGTCGCTGCCGCCCTCGGCGGCGGCTCGGTACCAGCGGGCGGCTTCCGCGTAGTCCTGAGCGACGCCACGCCCGTGCTCGTAGAGTTGGCCGAGCTGATACTGGGCGAGCGTATGCCCCTGGTCCGCCGCGCGCCGGTACCACTGCGCCGCGGCGGCATAGTCGGGCGCCCCGCCCCGCCCGCCTTCGAGCGCCTGGCCAAGCGCCACCTGGGCGTCCAGGTCGCCGCCGTTGGCCAGCGCGAGAATGGCATCGTTCGCCTCGGAGGCGAAGCGAGGCGGCAGCGTCGGTCCGGAGCAGGCGGCCAGGACGAGGGCGACGGCAAGGGCGGGAGCGCGCACGCCGCTAGGTTAACACCCTAATCGCACCAGGGCTGGCGCTGGCCGCCGTCGTAGGCACGGGCGAGGCCGGATGCGACCAGCCGCGCGCCCAGATCGCGCCCCGCGCTGTCCTGGACCCTGGCGACCACCCGACCGCCGTACTTGTCATGGCGCACGGCGACCAGACGCACGTTCACCCCGGCGATGGCCGCGAGCGCGTCCTTCGCCCGCCAGGCGAGCAGGCGTTCGCCGACACAGGCGCCGCGCAACTCCGGCGCGTCGATGCCGTCAAGCCGGACCGCGGCCCGCACGGTATGGTCCGGCCAGATTCGCGCCTCGACCACCAGGGTGTCGCCGTCGATCACGGCGATCACCGTGGCTTCCACCGGACCGTCAATGGTTCGGTCCTCGCCCGCCCAGCCTGGCAAGGGTAGGCCTGCGAGGCTGCCCAGCAGCGCGAGCACGAAGATTTGTCTGTGCATGGGTTTGTCGGCCTCGCATGGCTCCGAGTACCGGCCCAAGATGCGGCCAATTCATGAACAAATCAAGAACTGCAACAAAAAGTTGTAATCAAAAGTCACTCACTCGCCCCCTGTGCTGCCAGTCGCCATAGCGTGTCGGGTCGGGGCCGGCGACCCCGCCGACTTCGGGCACGGGGGGCTTGACCGGAGTCTCGGGCACGGGCCGCGGTACTGGCTCTTTCGGGGACGGGGGCTCGGTCATCGGGGTTCCGCTTGCAGGACTTCCGCACACCCATACATTAAGGAGCGGGACCCGACCGTCGCAACCGCCTTCAGAGATCGATGAACGTCCTTCGCCCATTGGAACTTCGATCGGCTGGTGCACTGCATCGACCGGACGCCGCCGGGTCCTGGGGGTGAGTTCCGGCCCGGGACTGGCCGCCCGCTCCCATGCCCTCCGGCTGCTGATCGCGATCCTCGACCGCAACCTCGCGCTCGACGAGGCCCTGGCCCGCACACCTCCCGATCCCGAGGACGAGCGACGCGATCGGGCCTTCGGTCACACCCTGCTGCTGACCTGCCTGCGCCGCCTGGGGCAGATCGACGATGTCCTCGACCGTTGCCTGGTCAAGCCGCTGCCGACGCGGGCCCATCTGGTGCGGCACGTCCTGCGCCTGGGGGCGGCGCAACTCCTCTTCCTCGGCACTGCGGCCCATGCCGCCGTCGATACCTCGGTGCGCCTGATCGCCGGCTCGCGGCTGGACGCGTATCGGGGGCTGATCAACGCCGTCCTCCGCCGGCTGGCGAGCGACGGCCATGGCTGGGTCGCGGCCCAAGACGCCGCGATCCTCAACACGCCGCGCTGGCTGTGGCGATCCTGGGTGGGCGCCTATGGCGAGGAGGCGACCCGCGCGATCGCGGCCCAGCATCTGGTCGAGCCGCCACTGGACCTTGCCTGCAAGGGCGACGCCGAAGGCTGGGTCGCGCGGCTGGAGGCCGCCCTGCTGCCGTCCGGCACGCTGCGCGTCGCCCAACGCGTGGCGGTCGAGTCGCTGCCGGGCTTCGAGACCGGCGACTGGTGGGTCCAGGACGCCGCGGCGGCGCTGCCGGTGCGGCTGCTGGGCGACGTCCGCGGCCGCGACGTCTTGGATCTGTGCGCCGCACCCGGCGGCAAGACCCTGGCGCTCGCCGCCGCGGGTGCCCGGGTCCTGGCGGTCGATCGCTCCGCGCCCCGGCTCGCCACCCTGCGGGCGAACCTCGCACGCTGTGGCCTCGCGGCCGAGATCGTGGCGGCCGACGCGACGAGCTGGAGACCCGAGGTACCGGCCGCCCTCATCCTGCTCGATGCGCCATGCAGCGGCACCGGCACGATCCGCCGCCACCCCGACCTGCAACGCCTCAAGAAGCCAGCGGACGTCACGCGCCTGGCGGCCTTGCAGGCCGAGCTCCTGCGGGCCGCCCTGTCCTATCTCGCGCCGGCTGGAACCCTGGTCTACAGCGTCTGCTCGCTCGAGCCGGAGGAAGGTTCGGCGATCGTCGAGGCGGCGCTGGCGGCGGACCCCGGCCTCGGTCGCGTGGCGGTCTCCGCCGCCGAGATCGGCGGCCTCGCCGAGGCGATCACAGCCGAAGGCGATCTCCGCACCTTGCCCCATCACCTTGCCTCTCGGGGTGGCATGGATGGGTTCTACGCCGCTCGCTTGCGGCGCCTTGGCCAAGCTGGTACCTAGGGTCGCATGCAGCAGCCGACACGGATCTCGGCGTCGATCCTGGCGGCGGATTTCGCCCGGCTCGGCGACGAGGTGCGTGCGGTGGTCGCCGCGGGTGCCGACATGATTCATATCGACGTGATGGACGGTCACTTCGTTCCCAATCTGACGGTCGGCCCGGCCGTGGTGAAGGCCCTGCGTTCCCTGACCGACCGCCCCTTCGACGTGCACCTGATGATCGCGCCGGTCGATCCCTACATCGACGCCTTCCTCGACGCCGGCGCCAACATCGTGACGGTGCACCCCGAGGCGGGACCGGATCTGCGCCGCACCTTGCAACGGATCAAGGCCGGCGGGGCCAAGGCCGGGGTCGCCTTGAATCCAGGGACGCCCGTGGCCGCCCTGGACCCCGTGCTCGACACCGTCGATCTGGTGCTCGCCATGACCGTCAATCCGGGGTTCGGCGGGCAGGCGTTCATCGCCGCGGTCATGCCCAAGATCCGGGACGTGAGGGCACTCATCGACGCGAGCGAACGCGCCATCGACCTCGAGGTCGACGGCGGCATCACCGCGACGACGGCGCCGGCGGCGGTCGCGGCGGGTGCCGACCTGCTGGTCGCCGGAACGGCGGTGTTCCAGGGCGGACCCGCCGCCTACGCCGGCAATCTAGGCCGGCTGCGCGCGTAGGAGCGATGCGGCAACCCCGCCGCCGGCCGCCCGCTCGCCCGTTCGCGGCGATCCAACGGGTCGCGTTCAGGAGCCCGCTCTACCGTTTGACTCTGCTCGGCCGTCCGCCCGCGGCCCTGCACTTCACGCCGAACGATCCCTGGCCAGGCGATACGGCGCGCGGGGTGCGGCTGATCGACGGCATTTTCGCCTTCGCCGGTCAGTCGTTCACGGGCCAGGGCCGCAGCATCTGGTTTCCCCAGGACGCCGGACCCGCCTGGCTCGCCGACATGCACGGCTTCGGCTGGCTGCGGGATTGCCGCGAGGTCGGCGGCACCGGGCGCGCCACGGCGCGGACCACGGTCGCCAACTGGATCGCGGACGGATCGACCTGGCACCCCGTCGCCTGGCGCCCCGACGTGCAGGGGCGGAGGCTCGCGGCCTGGCTCACCAACGCTGACTTCCTGCTGGCCGGCGCCGATGCCCTGTTTCGCCGCCAGCTACTCGGAAACCTGGCGGAGCAGGCGCGGCATCTGGCGCGAGTGATCTCCTCGGGGCCGGATGGGGCACCGCGCATCGCCGCCGCCAAGGGTCTGATCCTGGCGGCCCTCTGCGTGCCCGGGCTGGAACGCAAGCTGCCATCGGCGCTGCGCATGGCCGAGGGCGAGTTCCGGCGCCAGCTTCTGCCCGACGGCGGCCAGGTCGAGCGCAACCCGTCGGCCCTGCTGGCGGTCTTCCGCGACGCCCTGGAGCTCAGGTCGGTCCTGGCGCTCGGCGGCCGGAACGAGACCGATTGGCTTGCCAGCGCGATCGACCGCATGGCCACCATGCTGCGCTTCTTCCGCATGGGCGATGGCGGATTCGCGCTGTTCAACGGCGGCTACGAGGAAGAGCCGACGCTCATCGACGCGGCCCTGGCCGCCGCGGCGTCAACCGGGAAGCCGGCGTCGCACGCGCTTGCCAGCGGCTTCGTCCGCCTGGCGGCGCGGCGGACCCTCCTGATCCTGGATGCCGGGACCCCGGCGCGAGCCGAATTCGGGGCGCAGGCCCACGCCGGCACGGCCAGCTTCGAGATGAGCGTCGGGACCGACCGGATGATCGTCAACTGCGGGCCCTATCGGGGCAACGATCCCGCCTGGGCGGCGGCGGCGCGGGCCACGGCGGCCCATTCCACGGTTTCGGTCGACGATACCAATTCCTCCGCCATTCTGGCGGCCGGGGTCGGCCGCGCTCCGGTCAACGTCGTCCCCGAACGGACCGAATCCGACACCGCGACCGGCGCTATCGTCGCGCACGACGGCTATGGCTCGAACTTCCATCTTACACATCGCCGGCGGATCGAGCTGTCTGCCGACGGGCAGCGGGTCGTCGGCGAGGATCGCCTGACCGGGTCCGGTGGCGAACGCTTCGTCGTGCGCTTTCACCTGCATCCGTCGGTACCCGCGGCCCTGGTCGAGGACGGCAGTGCGATTCTGCTGCGCCTGCCCGGGGGCGGTGGTTGGCGGTTCGCGGCCGGCGGTGGCGTCATCGGCATCGCCGAGAGCATCTACCTGGGGCGGGATGGCGAGCGCCGCCGCGGCCAGCAGATCGTCGTGAGCGGCGGCCTCAACGGCAGCGAAACCGTGATCGAATGGGACCTGGCCGCGGTCGCGGCCAAGGACCGCAGGGCGGCCCACGGCACCGCGTCCGCCGGTCTGGTGCGGGAATCCTCGCCGTGACTCCGCCGCCTCTCGTGCCGTCGCCGGGGGATCCGATCCCGCAGTTCCGGGCGCGCACCGCCACCAATCCGATGTTCGAGTTCCATACGGTCGCTGGGCGCTACGTCGTCCTGTGCTTCTTCGGCTCCGCCGGGCACGAGCGCCCCCGCGCCATGGTCGAGGCGCTGCTATCCCTGCGCCAGCGCTTCGACGATGACGAGGCCTGTCTGTTCGGCATCACTGTCGATCCTGATGACGAGCGGCTGCGGCGGGTCGCCGACGCGATTCCGGGAATCCGCTTCTTCTGGGATTTCGACCGCAAGATCAGTGCCCAGTTCGGGGCGTGCGAGCCGGCCGGCGAAGGCCGCGTGCTCACATACCGGCCCTATACCCTGGTGCTCGATCCGCGGTTGCGGGTCGTCGGCGTGATCCCGCTCGACGAGTCGGGGCGGCACGCGGAGCGGGTCGCCGCCATCCTCGATGCGCAGCCGCCGGTCGGCACGGCGGCACCCGCCAGGCTCCAGGCGCCGGTGTTGCAGATTTCCCAGGTGTTCGAGCCCGAGCTCTGCCGCCGCCTGATCGCGTACTTCGAAGCGCAGGGCAGCGAGGATTCGGGCTTCATGCGCGACATCGACGGGCGCACCACGTCCGTCACCGACCACGCGTTCAAGCGCCGCCGCGATTGCCGCATCGACGACGCGGAGATGCGCCGCGAGCTGATGGTGCGGATTCACCGGCGGATCGCGCCAGAACTTCTGCTCGCCTGCAACTTCAAGGCGACGCGCATGGAGCGCTACATCATCGCCTGCTACGACGCCTCCACGGGCGGCTTCTTCCGGCCGCACCGGGACAACACGACCATGGGCACGGCCCATCGGCGGTTCGCCGTCACCATCAACCTGAACGCCGAGGAGTACGAAGGCGGCGACCTTCGGTTTCCCGAGTATGGCAGGCTCACCTACCGCGCAGCCAGCGGCGGAGCGGTGGTCTTTTCCTGCGCCATGTTGCATGAGGCCCTGCCGGTGACGGCCGGCCGCCGCCTCGCCTTTCTGCCCTTTCTCTACGACGAGGATGCCGCGCGTCTGCGCGAGACCAACAATCCGTTTCTTGCCCCTGGCGTCGGCGACTACGTGGCCGGCGACCGCCGCATCGACGAAGCGGGACCCTGACGCCTCACCCGTGGCCGAGTGCCACGTGGCCGGGTTGCTCGCGCACCCGGTCGATCCAGGCCCGGATCGCGGGGAATCGGCTCATGTCGAAGCCGCCTTCGTGGGCGACGTGGGTGTAGGCGAACAGTGCGATATCGGCGATCGTGTAGCGGTCGGCGACGAGGAATGGGTGATCGGACAGGCGTCGTTCCATCACGCCGAGGGCGGCAAGGCCGCGCTCATGCTTCTCGGGCAGCTCGCGCCGCCGCCGTTCGTCGAGCCCGGTGTGCGCCACCCAGTTGCGCGCGACCGCGATGTAGGGCTCGTGGCTGTACTGCTCGAAGAACATCCATTGCAGGACCCGGGCGTGGCGCAGCCGACCCTCGGGGAGGTGCGCGGTCCGCTCGGCAAAGTACCAAAGGATCGCATTGGATTCGGCGATCGCCACGCCGTTGGTCAGCACGACGACGGGAATCTTGCCGGCGGGGTTGATGGCCAGGAACTCCGGCGTGCGCGTGCCGCCGTGGTTGGCGTCGACCTCCACGGTCTCGAAGGTGAGGCCCAGTTGGTTCAGCAGCAGGGCAACCTTGTAGCCGTTGCCCGACGGACCGTAGTTGTACAGCTTGATCATGCCTGGACCCTCCTTACGGACCGTTGCGGGTCTTTCGCAGGGCGTCACGGAACAGGGCGGCGTGCACCAGATCGACCTCGGCGCCGTCGACGAGAACGTGGCGCACGCGGCGCCCATCGTCGCTCATGCCCGTCGCTCGCATGATGCCAATCATGCCCAGATTCTCGGACAGGGTGCTGGCCGTCACCTTTCTCAGGTGCGCGGTGTTGAGAAGGAAGTCGCAGGCCGCCGTCCAGGCTTCGCGGCCAAGCCCCTGCCCCCACATGGATCGGTCGCCGATGAGGAGGCCGACCTCAGCCACACGATTACGCTTCTCGACGTAGACATTGACGTTGCCGATATGCCCCCTGAGCGGGCTCGTCGCCTCGATCGCCCACAGATAGTTCGGGGTGCCGGCGAAGGAGCGCACGTAACGGGTGCTGGACGCGAGGGTGTGGCGACTGTAGCGCTGCTCGCTGTAGCGCATGACCAGCGGGTCGTTCAGCTAACCGACGTAGCGGGCGGTCAAATGCTCCTCGCCGAACGGCACCAAGCGCAGTCGGCGCGTCGCGATGACCGGGGCCAGCGCCATCGGCTAGAATTCCAACTCGATTGAAATGGGAATCGCCCTCGGCATGCGATCGTTGTAGCCTATCGCGCATCGGTTCCCCAGCGCCCAAATCCGCCGGCGCCCTCCCACCGCGATGGCTTCAGAGCAGCGATCCAGAACCCGCATCGTCACCGCGCTCGTGCCGGTGACGTTCGTGTTGCTGTGGTCATCGGGCTTCATCGCCGCCAAGGCCGCCGTCGGGGGCGCCGAGCCGCTGACGCTCCTGGCGCTCCGCTACGCCATCGTCACCTTCCTGATGGCCGTGGTCGTGGCGATCTCGGCCGCGCCCTGGCCGCGTACGGCGCGCGACGCCGTTCACATCGTCGCGGCGGGCCTCTTCATGCAGGTGGTCTACTTCGGCGCGGCTTGGGTCTCGATGGCGGCCGGGGTCGGCGCCGGGGTCAACGCGGTGATCGTCTGCGCCTATCCGGTGATCACCGCCATCGCCGCCGGGCCGATCCTGGGAGAGCGGATCAACCCGCGGCAATGGGCGGGGTTCGCCCTCGGCGCGCTCGGTGTCGTTCTGGTGGTGTGGAACAAGCTCGAGCTCGGGCTCGGCACTCCGGCCGGGATGGCGTGGTCGTTCGTCAGCCTTGCGGGCATCACCGTCGGGACCCTGTATCAGAAGCGTTATTGCGCGGCCATGGACCCGCGGACCGGCGGGCTTATCCAGTTCACCGTCACCGCCATCGTCATCGGCGCGCTGGCTCTGGTGTTCGAGGACGGGCGGATCGCCTGGACCTGGGAGGTGATTCTCGGCCTCGGCTACGTGGCGATCGTGACGTCGCTGGTCTCGATCACCTTGCTGCTCGCCATGATCCGCCGGGGCGAGCTGGCCCGAGTCGCCAGCGTGTTCTTCCTGGTGCCGCCGAGCGCTGCGCTGATCGCCTATCTCGTGCTCGGCGAGACGTTCGCGCCGATCGCGCTCGCGGGCATGGGCCTGACCGCCGTGGGCGTTGCCCTGGTGGTGTCGCCCCGTCGGGTCGCGACCGGCGCGGGTTGACGGCGCCGCGACGCCTCGGTAGGTACCGGGCATGGATGCCAAGGCGAGGCTCAAGGCCATCGTGGCCGGTAAGGCGCTGATCAAGGGCGGGGCGATCCTGCTCGCCTCGGGGGCCACGAGTTCGTTCTACCTCGACATGCGGCTGGTTTCCCTCGATCCCGAGGGCGCCACGCTGATCGGCGAGATGATGCTGCCGGCGCTCGGATCGCCCGTGCCCGTGGCGGTCGGCGGCATGGAGACCGGCGCCATCGCCGTGGTGGCCGCCATCGCCCAGGCGAGCCATCGGCAGGGGCGGCCGATCCCCGGTTTCTACGTTCGCAAGAAAGCGAAGGAGCACGGCACTAGCAAGGTGATCGAAGGGAACATTCCGCCGGCCGGCCGGGTCGTGCTGGTCGAGGACGTGACCACCACCGGCGATTCGGTACTGGCCGCCGTCGCGGCGGTCCGTGGCGCGGGCTGCACCGTCGACCGGGTGGTCACCGTCGTCGATCGCTTGGCCGGCGCTCGCGACAATCTCGCTCGTCACGGGCTCGAGCTGGTGGCCATCCTGACCCGCGACGATTTCGGCGTGTAGGCTCGCCGCTACCCTTCCGGTGTGAGCCTGGGCGCCGTCCTGCCGGGCATTACGTCGGTCGCGACGATGTCGTGGATGTGCACGGCGCCGACCAGCGATCCGGCAGCGTCGGTGCACAGCAGGAAGGCGATGCGGTGGCTTTCCATCAGCCGGAGAGCATCGATCGCGAACCCATCCCGAGCGATCGCCTTGGGCGATCCCGACATGATGGCGCCGGCGGTCAGCTTCGCGAACCCGTCCCGGTCGCGGGCGGCGCGGCGGATATCGCCCTCCGAGATCACCCCGATGTCGGCCAGGCGGACGCCGGGGCCCTTGGCCGCGCGACTGACCACCGCGAAGCCCCGGCGCCCCGGCATGGCTTCAAGCACGTCCCAGATGCTGGCCTCTGGCCGCAGCCAGGCGAGATCGGCAAGCGGCGCCATCAGGTCGGCGACCGTGAGAAGCCGTCGGCCGAGCGCGCCGCCGGGATGAAAGCGCCGGAACTGCTCCGGCGTGAACCCGCGAATCGCCAGGCTCGCCATCATCAGGGCGTCGCACAGCGCGAGGGTCGTGGTGGTGGACGAGGTCGGCGCCAACCGATGGATCCCCGCTTCCGCCGTGACCTTCGTTTCGATCACCCAGTCGGCGTGGGCGGCGAGGGGACAATCGGCGGTCCGGGTCACCAGAATAGACCGCACGCCGAAGCCCTTCAGCATGGGCGCCACGGCCACCAGCTCGTCGCTCGCGCCGGAATCGCTCAACAGCAGGGCGAGCGTCGCATGGTCGGCGAGGCCCAGATCGCCGTGCGCCGCCTCTCCGGGGTGGACGAAGGTGGCGGCGAAACCGGTCGACACCAGGCTGGCGGCGACCTTGCGGCCGATGTGGCCGGACTTGCCGACCCCCATGACCAGGGTGAAGCCCCCGGCGGCGGCCAGCACCTGCGCCGCGCCGAGGAACGCCGAGCCGAGCCCCGCGCCCGCCGCCGCAAGGCACTGGGCGGCCTCGGCCAGAACCGTGCGGCCCGCGTCCAGAATGTCGGCATCGGCGAATTTGCTCAACGGCGCGGCTCCTGGTGAGTAATCGGCGCACCCACGTTATTATCGTCCGGGCAAAGGACGGGCAACAACACCGTGGACATGGAGCGGACGAGCCGACCGCTGTCGGCACGCAAACGCGCAGTTATGGCGCTCTCCGACCGCCTGGCGCCGGATCGGCACCGGTGGCTGCGGCGGAACGCGTTCTTCCACGAGGAAGACGAGCGCTACCTGCGATTCCTGGTGCCGCCGGGCTTGCGGGTGCTGGCGCTGGGCTGCGGCACTGGGGACGGGCTCGCAAGTCTCCGTCCTGCCCAGGGCGTGGGGATCGACCTCAGCCCGCGGATGATCGAGGTGGCGCGCGGCCTGCATCCGGACTTCACCTTCCACGTGGGTGACATCGAGGACCCGGCTGTCCTTGCATCGATCCGGGGTCCGTTCGATGTCGTCCTGCTGGCCGATACCATCGGCGATCTGGAGGACTGCGAGACGACGCTCGCGTCCCTGCACGGCCTGTGCTCGCGAGAGACGCGACTCGTGATCGTCTACCACTCCAAGCTCTGGGCGCCGATCCTCGAACTCGCCGAGCGGGCCGGCCTGAAGATGCCGCAGGTGGAGCTGAACTGGCTGAACTCCGAGGATATCGCGGGCCTGCTGCGACTCGCGGATTTCGAGATCATCAAGCGCGAGTGGCGCCTGCTCTGCCCCAAGCGAATTTTGGGGATCGGCCGGCTGGTCAACCGGTTCCTCGGCACCCTGCCGCTGCTGCGACAGCTTGCGCTCAGAACCTACGTGATCGCGCAGCCCGCCCGTGACCGCGCCCTGGGCCAACCCTCGGCTACGGTCGTCGTCCCCTGCCGCAACGAGCGCGGCAACATCGCGGCGATCGTCGAGCGCCTGCCGCGATTCTGCGACGGGCTGGAAATCCTCTTCGTCGAAGGCGGGTCCAGCGATGGGACGTGGGAGGAAATCGGCCGCGTGATCGATGCCTATCCCGACCGTCGCATCCGCCGCTTCCGCCAGGACGGCAGCGGCAAGGGCGATGCCGTTCGCAAGGGATTCGCCGAGGCGGGGGGCGAGGTGTTGATCATCCTCGACGCCGATCTGAGCGTTCCGCCCGAGGCGATCCCGAAGTTCTATGCCGCGCTCGCCACCGGCAAGGGTACCTTCATCAACGGCACGCGCCTCGTCTACCCGCGCGAGGAGAAGGCGATGCGTCTCCTCAATCGGATCGGCAATCGGTTCTTTTCCATGCTGTTCACGTACCTTCTGAATCAGCGCTTCACCGACACCCTGTGCGGCACCAAGGCGTTGACCAAGAACCACTACCAACGCATCGCCACCGATCGGGCGTACTTCGGCGACTTCGACCCGTTCGGCGACTTCGACCTGATCTTCGGGGCGGCGAAACAGAACCTGAAGGTGGTGGAGATTCCCATCCGCTACGCCGCGCGCACGTACGGGGAAACCCAAATCTCGCGCTTTCGCGATGGGCTTCTGCTCATGCGCATGGTGGGGTTCGCCTGGCGCAAGCTCAAGGCGATCTAGCGCGCTTTCAGGCGAAGTGGGCACCGGTTCGCCGCCCGGGGTCGTGGGAATCCGCGCCCTCCGGCGCAACGCGCCAAATCAACAACCTAAAGCGGCCTCGATCTCTCCGTTTCTGCTGAAGGCGCGCTCGATCGAGCGGCGAGGACGAAGGCGGCAAGGATTACGAAGGTCCACTGCCACCACGCCGACCAGACCGAGAAGTTCACCAGGCTGGAGGTCCAGAACGACGCCATGAGGGCGAGCCCGGCCGTGGCGCTCGCCGGTTCAAGCCGCGCCAATCGGATGGCGAGGACGGTGAGGACCCCGATCAGCGCGGCAAGGCCCGTGGCCCCGGAGTCGACCAGGACCTCCAGGGCCCAGTTGTGCGGGTGCGCCGGGATATAGGCGAACGGTGTGCCGGGGACGAGGTTCGCGGCGCCCGGCAGGTGGTTCGAGGTGTCGATCCCATGCCCAAACAGCGGCGCCTGATCGACGTAGCTCCAGGCGAACCGCCAGATGGACTGGCGGGCCCGATCAATCACCTCCAGCGGCAGGCCGAGGTCGCCCCGGGACGGTCGCTGCATCGCCAGGGCGCTGGCCACGGCGGCGACGGTCGCGACCGCAAGGGCGTAAATCCAGAGACGCCGGCGGTGCGCCGCCAGACAGCCGCTGGCGACGATCGCCGCGGCGAGGATGCCGGCGCCCCCCGCCTTGCTGCCGACGGCGACGAGCGCCAGGACCCCGAGCGGTTGGAAGGCAAAGCCGGCCGCTCGCCACGCGCCGCCCAGCCGCCATCCGGCCCACAGCACGATCGGCATGAGGCAGGCGAGGGCCGACCCCACGTCCTTGACCTGCAATCCGGCGTCCCGTCCCGACATGCCGAGCGGCTTGGCGGCGATCAGGGCGATCAGGGCGGGCAGAGCCCAGGGGCCCGCCACCATGATCGCGCCCGCGACCAGCGACGTGACCGCCAGGCTGCGAAGGGCGAGCGCATGCGCCGCCGGCACCATCAGGAGCCAGGCGACCAGGGCGGACCCAAGGGGCACGAACGCGACCATGCGGCCCCACACCTGGATCGATCCCCAAGGATCGACCGAACCGATTACCGCTCCCAGCCAGACGAGGAACAGGGCGCCGAGCGCGAGCCCGAGGCCCGAGCGCAGGAACGACCATGCCGCGCGCGCGATCGGTGCGACACCGTGGGACGCGGCCGCGCAGCCCAACGCGAGGATCAGCACCAGCGCCATGGTCACGCGGCCCGACACCAGGGCCGGCACCGCCGCCCCCAGGGCGACGGCGGCGATCCGCTGTGCCGAGTTCAGGCCGCGGTCGCCTTCGACCACGGCATGGCGAGGTAAACCGCCGCGCTCTGGGCCCCGTCCTTGCCCTGCATGACGGCGTTGCAAACGGCGAAGCCCTCGGGCAACACCCCGTTCTGTTCCACATGCACCGGGTGGCGGGCGGCCAGGGCGTCCAGCACCGGGCCCGTCAGGCGCGCATCGACCGTGACGATCGGCTTGCCGCTGACGTCGATCCGGGGCTGGGCGAAGGCCGCGTCAAGGTCCATGCCGAAGTCATGCATGAAGGAGATGAGCTGGAAGACGCAAGGGAAGATGCGGCGCCCGCCCAGGGCTCCCAGTCCGAAGTCCGCGGCGCCGTTGCGCAGGACGATGGTGGGCGCCATGTTCGATAGCGGCCGCTTGCCCGGCGCGATCGAGTTCGGCCGCCCCGGCACAGGGTCGAACCACAGCATGCCGTTGTTGAGGATCACGCCGGTGCCGGGCAGCCGCACCTTCGACCCGAAGCCCGACATCAGGGTTTGCGTCACGATGACCATGTTGCCGTCCCGGTCGACGACCGCGAATGTGGTGGTCGATGATGGACCCTCGGCACCTTCGCCGAGCGTCGCCAGGCGCACCCGATAGGCCTCGAACAGGCTGTCGGCGTAGGCGCGGTAGGTGGCGGCATCGGGCTTGCTCCCGAAGGACTTGGCTTCGAGCAACCGCAGGGCGTGAAGGAGGGTCGGGCCGGCCGAGAGGCCCGGCGCGGAATGCACCAGGGCTCCCCGGTAGGTGCCGATCACCGGCTCCTTGATGGTGGCGCGGAACGCCTCCAGGTCGGCCTTGCGCAGGGAACAGCCGGCCGCCCTGGCGTCGGCGTCGATCCGGTCGGCGAGCTTGCCGCGATAGAAGTCGTCGGGGCCGGCGTCCGCCAGCGCCTGCAGCGTGCCGGGCAGGGGGCCCAGATCGAGGCGGGGCAGGGGGCCGCTTCCCGGAGCGACCGGCGGATGACCACCCGGCAGGTACAGGGCGGCCAGATCCGGGTATGACGCGATCTCGCGCGCCTCGCTCGCCAACAGGAGGGTCGCGTACCAGTCGATCACCATGCCGCGCCGGGCGAGCGCCACCGCCGGGGCTAGGCTGTCGGCCCAGGTCCGCGTGCCGAACGTCTTCAGGGCAAGGCCCATGCCCGCCACCAGGGTCGGCACCCCGACCGAGTGGGGACCGATCAGGTTGCGGTCCTCGACGACCGCTGGCCAACCGAAGCCATCGGGACTGACGCCCCCGGTCAGGGCGTAGGTGGCCGGGTCGATGCCCCGCGGCGCCACGGTGCCGAAATCGACGGCGGTGACCGTGCGCTTCTTGGCATCGAACACCTGCATGAAACCACAACCGCCGAGGCCGCTGTTCCACGGTTCGACCACACCGATGGCGAAGCTCACGGCCACCGCCGCGTCGACCGCGTTGCCGCCCTTGCGCAGCACCTCGGCGCCGATCTCGGAGACCGCGTAGTGGTTGGTGGCGACCAGGCCGTCGCGGCCGCTCGCGGCCGGCTTGGCGATCGCCCAATGCTCCGTCACGTTGTCGAAGGAAATCATGGTGCCTCGGTGTCTCACGGTCGCGGATATGCTATCCATCTTGACCGGTGGGTGCCGTCCGACACAATCCGAAACCCGCCGCAACCCCCAAGGAGCAGGCGATGGCCACGGTAGACCCCAACAGCGTGTTCGTGACCGGCGAGAACCCGTTCATCCGGCTCGCGGCCAAGGACGGCGATCCGAACAGCACCGACGCCAGCTTCTGGCGCATCATCTTCTCGCCAGCGGGCCCGGGGCACGTGCTCTACGTGAAGAGCGAGCTCACGGAGAACCGCTGGTGCATCTACTCCGACAACATCGCCATGGCCCGCTGGCTGCAGGCGACCGTCCAGGGGATGCTGAACGCCGAGCTCGCCGACGCGCGTATCCCGGTCGTCGACGCCCGGTTCGCGCATGAAGGCGATCCCCGTTACTTCTGGACCGAACGGGTGACGGCGCACAATGACGAGATCGCCTTGACCTGGCACGACCTCGGCGCGCCGCTCCTGGTCCATACCAAGCCCAACGAGCTGCCCAATCGGCGCTACGGCGTGTGCACGGTCCTGGTCCCGGCGGCTGCCGCGCGGCTCACCCGCAACGGCGTCTCGGCGTCCGGCCGCCCCTGGCCGCGCGACCGCGAAGGCCACCCCTTCAGCACCTGCTGCCTCGCGTTCTCCGAATCCTGGACCGAGGCGTGCTAGTGGTCCGCCCCAGACGCTTGATTCCCGATCATTGTGTTTGGGGCGGACCACAGGATCAGAGTCCCGCTGGGGGTTCGGCCCGACGGATCGGGATCGACCCGTCGGAATCGAACCACTAGCACGGTCATGCTGCTCGACGTCGTCTCCATCCGTCGCGCGCTGCTGTCGGTTTCCGACAAGACCGGACTGGTGGAATTCGCCCGCGGGCTCGCAAGGTTCGGGGCCGCGCTGGTGTCCACCGGCGGCACCGCGGTGGCGCTGCGCGATGCCGGGCTCGCGGTCGACGAGGTCGCGGACCTGACCGGGTTCCCCGAGATGCTCGACGGCCGGGTCAAGACCCTGCACCCGAAGATCCACGGCGGCATCCTCGGCCGCCGCGACGACCCGGCCCACGCGGCCCAGATGGCGGAGCACGGGATCGAGCCCATCGATCTGGTCTGCGTCAATCTCTATCCGTTCGAGGCGACCCTCGCGCAGGGCGCCGATTTCGCCACCTGCGTCGAGAACATCGACATTGGCGGGCCCGCGCTGATCCGCTCGGCGGCGAAGAACCACGCCGCCGTCACCGTCGTGGTCGATGGCCGGGACTACGCGCCCATCCTCGCCGAACTCGCGGCCCATGGCGGAACCACGGCCGCGACGAGGGCACGCCTGGCGGCGGCGGCCTTTGCCCGCACGGCCGCCTACGACGCGACCATCGCCGGCTGGTTTCGCGACCTGGACCCCGCGGCCTGGCCGGTGCGTTTCGCCCTGGCCGGCGAACTCCGCCAGGCTCTGCGCTACGGCGAGAACCCGCACCAGCGCGCGGCGCTGTACGCGGGCGGCGGTGCCCGGGCCGGGGTCGCGGGCGCGCGCCAACTCCAGGGCAAGGAGCTGAGCTATAACAACATCCTCGATACCGACGCGGCCTACGAGGCGGTGGCCGAGTTCGACCAACCCGCCTGCGTCATCGTCAAACACGGCAACCCCTGCGGCGTGGCTCGCGCGCCCACCCTCGCCGAGGCCTATGCCCGCGCCCTGGCCGGCGATCCGATCAGCGCGTTCGGCGGCGTGGTCGCCGTGAACCGGCCCGTCGATGCCGCCCTGGCCGAGGCGATCGCCAAGGTGTTCACCGAGGTCCTGATCGCGCCCGCGGTTGCGCCCGAGGCGCATGCCTTGCTCGCGCGGAAGTCCGACTTGCGCCTGCTCGACGCCGGCGCTCTGCCGTGCGATACCGCGAGCCTCGTGGTGCGGGGCGTCGCCGGCGGCTTCCTGGTGCAATCGCGCGATGGCGGAGCGATCGCCGCGACCGATCTGCGGGTGGTCACCCGGCGCGGCCCGACCGCGGCGGAAATCGCCGACCTGCTGTTCGCCTGGCGGGTCTGCAAGCACGTCAAGTCCAACGCCATCGTGTTCGTGCGGAACGGTGCCACGGTCGGCATCGGCGCCGGGCAGATGAGCCGGGTGGATGCCGCGCGGATCGCCACCTGGAAGGCCGACGAGGTGGCCCGGGCCGCCGGCGAGACCACGCGCCGCACGGCGGGCGCGGTCGCCGCCTCCGACGCGTTTTTCCCGTTCGCCGACGGCCTGATCGCCTGTGCCGAAGCGGGGGTCAGCGCGGTGATCCAGCCCGGCGGGTCGAAGCGCGACCCCGAGGTGATCGCCGAGGCCGATGCCCGCGGCCTCGCCATGGTATTCACCGGCCGCCGCCACTTCCGCCATTAGAGGGCCCCGCATGACCGCCAACGATTTCGCGACCGACCCGAACCCCGAACTCGTGGTCGGTGACGACCATTTCGGCGCCTACAACCAGCCCGAGCGCCGGCGCCGGGCGTTTCACGGCATGCATCAGGTATTCCGCTATGTGCTCGGCGTGAAGGCGCCCAACGTGCTGCGGCTCGAACGTCGGATCGATTGGCGGATCGGATCCCTGCCCTCGGTGCGGCGGCTCGCGGGCACGACGTTCTTCTCCGGACTATGCGTGCTGCGCGGCCAGGAGCTGCTGTACGAGGCCTATGCCCCGGACTTCGGCCCCGACCGGCACCACAGCATCCAGTCGATCAGCAAGACGACCATGAACCTGGTCTTCGGCCGCCTGGTCGAGGACGGCAAGGTGGACCTTGCCCGCAAGGTGAAGACCTATCTGCCCGAGGTTGGGTCCGGCTACGCGGAGGCGAGCGTCCAGGACGTCTTGGACATGAACGTCGTCAACGACTTCTCCGAGGTCTACAGCGACCCGCTGTGCGGCTCGTTCCAGCAGGAGGTGGCGGAAGGCTGGCGCCTGCCGGCACCCGGGCAGAAGGAGCTCCTCAACCGCGACTTTGTCGCCGCCATCACCAGCGCGAACGTCGCTAATCCTTCCGGCATGGTGCAGTACAAATCGCCCAACACCGACATCCTGGGCTGGATCGCCGAGCGGGTCTCGGGCCGTCCCTTGCGCGCCATGCTGATCGAGATCGTCGAAGCCGCCGGCCTCGCCGGCACCCTGTTCATCGGCACCGACCGGTCGGGGGTGCCGGTCATCAACGGCGGCATCTGCGTGACCGCGCGGGATCTCGCCCGCTACGGCCTGCTGTTCACCCGCGGCGGCCGGGGCGTGAACGGCGAGCGGGTCGGTAGCGGTGCCTTCATCGAGGAGACCCTGCGCCGCAAGGGCCCCAGCTACGCCGCGCCGCGGCAGTGGATGCGCTATAGCAACCACACCGCGACCGACGGCGAATGCCTGGGTCACGGCGGCTTCGGCGGGCAGTACATGCTGGCGAACCCGAAGACCGGGGTCGCGGCGGCGTTCTTCAGCGTGATCGAGAACCGCGACGCGGTTGATGCCAATTACTCGGCCGAGGTCATCGCCATGCTGGAAGAGATCACCCGGCTTGCCTGACGTCGACCCTTGGGTTCTCGTCTACAGTGTCGTCTGCGTCTTTGGCGCGGGCGTCGTCCGGGGTTATTCCGGGTTCGGCTTTTCCCTGCTGGCCATCACCGCGCTCAGCCTGGTGCTCACCCCGGTGCAGATCGTGCCGTCGATCTTCATGCTGGAGCTGGCGGCGAGCCTGCACCTGCTGCCCGGCATCTGGCGCCAGATCAACTGGCGGGCGATCCTCTATCTGATGATCGGCACGGTCGTCGCGACACCGTTCGGAGTGCATGCGCTCGCCAACGTGCCGGCGGCGCCGATGACCCTCGCCATGGCGATCTTCGTGCTGGTGGCGGCGGCCCTGCTGGCGCGCGGGTTCGCGCTCGGGCGGATGCCGGGACCCGTCGCGACCGTCGCCACCGGCGCCGCCACCGGGATCGCGAACGGCGCCTTCGGCATCGGCGGTCCCCCGGTCGTCCTGTTCTTCCTGAGTTCGCCCGCCGCGGTCAATGTCGGGCGCGCCTCGAGCATCGCCTACTTCCTCGGCACCGATACCGTCGGTCTCGCCGCGCAGGCCTCGGAGGGGTTGATCGAGTCCGGGCATCTATGGCGCGCCCTGGCGTTCCTGCCCGCATTGGTCGTCGGCGTGTGGCTCGGCGCCCGCAGCTTTCAGGGCGCCGATCCGGCGATCTTTCGCCGCTGGGTCCTCCGCATCCTCATGGTGCTCGCGGTCCTGACCGGGCTCAAGGGAGCGTGGGCGCTGTTCGCACCCGTGTGAGCAGCGCGAGCCCGAGGGCGAAGAACGGCAGGATCGCGGCCATCCCGATCCTGGGCGATGCGGTGGCGAGCGTCACCCAGCCCACCACGGCGGGACCGAGGAACGCCGTCGCCTTGCCGGAGAACGCGTACAGCCCGAACATTTCCGCTTCCATGCCCCGGGGAGCGAGACGCGCCATCATCGACCGGCTGGACGACTGCACGGGGCCGATGAAGCAGCCGAGCGCCAGGCCGCCGATCCAGAACCCCAGCTTGGACTCCGCCAGTAGGATCGCGGCGCTGGTGGCGAGCAGCCCGAGGTTGCCCACGACCAGCGTCCGCTTCGGCCCGGCCCAGTCGTCGACCCAGGCGAACGTCAGGGCTCCCGCCGCCGCGGTGACGTTGAGGGCGATGCCGAAGAGCAGGATCTCGTCGATCGCCATGTCGAAGCGGATGGCGGCGTAGATCCCACCCAGGCCGAAGATCGTGTTCAGCCCATCGATGTAGAGCATCTTCGCCCCGAGGAACCAGGCGATGTTCGGGTAATGCCGCACCGCGCGGACCGTGCGCGCGAGCTGCCGCAGGCCGCCGCCGACGGCCTGAACCGACGTGGTCGCCTTGCGTGCCACGTCGGGCATGAAGACGAACAGCGGCCAGCCGAAAAGGAGCAGCCACAGCGCGACCAACGGCCCGACCGCGCGAACCGGCTCCGCCTCCGCCGGGTCGAGACCGAAAGGCGGCGGGTCCGCCTGGATCAGCCCGACCAGGGCGAGACTCAGGCAGGCGAGTCCGCCGGCATAGCCCAGCGCCCAGCCCCAGCCCGAGAGGCGGCCGACCCGGCCGGGCTGGGCGATGCGCGGCAACATCGCGTTGTAGAAGACGCTGGCGATCTCGAACGCCACGTTTCCCAGGCCGACGACCGCCATGACCCAAAGGGTGTTGTCAGGATCGGGCGCCGCGAACCACAGGGAGCCGCCGGCGACGATCGTCGCCCCGGTGAAGACGAAGAGCCAGGACTTGATGCGCCCGCCCGCGTCGCCGATCGCGCCGACCACGGGACCGAGAAGGGCAATCGCGAGACCCGAGAGGCTCAGCATGTGGGCCCACAGCGCCGTGCCCCGCACCTCGTCGCCGACGATCCCGCGGGTGACATAGGCCGCGAAGACGAACGTCACCACCACCGTCGGGAACGGCGAATTCGCCCAGTCGTACAGGCACCAGGCAGCGCGGGCGCGGGCCGAGACCGGCGCTGTCGCCGCGGACGCCAAGGCTACCCGCCGGCCATGACGGCGAGTTGCCGGTTGGCGACGGTCAGCATCGCGAGGTCGACCAGGGTTCCGCTCCGCAGGTCGGTCATGAGCTGGTCGGCGCGGGCGACGACCGGCTTGTGGCGATCGATCCAGCCCTTCAGGGCAGCGTCGCAATCATCCGAACCGTTCGCCTTCATGACCGAAGCGGTCAAGCTGCACTGCTGGTTCCGGCAATCGTCGGACAGCGCCTGCAGGGCCATGCGCTGCCAGTGACTCTCCGGCACCAGGCGCCCGGCGCAATCGCGCACCCAGTCGAACCCGAGTCGCGAGCCCAGCGCGAAGTAGACCCGCGCGGTCTCGACCACGCCCCGGCCCTCGCGCCGCGCCGTCCGCACGATATCGGCGCCCGCCGCCAGCGTGCGCAGCCGGGCGATGGCGTTGGCGAGGTCGATGCCGACACCGTCCGCGACCCACGGCTGGGCCACGGCATCGACGGCGGTGCGGCGCGCCTCGCTCATGATCTGGTCGAGGACAGCGGCAAGCTCCGCGATGCCGGGCTTGTAGGCGGCGATGGTCTCGGCGATGGGCAGCGGCTGCGCTTCGTGGCGCAGGAACCACAGGGTGCAGCGCTCCACCATCCGCACGATCTCGAGCAGCATCGTCGCCTGGGCCGTGGCCGGCACCTTGTTGTCCAGCACCTCGATCGCCGCCCAGCATTCGCGCAGGCTGAACGTATCGCGCGCCACCGTGTAGGCCCGGGCGATGTCGGCGGCGCCGAGGGCGGTGCGGTCCATCATCTCGTGCACGAAGGTCGCGCCGGTTCGGTTGATCAGGCTGTTTGTCACCGCTGTCGCGATGATCTCGCGCCGCAGCCGATGCCGCCCGATGGCCAGCGCGAACCGTTCCCGCAGCGGCGTTGGGAAGTAGCGTTCCAGGTCGCCGATGAAGTGGGGATCGTCCGGCATGTCCGAGGCGAGCAGCGCGTCGAACGTCGTCATCTTGGCGTAGGCGAGCAGCACCGCGAGCTCCGGCCGGGTCATTCCCTGGCCCTTGACCTGACGCTCGGTCAGCACGTCGTCGTTGGGCAGGAATTCGAGGCCCCGGTCGAGCAACTTGCGACCCTCGAGCACGCGCATGAAGCGACCCTGGGCTTCCAGGGCCGCGCCCCCTTGCGCCGCCATGGCGGTGATCGACTGAGTCTGCTGGTAATTGTCGCGCAGCACCAGGGCCGACACCTCGTCGGTCATCTCGACCAGAAGCTTGTCGCGCTGCTTGACCGTCATGTCTCCGGACGTGACGACGTCGTTCAGCAGGATCTTGATGTTGACCTCGTGGTCCGAGCAATCGACGCCGGCCGAGTTGTCGATGGCGTCGGTGTTGAGCCGGCCGCCGGCGCTGGCGTATTCCACCCGCCCGAGCTGGGTGAAACCCAGGTTGCCGCCCTCGCCCACCACCTTGGCGCGCAAGTCGCGGCCGTCGATGCGGAGCGCGTCGTTGGCCCGATCGCCGACTTGGGCGTGGGATTCGCCCGCCGCCTTCACATAGGTGCCGATGCCGCCGTTGTAGAGGAGGTCGACGGGGGCCATCAGCACGGCCCGCAGCAGGTCGCTAGGCGCCATCGCACCCGGCGCGACGCCAAGCCGTGCCGCCGCCTCGGGCGAGAGGACGATCGACTTGGCCGTGCGCTCGAACACGCCGCCGCCCTTCGAGATCAGCTTGGCGTCGTAGTCCGCCCAGGACGAGCGCGGCAGGGCGAACAGGCGTTCGCGTTCGCGGAACGACGCCTCGGCATCGGGTTGCGGGTCGAGGAAGATGTGCATGTGGTTGAAGGCGCCGACAAGGCGGATGCGGCGCGACAGCAGCATGCCGTTGCCGAAGACGTCGCCCGCCATGTCGCCGACGCCGATGACCGTGAAGTCCTCGCTCTGGGTATCGCGGCCGAGCTCGCGGAAGTGGCGTTTCACCGCCTCCCACGCGCCGCGCGCGGTGATCGCCATCTTCTTGTGGTCGTAGCCGGCCGAGCCACCGCTGGCGAAGGCATCGCCCAGCCAGAAGCCGCGTTCGGTGGCGATGCCGTTGGCGATGTCGGAAAAGGTCGCGGTGCCCTTGTCGGCGGCGACCACCAGGTAGGGGTCGTCGCCGTCGTAGCGCAGGACGTCGGCCGGCGGAACCACGTCGCCGCCCGTCAGGTTGTCGGTGATGTCCAGCATGCTGCCGATCATGATCCGGTAGCAGGCGATGCCTTCCTGCTGAAAGGCGTCGCGGCTGCCCTCGGCGGGCGGGCGCTTCACCACGAAGCCGCCCTTGGCGCCGACCGGCACGATCACGGCGTTCTTCACCTGCTGCGCCTTGACCAGTCCCAGGACCTCGGTGCGGAAGTCCTCGCGCCGATCGGACCAGCGAATCCCGCCGCGCGCCACCCGGCCGAAGCGCAGATGCACCGCCTCGACCCGCGGGGCATAGACCCAGATCTCGCGCAAGGGACGCGGTTCCGGCAGCTCGTCGATCGCCCGGCTATCGAGCTTGAAGGCGATCGCCGGCCGTTGGCCGCCGTCCTGGAAGTAGTTGGTGCGGAGGGTCGCCTCGATGAGGTTGAGGAATCGCCGCAGGATCCGGTCCTCGTCCAGGCTTGCGACCTGGTCGAGCGCCTCGGCGATCCCCGCCCGGACCGCGCCGACCTTGGTCTCGCGTTCCCCGGAGGCATGCGGGTCGAAGCGGGCGGTGAACAGGGCGACCAGCTTCCGGGCGATCTCTGGGTTGGCGGCGAGCGTCCCTTGCATGTACGTCTGGCTGAAACCGAAACCCGCCTGCCGCAGATAGCGCGCATAGGCCCGGAGAACCGAGCCCTCGCGCCAAGTGAGCCCCGCCAGCAGCACGAGCTGGTTGAAGCGATCGTCCTCGACCCCGCCCCGCCACACTTCGGCGAAGGCATCTTGGAAGCGGTCGCGCAATGCGGCGATGTCCACGTCCCTGCCCGACCGGCTCTTCAGGCTGAAGTCGTGGATCCACACGCCCTCGGCCCCTTCGGGCGTCACCCGGAACGGGGTTTCCTCGATCACCCGCAGCCCCATGTTCTCGATCATCGGCAGGATGTCGGACATCGGCACCGGCTCGCCCCGATGGTAGACCTTGAAGTGGATGACGTTCTCGGCGGTGTTCACCCGTCGGTACAGGCTCATGGCGATGCCCTGGCCCAATCCGTCGATCCGCTCCAGGTCGCCAACCGCGACGCGGGCCTGGAAGGCGTCGCGATAGCCGGCCGGGAAGGCCGACCGGAAGCGTTGGAACAGGGCGCTACCGCGCGCCTCTCCCAGGCTTTCGTTGAGGGCGTCGCGCAGATCGTCCTGCCAGTCGCGGCTGGCGGCGACGATGCGTTCCTCGATCGCGGCGACGTCCACGGACCCGTCGGCTTCGCGGCTGGTGTGGATTATGAAATGAGTTCGCGCCATGGGCGATTCCGAGACCTGGGTCGCGTTCTCGGCGGCATCGCCGCCCAGGGCCGCCATCAGGATCGTCTCGATGCGTTCGCGCAAGGTCGTCGAGTAGCGGTCGCGCGGCACGAACACCAGGCAGGAAAAGAATCGGGCATAGGAATCCCGGCGCACGAACAGGCGGATGCGCTGCCGTTCCTCCAGATGGAGGATGCCGAGCGCGGTTTCCTGAAGCTCCTCCTCGTCGATCTGGAACAGCTCGTCGCGCGGATAGGTTTCCAGGACGTTCAACAGAACCTTGCTGTTGTGGCTGTGCGGCGGATATCCCGAATGATCGATCACCCGGGCAACCTTGCGGCGCAAAAGCGGGATCTCAAGCGGGTTGCGGTTGTACGCGGCGGAAGTCAGCAACCCAAGGAACCGGTGCTCACCCACGGTGTTGCCGGCGGCGTCGAACCGCCGCACGCCGATGTAATCCATGTAGACGGGCCGATGGACCCGGCTGTGGCTGGTAGCCTTGGTGATCACCAGAAGCTGCTTCGAGCGCGCGTGGCGGCTGACCACCGTGCCGAGGGGCTGCTGATGCCGCTGCGCCGACTCGGGGCTCACATGGCGAAGGATGCCGAGGCCCGAGCCCTCGACGATGTCGGAAAAGTCCTGGCCGTCGCGGGTCTGCAGGCGATACTCGCGTGATCCGAGGAACAGAAAGTGGTCGTCGCGCAGCCAGGCGAGGAAGGCCTTCGCCTCGGCGACCTCATCCTCGGGCAGCGGCGGCGGCGCGGTCTCGAGCTCGGCGATGATCCCATTGATCCGGTCGACGCTGGCCCGAAAATCCTCGACCGCCAACCGCACGCTGGTCAGCACCTCGAGCAGGCGGGCCTCGATCTCGGTCAGGCGCTCGGCGCCGACCTGCCGCGTGACCTGCACGTGCTGCACGGATTCCGCGGCGCCCCCGTCGCCGATCCCGGTGAGCTTGCCGCCCTTGTCGCGCAGGGTGGCGATGATCGGGTGGATCAGCAGGTGGACCGTAAGCCCCAATTGGTTCAGGGCGTTGGTGAGGGAATCGACCAGAAAGGGCATATCGTCGGTGGCCACCTCGACGATCGTGTGGGTGGACAGCCAGCCGTGTTCCTCCATGGTCGGGTTGTAGACCCGGATCCGCGGGGTGCCCGGCGTCCGCTTCTTCAGGAACGACCACAACGACAAGGCATTGCCGAACAGGGTTTCTGGCGCGCTCTCGACCAGATCCTCGGGCGCCACGCCCCCGTAGTAGGCGCGGATGAACGCCGCGGCCGGCTTCGCCTCGGCGCCGGTGATCTGACGCTCCGCCAGGGCAACGACCTGCTCGATCCGTTCCGCCTTTGCCGCCGCCGACTTGCTCGCCATGGGCTCTCCAACATGCCACGCGTTCGATCGTTAACCATAATGGCTCTGAAGTGAACGTATTATGAAGAACCGGAGATTTCTGCGCTTTTGCGGCCCGAAGCCCAGGCAACGGGATAGCCGCCTTGACGCTTCGGGGAGGATCGGCGACGGTCCCCGCGCCGGCGAACGACGGAGAGGGGACCATGATCGACCATGACCTTGCGGCGCGGATCCGCGGCGCGGTTGACAAGGGGTTCGACGAACAGGCCGATTTCACGGCCGAGCTGGTCAAATTCCCCTCCACCCGGGGTCACGAACAGACGGCCCAGGACTTCATGGCGGCGACGTTCAAGGACCGGGGCCTCGCGGTCGACCGCTGGGAGATCGACGTCGGCGCGATCAGTCACCTGCCTGGCTTCTCGCCGGTCAAGGCGGGTTACAAGGATGCGCTCAACACGGTCGGCACCACCCGCCCGACGGCGGCGAAGGGTCGTTCGCTGATCCTCAACGGCCACATCGATGTGGTGCCCGTCGGCCCACTCGACATGTGGCAGACGCCGCCTTTCCATCCCCGGCGCGAGGGTGACTGGCTGTACGGCCGTGGCGGCGGCGACATGAAGGCGGGGCTCGCGGACGCCCTTTATGCTCTGGTCGCGTTGCGGCGCCTTGGGTTCAGGCCGGCGGCGGACGTCTATCTGCAATCGGTGATCGAGGAGGAATGCACCGGAAACGGGGCGCTCGCCTGCCTTGCCCGCGGCTATCGGGCCGATGCGGTGCTGATCCCCGAGCCATCGGCCGAGCGGCTGGGGCGCGCCCAGCTCGGCGTTATCTGGTTCCAGGTCACGGTGCGCGGTTATCCCGTGCATGTCGCCTACGCCGGGACAGGCAAGAACGCGATCGAGGCCATCTTTCCCATCATCGAGGCGCTGCATGGCCTCGAGAAGCGGTGGAACGCGCGCAAGAAGGACCAACCCCACTACGTGGACCACGACCATCCGATCAACCTGAACATCGGCAAGGTCGCAGGCGGCGATTGGGCGTCGAGCGTTCCGGCCTGGTGCCGGTTCGACGTGCGCGTGGCGGTGTTTCCGGGCCAGAACATGAAGGAAGCCCGCGCCGAGATCGAGGACTGCGTGCGCTCGGCCGCGGCCGGCAACAGCTTCCTCGCGAACAATCCGCCCAACGTGGTGTTCGACGGGTTCCAGGCGGAAGGTTACGTCCTGGCCGAGGGCAGCGCCGCCGAGGCGACGCTGTGCGAGGCGCACCGGGCGGTCTACGGCCGGGAGCTGGAGGCCCGGGTCGGCACCGGGACCACGGATGCCCGCTTCACCGGGTTGTACGCCGGCATCCCGTCGATGGTGTACGGCCCCACGGCCGAGAGCATCCATGGCTTCAACGAGCGCGTCTCGCTCGAGTCCATGCGGCGCAACACCCACGCGATCGCCCTGTTCGTCGCCGACTGGTGCGGGCTGGAGCAGGTCGCCTAGATTTGCTCCGCTCCCTGTATGCCTGGGCCATGCGCATGGCCGCGCATCGCCATGCGCTGCTGGCGCTAGGGCTGGTCTCGTTCGCGGAGAGTTCGTTCTTCCCCCTCCCGCCCGACGTGATGTTGGTGCCGATGGTGCTTGCGTCGCGGGAGCGGGCGTGGCGCATCGCCCTGGTCTGCACGGTGACGTCGGTCCTCGGCGGCATGCTGGGCTATGCCATCGGCTCCTTGTTGTTCGACGCCGTCGGCCGGCCGATCCTCGATTTCTACGGCGCGACCGACCAGTTCGACGCGTTGGCCGAGCTGTACCGGGAATGGGGCCTGTGGGTCATCCTGATCAAGGGGTTGACGCCGATTCCCTACAAGGTCGTCACCATCGCCAGCGGCGCGTTCGCGTTCGATCTGCCGACCTTCATCGCGGCTTCGGTCGTGACCCGGGGGGCGCGATTCTTCCTGATCGCGGCCCTCCTCTGGTGCTGGGGCCCGGCGATGAAGGCGACGATCGAGCGCTACCTGGGTCCCATCACCTGGGGCACGCTCGCCTTGGTTGTGCTGGGCTTCGTCGCCCTGCGCTGGGTCCTCTAACCGGCGACCCGCGCCGGCGGCGCATCGGCGGCGCGACCTTCCAGCCGCAGGAACTGCTCGAACATCAGGATCGACCACAGGACCGGGGCGTGATCGCGCAGGCCCGATTGGTGCTGCTCCACCAGGCGGCGGACCGCGGCGAGATCGAGGAGGCCGCTGTCGCCGAGCACCGGGCTCGTCCCCAGACCGCGGGCCTGCTCCGCGAGCTGATTGCGGAACCAGGCGGCCAGGGGCACGGCGAACCCCTGCTTCGGCCGGTAGAGCAGATGGCGAGGCACCTGCGGCTCCAACGCGCGCTTCAGCAGGAACTTCTTCTCCCCGCCCCGCACCCGAAGGTGCGCTGGCAAGGTGGCCGCCCATTCGACCAGCCGGCAGTCCAGGAAGGGTACCCGGACCTCCAGCGAGTTGGCCATGCTGGCCCGGTCCGCCTTGACCAGCATGCGCCCCGAAAGCCAGGTCTTCATGTCGGCATATTGGGCCTGGGCGACCGGTTCGTCGGTGCCGGAGTCCGCCATGTGGCCCGCCAGGACCTGGGCCGCGTGGTAGCCCCCGAGATCGCGCTTGAGGTTGGGCCCGAAGATCGCGTCGCGCTGCGCGTCGTCGACCACCGCGACGTTCTCGAAGTAACCCGCCACCGCATCGAGCGCCAACTCGTGGAACGTATGCTTGAACCGCAGCCAGCGCGGGGCCCAATCGAGCTTCGGCCAGACGGCGCCCAGCGCGCGGAACAGAGACGACCGCAACGCGCCGGGGAGCAATCGGCGCACGCGCTCCTCCCGGCCGTGCCACAGATAGCGCCGGTAGCCGGCGAACACCTCGTCGCCGCCGTCGCCGGACAGCGCCACCTTGGCCTGGGTCCGGGCAGCTCGGAGACCCGGTAGGTCGGCAGGGCCGAGGCGTCGCCGAAGGGTTCGTCGTAGATGCCCGCCAGGCGACTGACCAGGGCGACGTCGTCGGCCGCGACCTCGCGGGTCACGTGGTTCGTGCGATATTTTTGGGCCAGCTCGCGGGCGTGGGCCGATTCGTCCTCCGGGCTGCGGCCGAACCCGATCGAGAAGGTGCTGAGGGGACCCTGGACCATGCCCGCCATCTGCGCGACCACGGCGCTCGAATCGACCCCGCCCGACAGGAACGCCTCCAGGGGAACATCGGCCACGAGGCAGTAGCGCACCGCCGCGCGCAAATGTTCCAAGCAATGCCTCGGCACGCCTCGCCTTCGTCGCGGGGCCCGTCGGTGCCCATCCGCAGCCGCCAATAGGGCTCCAGCCGGGGCCGCTCGCCCCGCCGCCAGATCAGCTTGTGGGCCGCCGGAAGCTTGAAGACCCCGCGATAGATGGTGCGCGGGTCGGGGACATAGACGAGGGCGAAATAGTCCTCGACGGCGTGCGCGTCGATTCCGGTGGGGAAGCCCGGATGTTCGCGTAGCGCCTTGATCTCGGAGGCGTAGATCACCTGCCCGTCGGGCAGTTGGCGTAATACAGCGGCTTCTCGCCCAGCCGATCGCGGGCCAGCATGAGGGTTTCGCTCCGCTCGTCCCAAAGCGCGATGGCGAATTGGCCGCGCAGGCGATCGAGGCAGCCCTCGCCCCAGGCGTCCCAACCATGGGCGATCGTTTCCGTGTCGCTGTTGGTGCGGAAGAGGTAGTCCAGGGCGGACAGCTCGACCTTCAACTCCTGGCAGTTGTAGATCTCGCCGTTGAAGGCGACGACGACGCTGCGATCGCCGTTGAAGATTGGCTGCTGCCCCCCGCCAGGTCGATGATCGACAGGCGCCGATGGGCGACCCCGTATCCGGGAGCCACGTGCAGCCCTTGCCCAGCGGGGCCGCGCAGGCGCAAGGCGTCGCCCATGCGCACGACAAGCGCGGCGTCCAGGGGCCGCCGCCCACGACTGTCGAAGATTCCCGCGATCCCGCACATCGGCGTTTCAGACTATGGTTGCGTCGGATTCCATGCACGCATGATGCCGTCAATATACCGTTACCGCACTATGGTCTCACCCATCGACCACCCGTCACCCTCAGGTCCTCTCCATCCCCCATGAGCGGTACGCCGATACGGCTGCTGACCTTCACCACGCTCTACCCCAACGCCGCGATGCCAGGGCGGGCGGTGTTCGTCGAGAACCGCCAGCGTCATTTGCTGGCGAGTGGCCAGGTGACCGCGCGCGTGGTGGCTCCGGTGCTCTGGTTTCCCTTTCGTGGCACGCGCTTCCGCAGCTACGGGGCGTTTGCCCGGGTGCCACGCGAAGAAACCCGTCACGGCATCCCGATCCTGCATCCGCGCTATGCCGTAATCCCGAAGATCGGCACCAACCTGGCTCCGGCCCTGCTGCAAGCCGGTACGGCGTCGCTTCTTCGGCGGCTGTTGCGGGCGGAACCCTTTGACCTCATCGACGCCCACTACCTCTATCCCGAAGACGTTGCCGCGGTCTGGCTCGGCCGCCGGCTTGGGATCCCCGTGGTCCTGACGGGACGGGGGACGGACATCACCCTGTTCACGACCTATCCCATTCCCCGCCGCCTCATTCTCGGGGCGGTCGCCAGGGCGGACGGCATGATCACCGTCGCCCAAGGCTTGAAGGACCACCTGGTACGGCTTGGTGCGGATGGCGGCGAATCACGGTCTTGCGCAACGGGGTCGATGGCGACCTGTTCCGGCCGGTCGACCGGGCCGCGGCGCGACAGCGGCTCGGACTGGACGGTCCTCTGGTCATCTCGGTCGGCAATCTGCTGCCGAACAAGGGCAACCACCTCACGCTGACGGCGCTCGTGCGGCTCCCGGGCCTGCGTTTCGCGCTGGTGGGGGATGGGCCCGAACGGCGCCGGCTCGAAGCCCTTGCGCGCGACCTTGGCCTGGCCGACCGGGTCCACTTCGTCGGCCGCGTAGCCCATGAACGGCTTGGGGACTACTACTCCGCCGCGGACGTGGTGACGTTGGCGTCGGAACAGGAAGGCTGGCCCAACGTCCTGCTCGAATCGATGGCCTGCGGTACCCCGGTGGTCGCCACCGACATACCGGGTCCGCGGGAAATCGTGACCGCGCCCGAGGCCGGTCTCCTGGTCGAGCGGAACCCGGAGGCCATCGCCAAGGGGATTCGAGCGCTGCTCGGCGCGCCGCCCGATCGTGGCGCGACCCGGGCGTACGCCGAGCGTCACGGCTGGGAGCCGACGACCCGCGGGCAAATCGACCTGTTCCGCCGGGTCCTGGCGGGGCGGGCTCGGTGACGGACGGGGATGCGCGCTAGTGTCGTGGTTTCGAAGTTCGCCCGATCACGCGGCAGACCTCGGATGCGAACTTCGAAACCAAAAACGACACTAGAATCAATAATTTGCTAGTGTACCTTCGATTCCGGAACTTGCTCCGAGGGTGGCCGCGAGGTCGGACGAATTTCCGGCATCGGGACACTAGCGTCGCCTCGGACTATAACGTCGACATGACCATGCCCCCATCCGTGGCGAGCACGCTCCGCGGCACGTCGCGGTACACCGGCCTCGCCCTCGCTCTCGGCAGTGGGGCCGCGCTCCTCGTCGCGCTGTATTTCCAATACGTCGAGGGACTGCCTCCCTGTCCGCTGTGCATCGACCAGCGCTACGCCCATGGGGCGGCGATCGCCTTCGCTCTCCTGGCGTTCGCGGCTTGGCGTCATCGCCTGGCGGCGGTCGCGACACTCAGTCTCGTCGCCCTCGCCGATGGCGCGGGCGCCGGGATCGCCCTGTTTCACGTGGGCGTCGAACAGCACTGGTGGGCGGGGCCGGAGGAGTGCACCGGGACCGTCGCCACCGGGCAATCGGTGGAAGACCTCGCCGCCCAGCTCATGGCGGCGGCGCCGGTGCGGTGCGACGCCGTGCTGTGGTCGCTGTTCGGCGTGTCCATGGCCGGCTACAACGCCCTGCTGTCCGCCGTCCTGTCGATCGCCGCGGCGACGGGTGCCGCCCTGCGGGCCCGGCCTTGAGCGCGAAAAAAACCGGCGCCGGCCGGCTGCCGGGCGACCCCAGTCCCGAGGATCTGGTGGCCGCCATGGTCCGGGTCGATCACGCCGGAGAATACGGTGCCGCCCGTATCTACGACGGACAGCTCGCGGTTCTCGGCGCCTCGCCCACCGCGGGCGCAATCCGCCGCATGGCGGAGGCGGAGAAGCGTCATCTCGAGGCCTTCGACGCCATGCTGGTGCGCCGTCGCGTGCGCCCGACGGCGCTGGCGCCCCTTTGGCACGTGGCGGGATTCGCGCTGGGCGCGGCGACGGCGGCGCTGGGGGAACGCGCGGCGATGGCATGCACCGCCGCGGTCGAAAGCGTGATCGACGAGCACTACGCGAAGCAGGCCGATCAACTGGGCGACGACGAGGCGGAACTGCGCCGGCTCATCGCCGACTCCCGCGCCGACGAGATCGAGCACAAGATGACGGCGCTCGCCCACGGCGCCGCCGACGCGCCTGGCTACGAGCCGCTCACGATCGCGATCAAGACGGCGACCCGCGTCGCGATCTGGCTCTCGACCCGGATCTAGTGTCGTGGTTTCGCAGTTCGCCATCCGTCGCGGCAGCTCTCGAGAGCGAACTTCGAAACCAAAAACGACACTAGTGGTCCGATACAAACGCATGATTCATCATCGTGTTTGGGGCGGGCCACAAGATGAGAGTCGTCCTAGGGGTTTGGCCCGACGGATCGTGAACGATCCGTCGGAGTCAAAGCACTAGTCCGGGTCCAACTCGGTGTCCCAGTACAGGAAATCCCGCCAGCTTTCGTGCAGAAAGTTAGGTGGGAACACCCGGCCCGACTCGCGCAGCTCGTAGGTCGTCGGCATCCGCGGCACGTGCCGGGGCCGCATGCCGGCCTCCGAGGCCAGCCGCGATCCCTTGTCCAGGTTGCACTCCGAACAGGCGGTGACCACGTTCTCCCAGGTCGTGCGGCCGCCGCGGCTGCGCGGCACCACATGGTCGAACGTCAAGTGGTGCGACGAGTATCGGTGGTTGCAGTACTGGCAGGTGAAGCGATCGCGCAGGAACACGTTGAACCGCGTGAACGCTGGCCGCTTGGTGAGCGGGATGTACTCCTTCAGCGCCACCACGCTCGGCAACTTGAACTCGACCTGCGGCGAGCGAACCACCCGATCGTACACCGATAGGATATGCACGCGCCCGAGAAACGACGCCTTCACCGCCTCATGCCACGGCCACACCGACAGGGGGTAGTAGCTGAGCGGTCGATAGTCCGCGTTGAGCACCAACGCCGGACAAGCATCCAGAGCAATCGTCACGGTCCTCGACCCGTTGCCGCCGTTTCCCTTCCGCTCCGCTTCGGAACGTATAGCCGGATCGTGACGGTTTCTCAATCGGCCTGGGCAAGGGTTCGGGCCTTGGCTATGGTCCGCCGGCACAAGTACGGATGACCATCATGGCCGGACCGCTCGCGCATATCCGCGTTCTCGATCTCAGCCGCGTGCTGGCGGGACCGTGGGCGACGCAGACGCTCGCCGATCTCGGCGCCGAGGTGATCAAGGTGGAGCGGCCGGGAGCGGGCGACGATACGCGGGCCTGGGCCCCCCCCTTCGTCAAGGACGGAGAAGGCCACGATACCACCGAGGGGGCCTATTACTCCGCCGCCAACCGGGGCAAGCTGTCGATCACCCTCGATCTCGCGCAACCCGAGGGCGCCGCCGCCGCCCGCGATCTCGCCGCGAAATCCGATATCCTCATCGAGAACTACAAGTTTGGGGGCCTCGCGAAGTACGGCCTCGCCTACGACGACCTGAAATCTCTCCATCCGGGACTGATCTATTGCTCAATCACCGGATTCGGCCAGACCGGTCCCTACCGCGACCGCGCCGGCTACGACTTCATGATCCAGGGCATGAGCGGGCTGATGAGCATCACCGGGGAGCGCGACGACCTGCCCGGAGGTGGGCCGCAGAAAGTTGGCGTGGCCGTCGCCGACCTGACGACCGGGCTCTACAGCACCATCGCCATCCTGGCGGCCCTTGCCCACCGCGATCGTACGGGCGAGGGGCAGCACATCGACATGGCGCTGCTCGATTGCACGGTGGCACTCCTCGCCAACATGAACCTGAACTACTTCACCACGGGCAAGCCGCCGGGCCGGTGGGGCAATGCCCACCCCAACCTGACGCCCTACCAGATGTTCGAAACCGCCGATGATCCGGTCATCGTGGCGGTCGGCAACGACGAACAATTCCGCCGGCTGTGCGAGTTGATGGCGCTGCCGGAGCTCGGCGGCGACGAGCGCTTCGCCAAGATGTCGGGACGTCTGCGCCATCGCGCGGAGCTCATCGCGATCATCAGCGAACGGATGCGGGCCAAGCCGCGGGCCTTCTGGCTGGAGGGGCTCGAGCGGCTCGGCGTCCCTTGTGGTCTCGTGAACCGCCTCGATCAGACGTTCGCCGATCCTCAGGTCAAGGCCCGTGGCCTGAAAGTGGAGCTGCCGCATCCGACGGCCGGCACCATACCCATGGTGAAAACCCCGATCGTCATGTCCGCGACGCCACCGGATCAACGCCGCCCTCCGCCACTCCTGGGGGAGCATACCAACCAGGTGCTGCGGACCCTGCTCGGCAAATCCGAAGGCGAGATCGCCCGGCTGCGCGCCGCCGGCATCGTGTGAACGGCTGGCGTGACGATCCAGAAGAAAGGCGCACCCCGGGGGGGGCGGGGTGCGCCAGTCGCGGGGGACGGGCGGCGAATCTGCGTCCGCCGCCCGAAGCCTCGACTTGGATGGGCGGTCCTGAGGAGGGGTCAGATACCGGCCGTCGAGGGCTTCTGCCGGGCACCGCGGGGGAGCGTGCCCAGCAAGGGGGAAGTTGGTTCCCAATCGTGGCCGCGCCATGGCGGCGAACCGCCGAATTCGTGGCGTCCCGATCGCGTCTTCGTGATGCGACCTCGCAGGATCGCGCGCCTTGGAGCATCTGCCGGCGACGTAGCGTTACGAGGGGTGCCGCCCTCGTGACGCGGCTAGTGTCGTGGTTTCGAAGTTTGCCCTATCACGCGGCAACCCTCGGATGCGAACTTCGAAACCAGAAACGACACTAGAATCCATAATTTGCTAGTGTCCCTTCGATTCTGAAATTCCCTCCGAGGGTTGCCGCGAGGTTGGGCGAATTTCAGAATCGGGACACTAGCATCGAAACCGCTTCAGCGGGCCGTGGTCGGGATCCGGCAATCGGTCAGATCGGCCCCGTCGAAGTCGGTGTTGTCGATCTTGGTGTCGGCGAGCCGGGCTCCGATCAGCTTGGCCCCCGAGAAGTTGGTTCCCATCAGGTTCGCGCCCCTGAGGTCGGCGCGGCTGAGATCGGCCTCGACCAGGATCGCCGCGGCCAGGTTGGCCGGCCAGGTCGAACCGGTCGGCTTGCCGTTGGGACCCTTGACTTGCACCGCATCGATGATGGCGTCGCACAGGATGGCCCGCGTGAGGTTGGCGCGCATCAGGTTGGCGCCGCGGAGATCCGCGCCGGCAAGCACCGACTTCCTCAGGTCGTAGCCATTGAGGTCGGCGTCGACCAGCAGGGCACGCACCCCTTCGCGGCCGCCGGTGATGACCCAGCGCTTGTGCTGGCTGAGGAGCCGGAGAAGCTGATCTTTCTGGCTCAGTTCCTCCTTGTCCTCCTCCTGCTTGCCCCTGGCTTCGATGGCGGCCCGGATGTTCTCCGCCGTGATGATGGCGCCATCGAGCTTGGCGTTGTCGAGTTTCACATCGTCGAGAATGGCGTCGGTCAGGTCGGCACGCGCCAGATTGGCGCCTTGCAGATTGGCCTTGGTCAAGTCGGCGCGCCGCAGATCCGCTCCGCTAAGATTGGCGTTGGAGAGGTCCACCAAATGGAAGATTACCCCCGCGAGCTTGGAATTCTGGGCGTCCACGCCCGCCAGACGCGCCTCGGTGCAGTCCGTGCGATTGCCCGTGGGCATCGCGGTCTTCGCGCTGCCATCGACCGTCTTCTCCAGAATCCGCGCGGCGTTGATCAGGCTGCCCGGGCGCATGTCGGTGCCGACCATCCGCGCGTCATTCATCTTCGCGAAGCGCAGGCAGGTGCCGCGCAGGTTCGCCGAGGACAGATCGGCCCGGGTCAGATCCGCGCCTTCGAGGCTGGACGCGAACATGTCGGCGTCGCGCAGATCGGCGCCCGCTAGCACGGCGTAGGTGAGCTTGCATCCGGTGAACTTGGCCTTGCGCAGCTCGGCCATGGTCAAGTCGAACCCTTCAATATCGGCGCTCGAAAGGTCAAGCCGCTTGCCGTCCAGCTCTCCGCTCAACCATGCCCGATGGCCGGCAAGAAGGGTTTCAAGCTCGTAGGGTGTCATCGGCCTGGCTTGCTGTGTGCGCGGTCGATTGTGTCGGTCCGGGGCTAAGGTTGCGTTAACGAACGCGCCGATGCTTGACAGCTCTCTGGTGTCGTGGTTTCAAAATTCGCTCCGACGGTTGCTCCGAGGTCGGGCGAATTTCAGAATCGGGCCACCAGCCGCCACGGCATGGTGCCCGAGGGCAGGGGGACAGGGAATGGATCTGGCGGCAGGATCGTGCTGATCACCGGCGCTGCCCGCGGGCTCGGGCTGGCGACGGCCCGGGCCTTCCTCGCGCTGGGAGCCGGCGTGGCCGTCAACGATCGCGATCCGGGGCCCGCCGAGTCCGCCGTCGCCGGCCTCAAGTCCGAGGGCCGGGTCGCGGCGGCACCGGCGGACGTAGCGACCGTCACGGGTTGCCGCCAAGCCGTCGCCCAGACCATCCGCGCGTTCGGCCGGCTCGACATTCTCGTCAACAACGCCGCCATCAACATCGAGAAGCCGATCGCGGATTGGGACGAGGATCTTTGGGACCGTCACCTCGACGTGGTGTTGAAGGGTGCGTTCTTCGCCACCCAGGCCGCCCTGCCGTATCTGCGGGCGAACCGGGGCGCCGTCGTCAACGTGGCGTCCGAACTCGGCCTGCGCGGGGTTCGTGACAACGTCGGCTATTGCGCCGCCAAGGGCGGTATCGTGAACCTGACCCGGGCGCTGGCGCTTGAACTCGCGCCCGACGTGCGGGTCAACAGCGTGTGTCCGGGCCCGATCGACACGCCGTTGATGCGCGAGTGCGCGATCGCCAGCGGCGATCCGGATGCCTACTACCGGCAGTACGCCGCGTACAACGTTCTGGGTCGCGTCGCGGACCCGTCCGAGATCGCCAAGGCCATCCTATTCCTGGCCTCGCCGCGGGCGGCCATGATCACCGGCGTCGCGTTCGCGATCGACGGCGGCTCCACGGCCGGCCAGGAGACGGGCGTGGGCGGGGGTTCCCGATGACCGGCTTTCACGGGGCACGGGTGTTGATCACCGGGGCGACCCGCGGGATCGGCCTTGCCGCCGCCCGGGCCTTCTTGCGGGAAGGCGCGCGGGTCGCGATCAACGGCACCACGGCGGCAGGCGTCGCCAAGGCCATCGCCGATCTGGGAGGCACGAACCTGGTCGCGGCCCCCGGCGACGTCGCATCGGTCGCGGCGTGCGAAGCGATCGTGGCCGCGGCGATCGCCGGCCTGCAGGGTCTGGACGTCCTGATCAACAACGCCGGAGTCTTCCAGGAGCAGCGTTTCGAGGACGTGGCGGAGGCCGACTACGACCGCATCATCGATGTCAATCTCAAGGGTGCCTTCTTCGTGACCCGGGCGGCGATCCCGGCGCTGCGGGCGTCGCGCGGCAACGTGGTCAACGTCGCCTCGGAATCGGGGATCTATGGCAATCCCCTGGCCACGGTCTACTGCGCCTCCAAGGGCGGCCTGGTGAACATGACCCGAGCGTTGGCGCTCGAGCTCGCGCCCCGGGTTCGGGTGAACTCGGTCGGTCCCGGCCCGGTGGACACCGACATGACCAAGGCGTCGATCCGCCTGGCCGCCGATCCGGCCGTCTACAAGGCCAATCTCGACGCCTGGACGCCGATGCGCCGGATCGCCCGGGCGGAGGAGGTGGCCGAGGCCATCCTGTTCGTCGCCTCCGCCGACGCGGCCTTCGTCACCGGGTCCAATCTGCAGGTGGACGGGGGGGCGACGGCCGGTCGGTGAGCGGCGTTGCCGATCGATGGCTTCCGACCTAACGTGACCCCAGTTGTGACTAAAAATTATCAGCAGGGGAGGCGAACTATGGCTCAAGGACCGGGCGGCAGTCGCAACTTTGCCAAGATAGGGGCCGCAATCGTGGCCGTTGTTCTTTTGGCGGTCGGCGCTTGGTACGTATTTGTCGGAAAGGACCAGTTAGGCCCGGAGATGGTGTTTCACCGTGGCAACGGCGCCGAGCCGGAAACGCTCGACATCCACAAGATGACCGGGGTGACCGAGCAGAACATCGCCCAGGACCTGTACGAGGGCCTGACCGCCTTCGCGGCCAACGGTGACGTCATCCCGGGCGCCGCCGAAAGCTGGACCGTCAGCGACGACGGCCTGATCTACGACTTCAAGCTGCGGGCCGATGGCAAGTGGTCGAACGGCGACGCGGTGAGCGCCGCCGACTTCGTCTTCGGCATCCGGCGCTGCCTTGACCCCAACACCGCATCCGACTACGCCTATTTGCTCTATCCGATCAAGGGCGCCGCGGCCTTCAACGGTGGCGAAGCCACGGATCCGGCCTCGGTCGGCGTCGAGGCCCTGGACGATCTCACCGTGCGCATCACCCTCGAGGCACCGACCCCGTACTTCACCCAGATGCTGATCTTCCCCCCGGCCTATCCGCTGCATCGGGCGAGCTTCGAACAGCATGGCGATGAGTTCACCAAGCCCGGCAACCTGATCGGCAACGGCGCCTTCACCCTCGCGGAGTGGGTGCCGCAGGATCGCATCAAGCTGGTCAAGAACCCGAACTACCACGACGCGGCGAACGTCCAGCTCGACACCGTCTACATGTATCCGACCGAGGACCTGGCGGCCGAACTCAACCGCTTCCGCGCCGGCGAGTTGGACGCCACGTATGACGCGCCGTCGGATCAGATCCCCTGGATCGAGGAGAATCTCGCCGCCGAGTTCCACAACACGCCCTATCTCGGCGTCTACTACTACGCCTTCAACATGACGGTGGACCCGTTCAAGGACAATTTGAAACTCCGCCAGGCCCTGGCCTACGCCATCGACCGCGAGACGCTCACCTCGAAGATCACGCTCGGCGGCGAGCTGCCAGCCTACAACTGGGTCCCGCCCGGCGTGAGCAACTACACCGCGCAGGCGACCGACTGGGCCGATCTGACCCAGGATCAGCGCAACGAGATGGCGAAACAACTGTACGCCGAGGCCGGCTACTCCGCCGACAATCCGTTGCAGCTCGAGATCCTCTACAACACCAGCGACAACCACAAGAAGATCGCCATCGCCGTCGCCGGCATGTGGCAGCAGGTGCTCGGCATCCAGGCGACGCTGCGCAACGAGGAGTGGAAGGTCTACCTGGAATCCCGCGACCAGAAGCAGTTCCAGGTGGTCCGGGCCGGCTGGATCGGCGACTACAACGACGCCAATACCTTCCTCGACATCAACCTGTCGGATGTGGGCGATATCAACACGTCCGGCTACGCCAACGCCGACTACGACGCGGCGGTCAAGGGCGCCGCGAGCGAGTCTGACATGACCAAGCGGCGCGACCTGCTGGAGGCCGCCGAACGGCAGTTCAACGCCGATCTCCCGGCGATCCCCATTTACCACTACAGCTCGCAGCACTTGGTGCTAACCTATGTGGTCGGCTGGGAGGACAACATCCTCGACTACCACCCGGAACGCTGGATCTCGGTCCAGCGCTGACCGACGGTCCGCCGCGAATCGCCTCCTCACCCCGCAACAAGCTCAAGGTGAGGAGGAGTCCCCGCCAGATGCCGCGAGCGCCCTCATCCTGAGCCTGTGGCAGGGTGAGGGCCGTCCACACCAAGGGAGGCTCCCATGAATATGAACCCATTCCATCGCCCGTTGTCCCGTCGCCAAGCCGCGGCCATGGCGGCCGCCGGCGTCGCCCTGGTCACCATCCCCATCGCACCCAGACAGGCGCGGGCCGCCGATGACCTGACGGTCTTCGACTGGACCGGCTACGAGATTCCCGAGCTGCACCAGCCCTACGTCGCGAAGTACGGCGCCTCGCCGCCGATCGCCATGTACGCCGACACCTACGAGGCGTTCGAGAAGGTCCGCGCGGGCTACCGCCCCGACATCATGCATCCCAACGTCTGGGATGTGCGTCGGTTCTTCGATGCGGATCTGTTGCAGCCTTGGGAGCCCGAACGGCTCGCCAACTGGGCCGACGTCTTCCCCGAGCTCGCCCAGTTCTCCGGAACGGTGCAGGACGGCAAGCAGTACATGATCCCCACCGACTGGGGCATCAACTCGATCTGCTATCGCACCGACCTGGTCGAGAAGACCGAGGATTCCTGGAACATTCTCTGGGACGAACGCTACGCCGGCAAGCTGTCGATGAACACCGAGATGGATCTTTCGGTCCTGATCGCGTCGCTGGTCACGGGCGTCGCCGATCCGTTCCATGCCACCGAGGCGGACATCGCGGCGATCCGCGCCAAGCTCACGGAACAGCGGCCGCTGCTACGCTTCTACTGGTCGGACCCGACCGAGTTGGAGCAGGCGTTCGCGTCCGGCGAGGTGGTGGCGGCCGTCGCCTGGCCGGCGATCTATTCGAGCCTGAAGAAGCAGGGACAACCGGTCGCCTACATGAATCCGAAGGAAGGGGTGTGGAGCTGGCTGACCGGCTTCGTCCGCATCAAGGATGCGCCGGGCAAGGAGCAGAACGCCTACGACTACGTCGACGCCTGGCTCGCACCCGAGACCGGCAAGTGGATGATCGAGAACTACGGCTACGGCCACACCAACCGGAAGTCGTTCGATCTGGTCGATCCGGCGGTGCTCGAGGAGAAGGGTCTGGGCGACCCCAACGTGGTGTTGAAGTTGGCCCACGCGACCCGTGAGTTCGATCCGACCGTGCGCGACGCGCTCGTCCAAATGTACGAAGAGGTTCGATCCGGGGGCTAGCGCCCCCATGCTCCTCTACACGATCAAGCGGCTGCTCGGCGCCATTCCGACGTTGTTCGTCATCATCGCGATCTCGTTCTTCATGATCCGGATGGCGCCGGGTGGCCCGTTCAGCAAGGAGCGGGTCGTCGCCCCGGAAATCCTCGAGAATCTCAACCGGGTCTACCACCTCGACGAGCCGCTGATCGACCAGTTCGTGCGCTACTTGGGCGGCATCCTCCAGGGCGATTTCGGGCCGTCCTTCAAGTACAAGGATTTCTCCGTCACTGAGCTGATCTGGACCGGGTTTCCCGTTTCGCTCCAGCTCGGTGGCGCGGCGATCATCTTGTCCACGGTCCTCGGCATCGCCTTCGGAGTGATCGCGGCCCTGCGTCAGAACAGTCGCACGGACGTGGCGGTGATGGCCACGGCCATGGTCGGGATCGCGATCCCGAACTTCGTGATGGCGCCGTTGCTGACGCTGGTTCTCGGCGTCTACCTGCGCTGGTTGCCGGTCGCCGGCTGGGGCGATGGCGGGTTGCGTCAGGCGTTCCTGCCGGTCGTCGCCCTCGCCCTGCCGCAGATCGCCTACGTTGCCCGCCTGACGCGCGGCAGCATGATCGAGGTGCTGCGGTCGAACTACGTGCGGACCGCGCGCGCCAAGGGCCTGCCCGAGCGCCTGACGATCCTCCGGCACGCGCTCAAGGGCGCGCTTCTGCCGGTCGTCTCCTACCTGGGCCCGGCGACCGCGGCGGTGATCACCGGTTCGGTCGTCATCGAGCAGATCTTCAGCATCCCCGGCATCGGCCGCTACTTCGTGCAAGGGGCCATCAACCGCGATTACACCCTGGTGATGGGCACGGTGATCTTCTATGGCGTGCTGATCATCCTCGCGAACCTCGTGGTCGACCTGATCTACGGGGTGCTCGATCCCAAGGTACGGTACGACTGATGGTCGACGCGGTCCTCGACGGCATCCAGCCCCTCGCCGGCCGCGGCCTGTGGGCGGACGCTTGGCGCCGGCTGCGGGCGAACCGGGCGGCGGTGATCGGCGCGATCGTGCTCGGGGTGATCGCCCTGGCCGCGGTGGCCGGCCCCATGCTGGCGCCCCACCCGATCGACGCCATCTACTGGGATCGGGTCACCATGGCGCCGGATTTCGCGCTCGGCCACTACTTCGGCACCGACACCAACGGCCGCGACCTGTTCGCGCGCACTCTCTACGCTGGGCGCATCTCCTTGGCGCTCGGGCTTGCCGCGACTCTGGTCAGCGTCGCCATCGGCGTCGTCTGGGGCGCTGTGGCGGGATACTTCGGCGGTCGGGTCGATGCCGTCATGATGCGGGCGGTGGACGTGCTCTACGCCCTGCCGTTCATGTTCTTCGTGATCCTCCTGATGGTCTATTTCGGACGCAATCCGCTGCTGCTCTTCGTCGCTCTCGGCGCCGTGAGCTGGCTCGACATGGCCCGTATCGTCCGCGGCCAGACCCTGTCGCTGCGGCGCAAGGAGTTCATCGAGGCGGCCACGGCGGGGGGCATCCGCGACGCCGTCATCATCCGCCGGCACATCGTGCCCAACTGCCTGGGGCCGGTCATCATCTACGCCACGCTGACCGTGCCCAACGTCATCCTGCTGGAATCCTTCCTGAGCTTCCTCGGCCTCGGCGTCCAGGAGCCGATGACGAGCTGGGGCGTGCTGATCTCCGAGGGCGCGCGCCAGCTCGAAGGCGGGCAGTGGCTGCTGGTGTTCCCCGCCGGGTTCCTCGCCACCACCCTGTTCTGCCTGAACTTCATCGGCGATGGGTTGCGCGACGCCCTGGACCCCAAGGACCGATGAACGCCATCCTCGAAATCGAACATCTGACGACCCGGTTCGCGACCCCGGATGGGGAGGTTCACGCGGTCAGCGACGTCGATCTCCGGCTCGACGCCGGCGAGACCGTGGGGATCGTCGGCGAATCGGGCTCCGGCAAGAGCCAGCTCTTCCTCACGGTGATGGGCCTGCTCGCCGGCAACGGCCGCGCCGAGGGAAGCGCCCGGTACCGGGGCACGGAACTCCTGGGACTTTCGCGGGGCGAGATGCGGCGCTATCGCGGCCGCCACATGGCGATGATCTTCCAGGACCCGATGACCTCGCTCAACCCGCACCTCACGGTCGGCCGGCAACTCACCGAGGTTCTGAACCTGCACAAGGGTATGGACGCCGCGGCCGCGCGCGCCGCGGCGATCGCCATGCTGGAGCAGGTTCGCATCCCGGACGGCGCCCGCCGCATGGCCGCGTATCCGCATGAATTCTCCGGCGGCATGCGGCAACGCATCATGATCGCCATGGCGCTTCTGGGCGGTCCCGATCTGTTGATCGCCGACGAGCCGACGACGGCGTTGGACGTGACGGTCCAGGCCCAGATTCTCGAGCTTCTGCGCGAGCTCAAGGCGAGCCTCAACGGCGCCATCGTCCTCATCACCCACGATCTGGGCGTGATCGCCGGCCTGTGCGACCGGGTGGCCGTCATGTACGCCGGCCGCCTGGTCGAGGAGGGTCCGGTGGAGGCGATCTTCGCCGCGCCCAAACATCCCTACACGCAAGGCCTGCTCGCCGCCTTGCCGCGGGTCGATGCCAAGCAGCCGGGCGATCTCTTCGCCATTCCGGGTCAGCCACCGAACCTGCAACGGGGCATCGTCGGTTGCGCCTTCGCGCCCCGCTGCCACCAGGTCATCGACCGCTGCCGTGCCGTTCGCCCGCTGCTCGCGGATCTCGGGTGCGGACGCCGGGTCGCCTGCCATCGGGTCGGGGCATGAGCGCCGCGTCGATCCTCTCGGTCCGCGACCTCCAGGTCAGCTTCGACCTGCGGCCCGCGACGCTGTTCGGCAAACGGCGGCGCCTGGTCGCCGTCGACGGGGTCGGGTTCGATCTCGCGGCCGGCGAAACCCTGGGCATCGTCGGCGAATCCGGGTGCGGCAAATCGACACTCGCCCGCGCGGTGCTGCAGCTTCTGCCCAGTTCGGCGGGCACGGTCGTCTGGCTTGGCGACGATCTCGGGTCGTTGTCGCCCGAGGAGATGCGGCGGCGGCGGCGCCACATGCAGCTCATCTTCCAGGACCCGCTGGCGGCCCTCGACCCGCGCATGACCGTCGGCGAGATCATCGCCGAGCCGCTCGATGCCTTCGAACCCGATCTCGGGCCCGCGGTCAGGGGCGCCCGGATCGCGGAATCCATGGATCTCGTCGGCCTCAACCCGCTGATGATCAACCGCTACCCGCATGAATTCTCGGGCGGCCAGTGTCAGCGGATCGGCATCGCCCGGGCCATGATCCTGAAGCCCAAGCTGATCGTCTGCGACGAACCGGTGTCGGCGCTCGATGCCTCGATCCAGGCGCAGATCGTCAACCTGCTGGGTCGGTTGCAGCGGGAATTCGGGCTCGCGTTGATCTTCATCTCCCACAACCTCAGCGTGGTGCGGCACATCAGCCAGCGCATCCTGGTCTTGTATCTGGGCCGCCTGGTCGAACTGGCCCCGGCCGAGGACTTGTTCGTGGCGCCCCGGCACCCGTACACCCGCGCGCTGATCGCCGCCGTGCCGGTGCCCGATCCCCTGATCGAACGGGCCAAGCCGCGCCTGGTGTTGGGCGGCGATGTTCCGTCGCCCCTGGATCCGCCGAGCGGCTGCGCCTTCCGCACCCGCTGTCCCAAGGCGATCACGCTGTGCGCCGAGAGGCGGCCGGAGACGACCGAGGCTGGGCCCGGCCGGCTGGTCGCCTGCCACCGCTGGCGCGAGTAGGGCGGGGTTACTCGGCCGCGGCGGCGCGGGAACGGCGCTTGCGCTCGTGCGGATCGAGCCAGCGCTTGCGCAGGCGGATCGACTTCGGCGTGACCTCCACCAGCTCGTCGTCGGCGATGTAGGCGATCGCCTGTTCGAGGGTCAGCTTGCGCGGTGGGGTCAGGCGCACGGCTTCGTCCTTGCCGGCGGCGCGGATGTTGGTGAGCTGCTTGCCCTTCATCGGGTTCACGTCGAGGTCGTTGCCCCGGGTGTGCTCGCCGATCACCATGCCTTCGTAGACCTTCGCGCCCGGATCGATCAGCATGATGCCGCGCTCTTCCAGGTTCCACAGGGCATAGGCGACGGCGACGCCCAGGCCGTTGGCGATCAGGACGCCGCTGCGGCGGCCGGTGATTGGCCCCTTGAACGATCCGTAACCGCGGAAGGTGCGGTACATCACCCCGGTGCCCCGGGTGTCGGTCAGAAATTCGCCGTGGTAGCCGATCATCCCGCGCGACGGGGCGATGAAGGCAAGGCGGACCTTGCCGCCGCCGGAGGGGCGCATCTCGGTGAGCTCGCCCTTGCGTCCGGCCATCTTCTCCACGACCACGCCGCCGAATTCCGCATCCACGTCGACGGCGACGTCCTCCAGTGGTTCCCGGCGTTCGCCGGTCTCGGGATCGTCGCGGTACAGCACCCGGGGTCGGCCGATCGACAGCTCGTAGCCCTCGCGGCGCATGGTTTCCACCAGGACGCCGAGTTGCAGTTCGCCGCGGCCAGCGACCTCGAAGGAGTCGCCGTCGGCCGATTCGGACAAGCGAATGGCGACGTTGCCCTCGGCTTCGCGCAGCAGGCGATCGCGGATGATGCGCGACGTCACCTTGTCGCCCTCGGTTCCCGCCAACGGCGAATCGTTGACCGAGAAGGTCATGGCGAGGGTCGGCGGATCGATCGGCGTCGCCGCGATCGGCGCCGCGACAACCAGATCGCACAGGGTGTCGGCGACGGTCGCCGTCTGGAACCCGGCGATGGCGACGATGTCGCCGGCCTCCGCCTCGTCGATCGTGACTCGCTCCAGTCCGCGGAAGGCCAGCAGCTTAGTCGCCCGCACCCGCTCGATCTCCTGGCTGCCGAAGCCGAGCGCCTTGATGATCGTGTTCTGCCGGACGCGGCCCCGGTGCACCCGCCCGGTCAGCACGCGCCCAAGATAGGGGTCCGATTCCAGGATCGTCGCCAGCATGGCGAACGGCGCCTCGGCATCGACCACCGGCGGCGGGACGTGACGCAGGATCAGTTCGAATAGCGGCGTCAGATCGTCGCGCGGACCCTCCGGCGCCGTCGCCGCCCAGCCGTGGCGCGAGGACGCGAACATGGTGGGGAAGTCGAGCTGTGCCTCGGTCGCGTCCAGGGCGGCGAACACGTCGAACACCTCGTCGTGCACCTCGTGCGGGCGCCCGTCGGGACGATCGACCTTGTTGATGACGACGATGGGGCGCAGGCCGAGCTTCAGGGCCTTGCCGACCACGAACTTGGTCTGCGGCATGGGTCCTTCGGCGGCGTCGACCAACACCAGGACGCCGTCAACCATGCCGAGGATGCGTTCCACCTCGCCGCCGAAATCGGCATGGCCCGGCGTATCGACGATGTTGATCCGCACGTCGTGCCAGAAGATCGACGTACATTTCGACAGGATGGTGATGCCGCGCTCGCGCTCCAGGTCATTGCTGTCCATGGCGCGCTCGGCCACCTTCTGGTTGGCACGGAACGTGCCTGATTGCCGCAGCAAGGCATCGACCAGAGTGGTCTTGCCGTGATCGACGTGGGCGATGATGGCGATATTGCGAAGGTTCAAGGGTCAGGGTTCGGCGGCGCGGGACAGGCGCCACCGCTCTCGATGGTTGCGGGGGGTGAGCGGCGCCCCTGATACACGGGTAGCCGCCCCGGAGCAAGCCCCGAAGGGTCCAACGCCCCTCGAACTGCCAATTGGCCCCCGCGTCGCGATCCCGTTGGACAGGGATTGGAGTGGGGCGGATACTTAATTGGACATGAGACGAACAGCATGGGGTTCCAGGGGCATATCCGGGATCGTCGGGTCGCCAGGCTTGGCGATCGTCGGCTGCTTGGCGCTTGTGGCCGGCGGCCAGGCGGCGGCGCAGCCATCCCTCGTCGTCGAGGTTGACGTTCATCCTGCCCTTGGCACCTCCCCCGACGTTCGTGATCTGCTCCGGCGGATCGCCAAAGGCGCCGATCTCGACATCCAATGGGTGGCCGGCCGCAGGGCCCGCGTCGTGGTCGACCCAATCGGACTCGAGCGCCTGTTCGCGAACGCCGAGCTTGCCTCGGTTCGCGAAGTCTCCGGCCCAACCGCGGCCGCGGAGGTTCCAGGACCCGCGCCCCGATTGATCGCCTGGACGATCCGGCTCGACGCCCCCGCCGGGGCACAGGGTGCCACGGGGGAACGCGCGGCGGGCGATGGCGCGACGGCGCGGTATGCCGCCGGGATCGTGCGTCGGAGCTCCCTCGAGGACCCCGGCTTGGCGATCGTCTCCGGCGGGCCGGGAACCCTGGTCGTGCTGGGGTTGGACGCCCAGGGCAACGAGATCGCCCGCGGTGCGATCGTCGATCCGCGTGTGGTTCGCCACGAGAGCCTCGATGCCAACGGTCACTATCGCTCGCGGCGGGAATTCCTGCGCCGGCACGCCCAATTCAGCGTGGTGCTGCCGGACGATGCGCGGATCACCGCCCTGGAGATCGCCGAATCGGGTCCGCATGGCGGGGCCTTGCGAACGCTCGCCAGGGTCGTGGTGCCATGACATCCGCGCGACAGGTTCTTCGCCTTGCGTGCCTGGCCCTCGCGCTCACGGTTGGGGTTCCGGCCGGCCGGGCCGAGGCCGACACCCTGCGGTCCATGGGCAGCACCGGCCCGCCGCGCAATCGGGTGGACTTGATCATTCTCGGTGACGGCTACACGTCGACGGAGATGGCGAAGTTCGCCACGGATGCCAACGACCTCGTCGCGTACTTCTTCTCGCAGCAGCCCTTCAAGACCTACCGCAAGTACTTCAACGTCGTCCGCATCGAGACGCCGAGTGTGGTCTCGGGCACCGGGTTCGAGACCGCGAAGAACACGGTCTACCGCTCCTTCCTCAACTGCTTCGCCATCCCGCGGCTGCTGTGCGCGGACAACGCGAGGGTCACGACCATTCTGGACCGCAACCTGGGCTCAATCGTCGCGACATCGTCATCGTCGTCGTCAACAATCCGCGGTTCGGCGGCTCCGGCGGGCAGTTCGCCGTGACCTCCACGGCCCTGGGTGCGGCTGACGTGGCGGTCCACGAGATCGGACACAGCTTCGGGTTTCTTGACGACGAGTACGAGGACGCGCAGATCTGCAATCCCTCCGGCACCCCGGGCGACATCAACGCCACGAAGAAGTCGACGCGCACGACGATCCCCTGGAAGGAGTGGATCAAGGCAACGACGCCCGTGCCGACGACGGTCGCGGGGGTCGTCGGCCTGTACCTGGGCGGGTTCTACTGTCCCACGGTGTTCTTCCGCCCCACGTTCGATTCCAAGATGCGGTCGCTCGACCGGCCGTTCGAGGCGGTCGGCGGCCAGCATCTGGTCCTGCGCATCTACCGCACCATCTCGGCGATCGACGGCGTGACGCCCAAGGCCGGCGCCGCCACGGTCCCGGCGGGTGGGCAGAGAACGTTCACGGTCGACCCGATCGTGCCCGCGTCGGCGACCTTGAGCATCGTCTGGCGCCTGAATGGCGTGATCGTCTCGACCCAGGCCACGGCCGTCATCACGGCGGCCCAGATCGGCGGCACGGCCAAGACGCTGCGCGTCACGGTCACCGACAAGACTCCCATGGTGCGCGACGATCCGAACAACGATCTGATCGACACGGCGACCTGGACCGTGTTGGTGAACTGAGCGGGGCGCCATGGTGAACGCGGCATTCGATCTGCGCGGCAAGGTCGCCCTGGTTTCGGGGGCGGGCAAGGGATTGGGCAAGGCCGTCGCGATCGGCTTGGGTCGGGCGGGGGCGACGGTCGCCGTCTGCGCCCGCACCTTGGCGGACGTGCAGGCCACGGCGAAGGTCATCGACGGCGAGGCGCTGGCGCTACGCTGCGACATCTCCCGGACCGCCGATTGCGCCCTGACCGTCAAGGCGGTGACCGACCGCTGGGGCCGGCTCGACATCGCCGTGGTGTGCGCGGCGACCGAATCGATGAGCTCGGCCGAGGCGATGACCGACGCCATGTGGGACACCTGCATCGCCACCGAGCTTACCGGCTACTTCCGCTTCGCGGTCGCGGCCGCGCGCCCCATGCTGGCGGCGCGAGCGGGCTCGATCGTCATGTTCACCGCCAACTCCAGCGTGGTCGGCTACCGCGAATTGGCGGGCACGGCGGCGGCCAAGGGCGGGGTCGATCAGATCGTGCGCAACTGCGCGGTCGAATGGGGCGACCGCAACGTGCGGATCAACAGCGTCAACTGCGGCTACACCGACCACCTGCCGCCGGAGGGCGACGTCAATCCCGGCGAGGGCGACATCGAGGACGAAATCCGCCGAACGACCCCCCTGCAACGCCGTGGCCGGATCGAGGAGTTCGTCGACCCCACCCTGTTCCTCGCGTCCGACGCATCGTCCTTCATCACCGGCCACAACCTGATGGTCGACGGCGGCTACACCATCAAGTAGCCGCTACCCCGGATAGATCGGGCAGCGGCGGGTCAACTCGCCGA
>SHVY01000071.1 GCA_009694045.1 Alphaproteobacteria bacterium | reverse complement strand
CTCACCGTGCGCCGGTAGGCGTCGGCGACGGCGTCCTCGTGCGCGTGCCGGCCGTCGCGGACGATCCAGCGGCCGCCGGCCATGACGTGGCGGACCGGGCTGGTATTGCCGGCGAACACGAAGGCGTCGAGCAGGGTGTCGCCCGATCGGCCGGCGAGAGAGGGGTGGTCGGGATCGAGCACGACCAGATCGGCGCGCTGGCCCGGCGCGAGCGATCCGACGGGGCGAGCCACGGCCTGGGCGCCCCCGGCCAGGGCCAAACGGTAGAGTTCGGCGCCGACGTGGGGCGATGCAACGGTCGTCGCGACGTTGCGTTCGCGACGCGCCAGGCGTTGCCCATACTCGAGCCAGCGCAACTCCTCGATCGGGCTCACGGAAATGTGACTGTCCGAGCCGATGCCGAGCGACCCGTGCGCCGCCAGGTAGGCGGGCAGGGCGAACAGGCCATCGCCCAGATTCGCCTCGGTGGTGGGGCAGAGGCCGGCGACGGCCCCGGTCCGCGCGAGGTTCACCACCTCGGCGTCCACCATGTGGGTCGCGTGCACCAGGCACCAACGGGCGCCGACCGGCATGTGGTCGAGGAGCCAGGCGACGGGCCGCGCGCCGCTCCAGGCCACGCATTCGTCCACCTCCTTGGCCTGCTCGGCGATGTGGATGTGGATGGGGGCCGAGCGGTCCATGCGTTCGAGGCCGGCGATGGCGTCGGCAAGCAGTTCGGGCGAGGTCGCGCGCAGCGAATGCGGCGCCATGCCGATCCGCACGTCGTGGATGTCGGCGTAGACCAGCCGAAGGCGCTCGACGATCCCGAGAAACCGGTCCGCGTCGTTGAGGAAGCGGCGCTGGCCCTCGGCCGCGGGCTTCGCCCCGAACCCGCCGTGGCGGTACAAGACCGGAAGATGGGTGATGCCAATGCCGGCGCGCCGGGCCGCCTCGATCACCCGCAGCGACAACTCGGCCGGGTCGGCGTAGGCGCTCCCGTCCGGTTGATGGTGCAGGTAGTGAAACTCGGCGACCGCGGTGTAGCCCGCCTTCGCCATCTCGACGTAGAGCTGGGCGGCGATCGCCTCGACCTGTTCGGGACCGAGCCGGCGGACGAAGCCGTACATCACCTCGCGCCAGGTCCAGAAGCTGTCGCCCCCCGGCCCCGCCCGCTCGGCGAGGCCCGCCATGGCGCGCTGGAAGGCGTGGCTGTGCAGGTTCGGCATGCCGGGGATCACCGCCCCGGCGACCCGCTCGGCGCCCCGCGGATCGGCGTTCGCGTTGATTGCGGTGATGCTGCCCGTCGCGTCGATCGCGATGCGCACGCCGGTCGCCCAGCCGGCCCCCAACATGGCCGTGTCGCAGAAGAGGTCCGTCATCCGCCGCTCCCGTTAGGGCGGGCAACCTACACCAATTGCCAAGCCGGGAAACTCGCCCTAAGAGAGCCTCATGGCGATGTGGGACGGCCTTTGGGTGAACGCCCGTTTGGCGACGATGGTGCCGGGCGGCGACGCCTACGGCGCGATCGACGAAGGCGCCATCGCGGTCATGGGCGGGCGGATCGTCTGGGTCGGGCCGAAGCGAGAGGTGCCGGGTCCCCCGGGGGCTCTCGCCCGTCATGTCCACGACGCGCGCGGCGGGTGGATCACGCCGGGGTTGATCGATCCCCACACCCATCTCGTTTACGGCGGCGACCGCGCCCAGGAATTCGAGATGCGGCTGGAGGGCGCGACCTACGAACAGATCGCGCGGGCGGGTGGTGGAATTCTAGCCACCGTCCGGGCCACCCGCGCCGCGGACGACGACACCTTGTTCGCTTCCGCCTCCGCCCGACTGGCGAACCTGATGGCCGAGGGGCTCACGACCGTCGAGATCAAGTCGGGCTACGGCCTAGATCTGGAGACCGAGTTGCGCATGTTGCGCGTCGCCCGCCGCCTGGGGGACGCATACCCGGTGACGGTGCGGACCACGTTCCTCGGCGCGCACGCCCTGCCGCCGGACTATGCGGGACGAAGTGGCGAGTACATCGACTACGTGGCCGAGACCGTGTTGCCGGAGGCTCATCGCCTTGGCCTCGTCGATGCGGTCGATTGCTTCTGCGAGCGGATCGGGTTCTCGGCCGCCGAGACCGACCGGCTGTTCACGGCGGCGCGGGCGCTGGGCCTGCCGGTGAAGCTGCATGCCGAGCAGCTTTCCGACCAGGGCGGTGCCGCGCTCGCCGCCCGCCACGGGGCGCTCAGCGCCGACCATCTGGAATGGCTGAACGAGGACGGCGTCCGAGCCATGGCGGCGGCCGGTACGGTCGCCGTGCTGCTGCCCGGCGCCTTCTACGTGCTGCGCGAGACCCGAGTCCCGCCGATCGACCTGCTGCGCCGCCATGGCGTGGCGATCGCCTTGGCGAGCGATTGCAACCCGGGTTCCTCGCCGGTCATGTCGCTGCTCCTGATCCTCAGCATGGCGTGCACGCTGTTCCGCCTGACCCCGGCCGAGGCGCTGGCGGGGGTTACCCGCGAAGCCGCGCGTGCGCTGGGGCTCCAGGCGACCCATGGCACCCTGGAGGTCGGCAAAGTGGCCGATTTCGTGACCTGGGACATCGGCCGTCCGGCCGAGCTCGCCTACCACATCGGCCTGAATCCGCGGCGCCAGGTGGTGCGGGCCGGCGAGATTGTCGCCGCGTGACGTCCAGGGCGGCTTGCGAGGGCGGCGGGGCGAGGATATATACCGGCCTCCGGTCGGAGTGTAGCTCAGCCTGGTAGAGCACCGCCTTCGGGAGGCGGGGGCCGGTGGTTCGAATCCACTCACTCCGACCAGAGTTTTTCCCGATAGTTCAACGGCTTAGACGATCCGACATTTTGTCGGAAGAAAGAACGAAACACGATTCCGGGCGTTAAACCGGGCGTTACGATCCAGAAAACAAGGCTTGGCGCAAGATTCGTTCCGCCTTCGTTCTGCTTCCGCCCAGGAGCGCGTCGATTGCTTCGTCGATGGCGCGTGCTCGACGGGACGGTTCGCCGGGGCCAGGTCGAGGCCATCCGCGCCGCCGTCCGGGTCAGCGACATGCGGGGCTTCACCGCGCTCTCCGACCGGCTGTCGACCGACGCGGTGATCGAGCTCCCGGACAGCTACTTCGAGGCCGTGGCGCGGCCGATCGAGGAGCGGGGCGGCGAGATCCTGAAATTCATCGGTGCCCTCGCTCGCCTCGATTTCACCGTCGTCGGCCGCGCCGTCAACGAGGCGAGCCGGGTGGAGGCCCTGTGCCGGGTCCTGGCCCGCCCGCTCCTCGCCACTGCGCCGTTCGCCCAGGCGCTCGGGGGGCGCGGGCTCGTCAGCCTCGGGTTCCATGCCCTGCGCGGCGTGCGCGAACCCCAGGAGATCTTCGGCGTCGAGGGGCTGTTATGATGGGACCGAGAGGGAGAGGATCGTCATGGCCCTAGGGCGAGTACCCGTCTGGCCGTTCTTCGCGCTGGGACTCGTCGCCGGAGCGATCGGCATCGCCTTCGTCGTCGCCTGGGCACTGGAGCCGCCGCCCGAGGAGGCGAGCCTCGAGATGGTCTCGGGTACGATCGTGGCGGTCACCACCCGTGGCGACCTGCCCGGAATGCCCGGCTACTCCGGTGCGTCCGGGCTGGAATCGACGTACTTCACGCTCGACAATGTTCCCGGAGAATTCCGTTATCCATCCGCCTTCCCGCGCTACTTCGAGGTGCGCGACCGGGTGTCGGTGGCGGTCGACATCTGGGTCGACCCGATCGAGCGGGCGGCCGGCGGTCCGATGACCGTCTGGCAGATCGTCGAACACAACCCCAACAACATCATCGGCAAGGAAACCACCGTGACCCATGCCGAGATCGTCGCGACTCTCCTGCGGGTCGATCAATCCATGGTGCGGGCGGGTTGGTGGCTCCTGGGCATCGCGGCGCCATTCATGGTTCTTGGCCTGGCGGCGCGACGCTGGAACCGCGGCAAGCCGCCGCCGATGCCATAGATGACGGACGGGTTGGTCGCCGATCGTCTGCGGGCGATCGGGCAGGGGGATGGAGTCACCCTCGAACTGGCCGAGGCGGCTCTGCTGCTGGGCGCCCTGGATCGGCCCGACGCCGACCTCGATGCCTATCGCCGGCATCTGGCCGAGATCGCCGGCGCCGGCGGCGGGCCGAGTACGGCGGAACTGGCGGGATCGATCGCGGCGGTCAACGGCACGCTCTACGACCAATTGGGTTATCGCGGTGACGCGGACACCTATGACGATCCGCGCAACGCCAATCTCACCTACGTCATCGACCGCCGGCGCGGGTTGCCCGTGGCGCTCGGCATCCTCCACATTCACGCGGCGCGGGCGCGGGGTCTTCGCGCCTACGGTCTCAACACGCCGGGCCATTTTCTGACCGAGTTGGGCAACGGCCGTCACCGGGTGATCTGCGACCCCTTCAATGGCGGCGAACCGCTGAACGGGGCCGATCTTCGTCGTGCCTTCGACGCGGAGCCGACGATCGCCGACGCGCTGGTGGCGGGTGCCTTTCCGCCGATGGCGGATCGCGACGTGCTGCTTCGCCTGCAGAACAACATCAAGACCCGCGCGCTTGACGCCGGCGACCACGACCGGGCGATCCAGGTCCTGGAGTCCATGGCCCTCGTCGCGCCCGCATCCGCGCCGATCTGGCGCGAGCTGGGGGAATGCTACGCCGCGACCGACCGGCTCCGCTCCGCCATCGCCGCCATGGAGAGGTCGGGTGACACGACCCTGCTGGGTGTCTTGCGGCGAAGGCTCAATTGAGCAGCGGCGGGACAAATCCAAGATCGCCGGCCGCAACGATGGCCGCGTTGGCGAACGTCGCGACCACGGTATAGCCGTCGGCGGCGCCATCAACATCGAAGTAGAGGGTCGAATCCGCCGTCGAGAAGATGAACGCCGGCTCGCCGTTGGCGAAGGATGTGCTGCCGGCGCCGTTGGTTCCGTCGAAGGGGCCCGCGATGGTCGTGAAATTCTCGCCATCGATGATGGCGCCGATGCCAAAGATGTCGAACGATTCACCGAACAGAAGTTGGTCGACCCCCGGCTCGAAATCCGTGATCGTGTCGCCCTGAACCCCGCCGCGCGGACCGTTGACCGCGACAAATCCGCCGTCCTCGACGTTGTTGTACATGAAGCTGTCGCTGGCACTGAGACCGCCCGTGAGGACATCAATGCCGTTTCCTCCGGTCAGCACGTCCGATCCACCGCGGCCATTGAGGGTGTCGTTGCCCAGATCGTCGGTCAGAGTGTTGGCGTTGCCGTCGCCGGCGATGTCGTCACTGGCGTCGCCGCCAATGACGTTCTCGACGCCGACGATCGTATCGCTGTCGCCGCTGCCGTCGTTGAGATTGGTCCCGGCGGCCAGATCGACCTGAACGGTCTGGGATTTGCCGGCGAACGACGCCGTATCGATACCGGCGCCGCCATCGACCAGATCGTTGCCCGCGCCCCCGTTCAGGTGGTCGTCTCCCGCATCGCCGGACAGCCGATCGTCGCCGATGCCGCCAAACATGGCATCGTTGCCGGCGCCGCCGAACAGGTCGTCGGCTCCGGGAGTCTCCTCCGGTTGGGGGAAGTTGTCCTCACCGAACAGGAGATCATCGCCGTCGCCGCCGAACACGGTATCGCTGCCATCGCCGCCATGCACGGTGTCGTTGCCGCCGAAGGAGGTGATCACATCATCGCCGCCCTTGCCGCCGACGAAGTCGTTGCCGGCGCCACCGCTCAGGCTGTCGTTGCCGTCCGACCCGAAGATGATGGTGTCGGCGTCGATCCGAAGTCTCCCCGCGATGATCGTGTCGCCATTGTCGAGGCGTACGGTCGCGTTGATGTTCAGGAACGTCTGACCCAGCGCGTTAATGAAGATTCCGGAGTCGATGTCGAGCGCGGGAAGCGCCGTGTCCCCGGCCGTTCCGTCGGCGTCGCGGTGTGACACGTCGGCCTCCGGCGCCACCACGACGATCGGCTCGGCCTGATCCGGCGAGTCCTCGGTGAGTTGCAGCAGCCGCAGCAGCAGGTCGCCGAAGAACAACGATAGCTCCTGGGGATCGAGGAAATAGGGCTGCAATGGGGCGGCGAGCCGGCTCACCACCTGGGTCGCCTCGTTGGCGTCGTCGAGAATGACCGCGCCGGCGTCGGTGGTGACGGTCACTTCTCCCACATCGCCTTCGCGGTCGGCCAGCAGACCGATCAGATTCTCGAGGCCGGCGCCCAGAAGCCGCATGGCGAGCGCGGTGCCGCGAATGCCGATCGTGGCGACCGGGGTCGTCAGGACCATCGCCTCGGGGGCGGCCTTGGCGACTTCGCCCGAGACGAAGACGAAGGCCCCTCCAGCAGGTCGAAGGCGGCGCTATCGGCGTTCCCCGTCGGGTCGTAGACGAATTCGTTCACCACCATGCGCGCGTCGGCGCCAAGCGAGAAACTGGTGCCGTCGATGAACTTGATGGCGAGCGCGGCGCTTCCGCCGGTGGCGAGCACGTCACCCTGGTAGATGGGTGTATCGACGGCGAGCGCACTTCGGTTCCGTCGACCCGGGTCGCCGTGGCGGTGCCGTCGACGGTCGTGACCCGCCCGATCGGCTCCGCCCCCTGACTTCCCTCGGTCTGGGCGACTTGTCCCGGGGCCAGAGGGCCGGCGAGGCGGGCGACGACGTGGCCCTCCAGGCGCGCTCCGTCCCCGTCGGCGAGCGCCACGGGCGCGCGAGCATAGTCCTGCACATAGGCCTGGTCGCCGTCGCGGTCCGTGACCAGAAGGTCCGAGCCCTGGCGCTCGAACCGGGCGCCGTGCAAGTCGAGGTCGTTCGGCAGCACCAGGGGGCCATGCTCGGGCGATTCCAGGCGCACCAAGGATGCGTACGGGTTCCCAGATCCAAGAGCCTCAGGATTCAACGACATGAACGGTGCGTGGCTGCCCACCCCCAGGGATTCATATCCTAACGCAGCGCGCGAGGCTGCGACAGGGAACTCGGACCGAGGCGATCGCGATGCTCGCGGGACCGGTGGTGGTTAATCATCTTGGGTCACCAAAATTTTCGATTGCACGAATCGCGCCAATCCTGACATGGATGCACCGATGTCGGACGCCCCCGTCAATGCCGCGCTTTACTATCATCCGGAGGGTGTCGACGCCTCGCAGCCGAAGCTCATGGGGCGGCACGCGGCGGGCGAGGGTTTCCTAGCCGGCTTCGTCCGCCATGCCGGCGTCGAGACGCTCTATTGTTCCGCCTTGACGCAAGCGCACTTCGAGGACTTCCAGCGGCGGGTGGGACAGCTTCGCGCGCCGCCGCCGCCGATGCAGTGGATCCGTCGGGGCGATGCCGCGGCGCTCGCGCGGGTCGGCTGCGTCACCCTGCCGCACCCCGACCTCGCCCCGATCGCGTGGCAACGCCGCCACGGAGACCAGCGGGGCTACAGCGTCACCGGCGTGTTCCACACCACGGCGAGCGAGGCGATCATGACCGCGATCGCCACGTTCGCCACGGCTCCGATACAAGCCTGGGACGCCGCGATCTGCACCTCGCGCTCCGTCAAGACGACGGTCGAGCGCATCGTCGCTACCTGGTCCGACTACCTGCAAGAGCGCACCGGCGGACGACCGCGGGCCCCGCTCCAGCTTCCCATCATCCCCTTGGGCGTCGATTGCGATGCCTTCGCGCCGTCGGCGGCGACCCGCAAGAGCCTGCGCACCCGCCACGGTATCGGCGAAAGCGAGATCGTCGTGCTGTTCGTCGGCCGGCTGTCCTATCACGCCAAGGCCAACCCTTACGCCCTGATGCTCGGGCTCGAACGCGCGGCGGCGGCGACGCGGCAGCCCGTCAGACTGGTGATGGCCGGCTGGTTCGCCGACGACGTTCTGGAAAGCCACTTCCGCGACGCGGCACGGGCCCTGTGCCGACGCGTGAAGGTCACCTTTCTCGACGGGCGGTCGCCCGAGGTCCGGTTCGGCGTCTGGGCGATGGCCGATATCTTCGCCTCGCCGTCCGACAACGTGCAGGAGACCTTCGGGTTGACACCGGTGGAGGCGATGGCGGCGGGGCTGCCCGTGGTGGTCAGCGACTGGGACGGCTACCGCGACACGGTTCGCGAGGGTATCGATGGGTTCACCGCGCCCACCCTGATGCCGCCCCCAGGGGCCGGGGTCGATATCGCCCTGCGCTATGCCTACGAGCTCGACAGCTACGATCGCTACGTCGGCGGCGCGAGCCAATCGGTCGCGGTCGATCTGGAGGCGACGACGGCGGCGTTCCGCATTCTTCTCGCTGACCCCGACCGGCGCCGCACCATGGGCGAGGCCGGGCGTGCGCGCGCGCGCGCCGAGTTCGATTGGCGGGTGGTGATCGGGCGCTATCAGGACCTGTGGCGGGAACTCGCGGCGCGCCGGGCGAAGGACCCAGAGCTGGCGCCCCGCCGCCCGGGGACTCCCGGGAATCCCTTGCGGGACGACCCTTACGCGTTGTTCGCCTCGTACCCCACGCACACCCTCGCCCTGGGCGATCGGCTGCGGCTCGTGCCGGGGATGAGCCTCGACGACGTCCAGCCGGCGGCGCCGATCGTCACCTACATGGCCGTCCTGCTGCCGACCCATGACGAGCTGCGGGCCATGCTGGCTCGAATCGGGGCGGGGGATTGCACGGTCGCCGCGATCGTCGAGCTCCTGGGACCCGGGCGCGAAGTGGTGGCCCTGCGCGGCACGACGTGGCTCGCCAAGGTGGGCCTGGTCGCCCTCGAGGTGGACGGCTAAAGGAAGACGGCGAGCACGCCGGTGTAGGTATAGAGCCGTCCGCCGGAGATCTCGCCGTTGCCGAAGAAACCGACCAGGGGCACGTCGCCCAGTGCGTCGCGGATCACCCGCAACTCCTCGGATCGCTCGGCGAACAGGTTCGGCCCGCGCGCCAGGCAGGTGAAGTAGAGCGCCCCCTTGGGTTGGCTCGCGCGCCGGGCGAGACCCCCCAGCATGCGACCGAGGTCCTCGCGCGCGGCCGCGGCGCTGCGCCGGCAGAACTGGATCACGTCGCCTTCGCTGACGTGCTCGGCCACGGCGATGGCGCCGGTGTCGGGATCGACCCCCATCAGGTTGCGCACCACGAAGTCGCCGGTGTCGGAGCCGGCGATGGGGAACGCCACATGCAGGCCGTCGGCCGCTCCCTTCTCCCCGGTGATCCCAGCCTCGGCCATGTCGCGGGCCAGGGCCTCGACTGCGGGCATGCCGTCGATCGTCAGGATCATGGTGTCCTGCGCCGACGTGACGGTTCGCTTCCGCCCGATCGCCGAGCAGCCCTGGGAGAGACCGGTCGCGACCGCGACGCCTTCGCCGAACAGGACGCCCGAAATGGTGCCGGTGGCGTCCTCGCCGGCGATCGTGTGGTAGGTGCCGCGCGACGAGCTCAATCCGCCGACCAGGAACCCGCCGGTCGCGGCGGCAAGCGCGCCGACCGCGTCGATGCAGTCACGCTGTCGCGGGTCGGCGTGGACGATCCCGAACGGGGAGGTGCCCTCGGGCGGAGCGCCGGCGCCAAAGGGTCGGAACGACGCCGGCGGGAACGTACCGACCATGGCGACCACCGCCGGCTCGGCGAAGTACTCCATCCCAGTGGCGCAGACGCCGATCCCCACGGTGCCGACCCAGGTGTCGACGCCGGTGCGAGTCCGCAGCTCGGCGACGATGCCGGAAAAGTCGCCGGCCAGACTGTCCGCGACATAGACGAAGCCAAGGTTCGCGCCCGTTGGCCGCCCGATCGCCTCGGCACACGCCATGACGGCCTGCCGCCAATCCGGGGACTGGCCATGACCCATGCGGAACGCTGTCACCGTCGTAAAGTCTCCCATTCCGGGGCGCGCGAACCGCATTGTAGGGCACCGGATAGGATTACGGGAGCTGGCGCCGCACCCTATACTCCCGGGCGATGGAAGGCTTCGTCGCCCGGCGCGACCTGATCCCGGCGGAACGCTTGAAGGCGTTGTCGCGCCGTTGCGATGCACAGTCGTGGGGCCGGCTCGGGGCGCACCTGATCGTACTGGCCGCGCTTGGGCTCGCGGTCCACGCGAGTCGCGGAACCTGGTGGATCGCGCCGGCGCTGGGCGGCTACGGGGTCGTGCTGATCTTCCTGTTCGCGCCGTTGCACGAGTCGATCCATCGCACCGTGTTCCGCGCCCGCTGGCTTAACGACGCGCTGGCGTGGATATCGGGCCTGGTCCTGGTGCTGCCGCCCGGCTATTTCCGGCGCTTCCACTTCGCCCATCACCGCCATACCCAGGATCCGCGCCTGGACCCGGAGCTCGCGGGACCGAAGCCCGGAAACCTTGGCGCTTACGTGATCTACGTCTCGGGGTGGGGGTATTGGCGCGAAGCGGTTCTCGTGCTCGCTCGCCATGCCCGGGGGAAGGTTCCAGAGCCGTACATCCCCGCCATCGAGCATCCCGCGGTGGTCCTGGAAGCCCGCCTGTTTTGCGCGATCTACGGAGCCATCGCGGCCGGCTCGGTGGTGCTGGAGACCTTGGCGGGGGGCCTCTATTGGCTCGTCCCGGCGATCCTGGGGCAGCCGGCCTTGCGCCTCTTCCTCCTAGCCGAGCACACCGGCTGCCCGCTGGTGCCCGATATGCTGGCCAACACCCGCACGACCCGCAGCAACGCCCTCGTCCGGGGACTGACGTGGAATATGCCCTTGCACACCGAGCATCATGTCTTTCCGGGCGTGCCGTTCCACGCGCTGCCCGCGCTTCACGCGGAGCTAGCCGGCCGGCACGGAGTGCTGGGGTCCGGCTACCTCGCGGTCCATCGTGATCTGGTCGGCGCCTTGCGAGTTCCGGCCGCGCGAGGAGTACCAGCGCCATGAACGCCATGCGACTGATCGTCCTGGCCGCGACGGCGTTGCTGGGGGCCGGGCACGACGTCGCGGCGGCCGCGTTCGAGGTCGATGGACTGATCTTCAGCGACGAAGAAGGCGGCTTCCAGATCCTGAGCGTGAGCGGCCATGGCACCCTCGAGGACCCCTTCGTGGTGGTCGAGGAAATCATCGACAACCGGCCGGCGGCCCTGGTCATTCGCGGTCTGTCGCCCGCCTGGGGCAATCGTATCCCCACGAACCACCCGGCCGGCTTCGTCCTGCGCAAGGTGGTGATCAACCGGACCGATCTGACTTGGGACACCTACGATCAGGAGCTGCAGATCGAGCGCGGGATACCCAGCGACATATACGACGGGCTCTCGTTCGGCCAGGCGTCCGACGCGGGCAGGCCCTTCCGCTCCGACCGGTTCGCCCAGAACACCACCGAGGACGAGCCGCGCGACTTCATCAACTTCCACGACGGCGAGGTCCCGCCGGGCGACTTGGTGATGTTCGAGTTCGTGATCACCGCGACCTCGAGCGTCGAGCAGTTCTACATCGTGCAGGACCCCAATCGGCCGATCGCCGCCCTGCCGGTGGCCCGGCGTCCGCGCAAGGTCTGACTGGGGTGATCGGGCGTCTGCGCCTGATATCGGGGCTGGTGCTGTTCATCTATGTAACGACGCACCTGCTGAACCATGCGCTTGGCCTCTACTCGCTCGACGCCATGCGGGCGGCGCTCGTGCCGCTCGAAGCCGTCTGGCGCAGCCCGCCGGGAACCGTGGCGCTGTACGGCGCGCTCCTCACCCACGTGGTGCTGGTCCTCTACGGCCTCTATCGCCGGCGTGATCTGCGCATGCCGGCGCGGGAAGTGGTGCAGGTCGTCATGGGCCTGTCTGTTCCGCTCCTGCTTGCCGGCCACGCCATCCCGACCCGCGGGCTGGCCGAGTTCCTGGCGGTCGATGACGGCTACGATTTCGTGCTGCTGAACATCTGGGTGTTCTCGCCGCGCGACGGGATCGCGCAGGCCTTGTTGACGGGGATCGTCTGGTTGCATGGTTGCCTCGGCCTTTACGCTTGGCTGCGCCTCAAGCCCTGGTTCCGCGCCTGGGCCGGCGTGTTGTTCGCCGTCGCGCTGCTGGTTCCGGTCCTGGCCCTGCTGGGATTCGTCGAGGGCGGACGGACGGTGGCCCGGTTCGCCGCGGCGCCGGGTTGGATCGAGGCGACGCTCGGGGACTCCAACCTGCCTACCGACGACGCTATCGCCGCCGCCGTGGCCTTCGCCGATTTTTGGACCAACGTCGTCGTGTACGGCACCCTCGCGCTGATCGCGGTAGTGATCGTCGGCCGTCAGATCCGAAGTGTCGTCGACCGTTGGCGCGGGTTGATCGAGATCGCCTACCCGGGAGGCCGCCAAGTCAAGATCGAGCGCGGGACCAGCGTGCTGGAGGCAAGCCGCCGCAGCGGGGTGCCTCACGCCTCGGTCTGCGGCGGCCGCGGGCGGTGCTCCACGTGCCGCGTTCGCGTCGGCTGGACCGAGCGCGACCTGCCCCCGCCCAGCGCCGAGGAGGAACGGGTCCTGCGGCGGATTTCGGCGCCGCCTAATGTCCGGTTGGCGTGCCAGCTTCGCCCGGTCGGCGACCTCGACGTGACCCCGCTCCTGCCTGTCGATTCCGGCGCCGAGCGGGGCCATGCCGGCGCCACCTATCGCGGCGGCAGCGAACGGGAGATCGCGATCCTGTTCGCCGACCTCAGGAGCTTCACGCGCTTCGCCGAACAGAAGCTGCCCTATGACGTGGTGTTCGTTCTGAACCGGTACTTCGCGACCATGGGGGCGGTGGTCGAACGCTGCGGCGGACACTTGGACAAGTTCATCGGCGACGGCGTCATGGCCCTGTTCGGGCTCGACGTCGGAATCGAACGCGGCTGCCTCCAGGCACTTGCGGCGGCGCGCGGCATGGCCGAGGAGCTGGGCCATCTCAACACGGCGCTCGCGCACGACCTCGATTCGCCGCTCAGGCTCGGCATCGGCATCCACGCCGGCCCCACCATCGTCGGCGAAATGGGTTATGCGCGCACCATGTCGATCACCGCCGTCGGCGATGCCGTGAACATCGCCAGCCGCATGGAGACGATGACGAAGGATTTCGGCGCGCAACTCGTGGTTTCCGAGGACACGGCGCGCCGTGCGGGCGTCGATCTGAGCCGGTTCCCGACCCAGAAGGTCGACGTTCGGGGCCGGACCGAGGCGATGACGGTACGGGTGATCACCGTCGCCGCCGACTTGCCCGAGATCGCGTTGTGATGCCCGTTCGGTGGAGTCTTGCCGCCCTTGCCGTGATGCTTGCGGCGGTCCCGGTCCTGGCCGATTTCGAGACCGGGCGGCGGGCGTACCGGGCCGGCGACTATGCCGTCGCCCTGCAGGAATGGACGCCCCTGGCGGAAGCGGGCGAACCCGACGCCGCGTTCGGTCTTGGCCTGATCTACGACCGCGGACACGGTGTCGCCCGGGATCCCGCCACCGCCGCCCTGTGGTATCGGCAGGCGGCCGACGCGGGGCACGCGGGCGCGGCCTACAACCTCGGCAATCTCTATCGCCTGGGCGAGGGCGTGGCGCAGGATGCGGTCCTTTCCGCCGCCTGGTGGACGAGGGCGGCGGAGGGCGGGTTGCCTCAGGCCCAGGTGAACCTGGGGGTCGCCTACCAGAAGGGCGACGGCGTGCCGCAGGACGACGCTGCGGCCTATGCCTGGTATCGCCGCGCCGCCGAGGCCGGCGAGCCACTGGGGCAGTTCTACCTTGGCGTGGCTTACGAGGCCGGGATCGGTGTGGCGATCGACGTGGACGATGCCCTGACGTGGTATCGCCGCGCCGCGGCGCAAGGGGAAGCGAGGGCGCAAGCGCGGCTGGCCGAGCTGACCGGAGAGTCCGTTCCGGTACAGCCCCAGGAGGAGCCGGCCCCGGAACCCGAGGCGTCCAGTGCGCCCGTGGCCACCGTCACCGTGGCCGGCGAGGGATACTTTGCTCAGGTCATCGCCATGGGGACCGAGGTTGGAGCGGAGAAGGCACTGGCCAACATCAGGGGTCGCCATGCCAATCTGATCGGTGCCACGGCCGGCCGGGTGCAAGAGGCGAAGGCCGCCAACGGCGATACGGTGTTTCGCGCGCAACTCGGTCCGATCGCCGTTGTCGACGAGGCCCGTCGGCTATGTCAGGCGCTTCGCGATCGCAGGCAGGACTGTGTCGTAATCGGGCCTTAGAGCCCATCCGGGAAGTTTGGAGTCAGGAACATGGTTGTGGCCTGGTGAGCCTGCGGAGCATGAGGCGGATTATGGCGAGGCGGATGAAGGCGACCGCGATCCTGGCGTGACGCTCGAAGTCGCGAACGAGGCGACGATTGCG
>SHVY01000070.1 GCA_009694045.1 Alphaproteobacteria bacterium | reverse complement strand
CGTCAAATCGCTGGGATAACGCAGACCGCGACGATCCGCCACGGCACGATGTTCGGGCGTCCACATCAAGCAACCTCCTCAACAAGGTTGCCACCCATAGAGTCACAACCGACTCCCCAGACTCAACATCTTTTCGGAGCGGCTCTAAGGGATACAAGGCCCACTTGGAGCCGGACCCGGATACGGGCTATTTCCACGGCTCATGGGTGAACATCTCGGACACCATAACCTTCGAGGGACGTGACCTGGCCGAGTTGCGGTGCGCATTCGAGGTCTCGATCGAAGACTATGATGCGCTCTGTCGCGAGATCGGACGAACAGCGTGACCTGCGCCCTCGTCACCGGGTTCGAGGCGTATGGCGGGCGGGTGGCAATCCGTCGGCTGCGGTGGCCCGTGCGCTCGATGGCGCCACCATCGGCGGGCACACGGTCGTGGGTCGGGTGCTGCCGGTGGCGCTGGCCGGGCTGGGGGTGCGGCTCGAACGGCTGGTGCGCGCGGTCGAGCCGGCGCTGATCGTCGCCACGGGGCTGGCGCCGGGCGAGCCGGTGATCCGGCTGGAGCGCGTCGGGGTGAACCTCGCGGACTTCACCCTGCCGGACAACCGGGGGCGGACGGTGCGCGACAAGCCGCTTGCGTTGGGCGGGCCGGACGGGTTGCTCGCGACCCTGCCGCTGCGCGCGATCCTGAACGGTCTGCTCGCGGCCGGCATCCCGGCGCGGCTCTCGGAGACGGCGGGGCTCTACCTGTGCAACGCCACGCTCTATCGGCTGCTGTCGATGGTGCGGGTTCCCTGCGGCTTCATCCATCTGCCCTGCCTGCCGGAGCAGGTGGCGAAGGGCTTGGCGAAGGCCCACCTCCGCGATGACGAGGCCGGGCCGCAGCCGTCCATGGCGCTCGACACCATGGTCGCGGCCGTGCGCCTGGCGGTCGCGATCAGCGCGCGAAGGCGGCCACCAGCTCGACGTGGGGCGACCAGAGGAACTGGTCGACGGGGGTGATCCGGCCCAGCCGATAGCCGCCGTCCACCAGGGTGCGCGCATCGCGAGCAAACGTCGCCGGATTGCAGCTGACCGCGACCACCACGGGCACCTTCGAGCGGGCGATCTCGGCGACCTGCCGCGCGGCTCCGGCCCGGGGCGGATCGAACACGACGGCATCCACGCGCGCGAGATCCTCGGCCAGGAGCGGGCGGTGGGCGAGGTCGCGGGTTTCGACCCGGACCCGGCCGGTGAGCTGGGTGCGGTCCGCGGCGGCGCGCAACGCCGCGGCGAGCGCGGCGTCGCCCTCGGCCGCCAGAACCTCGGCGCCGCCCGCGAGGCGGAGCGACCAGGTGCCGCAGCCGGCGTAGAGATCGGCGACGCGGCGCCGGCCGGTGACGGCATAGCCGATCAACCCGGCGATGGCGGCCTCGCCTTCGGGCGTCGGCTGCAGAAACCCGCCGGGCGGTAGGTCCACGGCGATGCCGCCGAAGGTGACCCGGGGGACGCGGCGGAGGACGATGGTCTCCGGCGCCGTGGATGGGGAGGATCGCAGCGACAGGCGGGCGAGGTCGGCGTCCTCGGCGAGGGCGGCGAGCCCACGCAGGGCGCGCGAATCCGGCGCGAGATCGAGCGCCAGCACCAGGTCGATCCCGCTCTCGGTCAGGGTGGCGACGGCCTGGCCCCGGCGCCAGCCGGGCAGGCGCGCAAGGTGCGCCCGCAAGGGGGCGAGCAGCGCCACCAGCGCGGGCTGGACGATCAGGCAGGTGCCGAGGTCGACGACGCCCGTGCCGAAGCGCGGGTGGAGGCCGACCCGGGGCCTGCCGCCCGCGCGGGCAAGGGCGAAACTCACGCGCCGTCGCGCGGCCGGCGCCGCGGCGATGGCGGGGGCCACCGCGGCATCGCCGAAGCCGCGGGCCGCCATGGCACGGACCACCTGATCGCGCTTCCAGGCGACGACGCTCGGGTCATCCACGTGCTGCAGGGCGCAGCCGCCGCAGGTGCCGAAGTGGGGGCAGGGGGGCTGGATCCGGCCGGGGCCGTCGGCCAGGCGTTCGACCACGCGGGCCTCGCGGCCGCCGCCACGGACGTTGCCGAGCGCCGCGCGCACCCGGTCGCCGGGAACGGTGTAGGGGATGTAGAGAACGGTGCCATCGGTCGCGCCGATGCCGTCGCCGCCGGCGCCCAGGCGATCGATCGTGACCGCGACGATGCTCACCCCGTGGCCAGGCGATGGACGAAGGCGTGGAACCGGTCCGTGATCTCGGACCGGATCGGCGCCGGCCACTGGAACCAGGTGCCGTTGGTGTTGACCTCGTTGATGAACAGATCGTCGCCCAGGGGCAGGGCGTCGTAGACCGCGTAGTTCAGGCCGAGCTCGCGGGTGATCCGGAGGAACAGGGGATCGTGGGCGCCGAGCCCGTCCAGGATCGTGAAGTCCGAGTCCACGTAGTCGCGATAGCGCGCATCGGGTGCCGCCTCCCGGTCGGGGGTGCGGATGCGGATGGCGGTGACCCCATCGCCCATGACGTAGACGCGATATTCGTACTCGGCCGCGATGTATGATTGGACGATCGCCGGGGCCGGGCGCAGGTCGCCGAGGTTGCCGGCGGCGACGAATCCGGCGCGGGTGCCGCCATCGGCCCGGCCGGTCTCCGACAGGTACTTGGTGATGGCCGGACCCCGGTCGAGCAGGGGAAGAACGGCGTCCCGGTGGTTGGCGACCATGGTGGGGGCGAGCCGCGCGCCGGCGGAGCGGGCCGCCCGGCGCTGGATCAGCTTGTTGCAGCCGGCCCTGGCCAGCAAGGGCTGGTTGAGGCAGCGGCCGAAGCGGGGCAGGGACGCCTCGAGATACTCGGCGACGACCCGCCACTGGCGGTGCAGGTAGTGGGCGTGGGGTACATCGTGGCGCACCGGGTGCAGGCTCACGTCCTCGGGCTCGAACGAGGCCGGGAAGTAGACGAAGAAGCGCGACTTGGCGATGTCGACGGCGCCGATGTGGTCCTGGGCGATGACGCAGGCGTCATCGCCGATGGCGACCACGGTCGAGGGGTCGGAGAAGCGGATCGTGGCGCAGCGCAAGGAGGGATAACGCGCGGCGAACCCCGCGGTCTCGACGTAGTCGCCGACGCTCTGCTTCAAGCCCCGGAGTTCGGGGTTGGAGACGAAGAAGACGACGTCGTAGGCGGCGGCCTCAGCCACGGGCGGTCGCCTTGCGCGCGCCCCGGGCGCTGGTGAGGGTGATGCCGGCGAGGATCAGGCCGGCGCCCACCAGGTGGTGGGGCTCCAGGGTCTCGCCGAGGACGAGGACCGCCAACCCGACCCCGAACACCAGGACCAGGTGCAGGAACATCGAGGCTCGGGTCGGCCCCAGCACGGCGACGCCGTGGTTCCACGCCAGGGTGGCGAGGATCGAGGGGAAGATGCCGACGTAGCCGACCACGGTCGCGGTTTCCCACGACCAGGGGAAGCGGGCACCCAGCGCCAGCTCGACCGCGTACAGCGGCAGGAGCAGAAGCCAGCCCAGGGGGAACATCGCCGCGACCAGGGCGATGGCGTCGATTTGCGGCGGCAGGCGCTTCAGCAGCACGGAGTAGAACGCCCAGGTGAGGCCGCCGAACAGCACCAGCGCGTCGCCGAGGTTCAGGCGGAAGCTGGCGAGCACGCCCGGATCGCCACGGGCGACGATGGCGGCGACACCCACCATCGAGATCACCATACCGACGATCTGGCGCGCCGTCACCGCCTGGCCGAGGACCATCCAGGCGAGGATGGCGTAGAGCACCGGGGCCGCCGAGTTGACGATCGTCGCGTTGACCGCCGTGGTGGCGTGCAGCGCCATGTAGAGGAGAGTCGTGTAGGTGGTGACGCTGAGCAGCGCGAGCGCGACGAGGAGCCGCAGGTTCATGGCGATCACGGCCCTGAGCGCCCAGACCCGGCGCCCGGCGAAGGCCAGCACGACCAGGGTGGCCAGGCTCCAGCGAAAGAAGCTCAGGGAGACCGGCGGGATCAGGTCGTGGATGCCGCGGCCGATCACTACGTTGCCGGACCAGAACAGCATCCCGAGCGCGAGGATGAGCATGGCGAGCGGGGCGCTTTGGCGGATCATGGGCGCGGCACTGTGGGGCAGAAGCGGCGACGGAGAAAGGGGAAAAGGCTTGCCCTCGGGGGTCGCGATGACCTATGACGGCCGCGCTCCCAACCCGGCCACCGAACCCATGCCGCTTCGATCCCTCAGCACGGTTCGCGAAGGGCACGCCAATTGGCGGGGCCTTTACACCCTGTGGTGGATCGAGATCGGCCGGCCCCTGCGGTCGCCGGTCACGTGGTTCGTGGCCCCGGCCCTGACGACCCTGCTGTACTTCGCGGTGCTGGCGATCGCGGCGCCCGAGGATCTGGGGCGCGTCGCCGGGGTGCCGTTCCTCTCCTTCGTGGCACCGGCGCTCGCCATGATGGCGATCGCGCAGAACGCCTTCGAGATGACCGCCTGGTCGCTGATCGACCGCAAGATCAGCGGCACGATCGTCGATGCGTTGATGCCGCCCGTGAGCACGACGGAGCTTCTGGCCGCCTTCGTCGGCGCGGGGATCGCCCGCGGCCTGATCCTGGGGGCGGTGATCCTGGCGGCCTTCGCGCCCTTCGTGGAACTCCGGGCGTCGGGGGCCCTGCTTGCCCTCGTCCATGCCGTGCTGGCGGCGATTCTGCTGTCCTTAATCGGCATCCTGAGCGGGGTGTGGGCGCGCAAGTACGACCATGTGGCGACGATCGAGAACTTCGTGGTCGTCCCCCTCGCCTTCCTGTCCGGGTCGTTCTACGACGCCCGCACGCTGCCCGAGCCCTGGGCGACCTTGAGCCTGGCCAACCCGCTCACCTACACGGTCGGCGGCTTCCGCCATGCCCTGACCGGGGCCGAGGAGGGGCCGACGGAGATCGGTCTCGGCGTCCTGGTCGCGGCGTCGCTGGTTCTCGGGGCCGTCTGCCATCGGGTGCTGGCGCGGAGCCCCAAGCTGAAACCGTGAGCGTTTGCTATCATGCGGGCATGGCCTGGTTCACCCTTGAGGCGATCGACGGGCGCCGATTGCTCGAGCGGCTGGCGCGCGAGGACGCGATCGCCCTGCCGTTGATTCCCGAGGCCGCGCGGGCTCGCCTGTTGGCAGAGCAGGCGGGCTATGCCTATCTGCCCTCGCGCGAGGTCGTGGGTTCCGGCCCGACGCTGGTGCGGCAACAGCTCGACTGGTTCGCGGATTTCCCCGAGGGATCGGCGTTCACGGCCTTCACGACGGCGTTCCAGGCCCTGTGGGACGCGGCGATGGCGCCCCTGAACGGGGGCGGGTTCGCCACACCCCTGAACCTCAACGAGATGATGCTCAATCGCTACGAGGTCGGATCGATCGGCATCACGCCGCACCGCGACCACATCAGCTACCGCAATCTGGTCGTGCTGCTCGTGCTGGAGGGGGAAGGGCTGTTCCGCGTGGCCGCCGCCCGGTCGGGACAGGGGGCCCGCGCGGTGCCGGCACCTCCGGGTCACGCGATCTTCATGCGGGCGCCCGGGTTTCCGGGCTTCGGGGACGACGCTGGGCGGCCTTTCCACTACGTGGCGGAGATTACCCGCCGCCGCACCGTCTTCGGGTTACGCCAGGAGGAGCCGCCGGGCGCCAGGGCGGCGCGCACGGCGGCGAGGACCAGGATCGTTCCCGAACGCTCTTAACTTTTGCGGTCGGGGTTGACGACGACGTTCTGCAACTCGTTGATGCAACTCGAGGCGCGCTGGTTGATCAGCTCGAACGCATCGCTGTTGGTCTTGGCGATCAACTCGGCCAGTTGGCGCAGGGAAATCATGCCACGCTCGAGCACCTGACGCCCGACCTCGAGCTGCGAGGCAGCCTGGGCCTGGGGCGATTCCTGGGCGCTCAGCTTGCGGAACGATCCGGCCATTTCCTCGGCGGTGTCGCGGAACACCTGTGCCTGGCGCTGGGCCGAGGCCTGGCAGCAGTCGAAGGCGAGCTGGCAGATGGCGGTCAGCGTCTCGACGTTGCGGCGCTGGATGGTCGCCATGGTCTCCAGGTCCAGGTGCGGCATGCCGAACGAACTGGCGAGCTTGATCGGATCGAATTGGGGAATTCCTGGCGCATTCCGCGGCGCTGCGGAGCGCTGCGGCGCCGAGTTGGCGGTCTTCTTGATCATCGTGTTCCTCCTAGATCAGCACGCGCGCCGAAGCGGCGCCGGGTGGAACGCCGCACTGGAACGCGGGTGCTCCGGTGCCCTGTCGGGTCATCCAGGACACAGTCGAGCCTGATCCACCTTAATGTGAATCATCCTAGCGCACAAACCGCCCGTGCGCCAGAGCGGCAACCCCCGGCGGGCGCGTTATTTCTTGTCCGAGGTCAGATCCTTCATCTCGTCGAGGCAATCGGCGGCGCGGCGGCTGACGATCTCGAACGCCTCCGAATTCGACTTGGCGATGAGATCGGCGATCTCGCGCATGTTGGCGAGGCCGCGCTCGATCAGCGCGCGCTGCGCGTCCATCGGGTTGCCGCCGGCACTGTTCATCTTGCCACCGGCCGAGACTTCCCGGGCGGCCGCGAACACCTGATCGACGGTCTCGGTGAGCAAGGATGCCTGTTTGCGCGCCGACTCGTGGATGCAGTCGAGGGCGACCAGGCAGGCGGCCGACATGGCCTCGACGTTCTTGCGCTGGGCCGCGGCCATGGCGTCGAGATCGAGGGGCGGGACGTTGAGCGACGCGAGCATGCGGTTTACGTCGGGGTCCATCCAGGGAAAGCCGAACTTCATGCGAGGTCTCCTTTCAAGTCTCCGGGGTGGGCGGGGGGTCCGGACGTCTCCCGCGCCGGCCGGGACGCGGCCCTGGGCGGGCGCGAGGTCGAGGGTAAGGTGGGTCGCGAGCGGTCGGTCACGGCATCCGCGTGGCTCATGGCGCGCCTAGTGGTTCGGCCCAAACACGATGATCGGGATTCATGCGTTTGCGGCGGACCACTAGAGGAACTTCTCTTTGATGTCGAGCGTGGTCGCCACGCCGATCTGGTCGAAGTGCGCCGCCAGCCACTGGGCCGCGGCGTCGCGACCGACCTCCTTGAGGTACATCAGGAAATCCCACTCGACGTTGAGCTTGCTCGAGACCCCGAGGCCGCTCATGCGGTCCTCGGATTCGATCATGTGCAGGTTCAGCCGCCGGTATTTCTTCGCGTCCAGGTTCTCGTCGTCGATCAGCTTGCGCACGAAGGCGATGGCGCGGACCTCGCGGTTGAGGGTCGCGTTGAAGCTGATCTCGTTGATGCGGTTCAGGATCTCGTTGGCCGTGCGCGGCGGCTCGGCCTGCTTCATCGGGTTGATCTGGACGATGATGATGTCGTCGCTGGTGCAATTGTAGATGAGGGGGAAAAGGGCCGGATTACCCATATAGCCGCCGTCCCAGAAGTGTTCGCCGTCGATCTCGATCGCCTGGAACATGGTCGGCAGGCAGGCCGAGGCGAGCAGAGCGTCGACCGTCAACTCGTCGCGGCCGAAGACGCGGACCTTGCCGTTGCCGACGTTGGTGGCGGAGACGTAGATCTTGATCTTCGAGGTGGTCCGCAGGGTTTCGAAGTGGATCTGCTGCTCCAGGAGCGACCGCAACGGGTGGGTGTTGTTGGGGTTGAGCTGGTAGGGCGACATCACCCGGGTGAGCATGTCGAACATCATGTATATGGGCGACAGGTCCATGCTCCAGCCGCCGGACAGGCGATCGAAGAACGTGCGCTGCATCGGACTGTTGCGGCCGAGCTCCGATATGCTGCGCCAGAAGCCTTCGAGCGCCGCGCGGGCGCCGGCCACGCCGCCCTCGGCATGGCCCTGGGCGACGATGGCGGCGTTCATCGCGCCGGCCGAGGTGCCGCTGATGCCGTCGAACTCCAGCCGCCCGTCCTCGAGCAACCCGTCGAGGACACCCCAGGTGAACGCGCCATGGGCGCCGCCGCCTTGCAGGGCCAGGTTGACGCTCTTGACCTTCTGCGACCGCGGCTTGGATTTGTCGATTCGGGCGATCGGGCTGATCCGCTTGGCGCGGCGGGGCTGACTCGCCCCGGCCGGTGGCGGCTTCTTGTTCTGTGGCAAAGGATGTCCTCCCGATTGGTTCTTAGTGGGCGGTCCAACCGCCATCGACCGGAAGGGCTATCCCGGTAATGCCGGCGGCGGATTCGGTGCACAGGAAGACGGTGATGTCGCCCAGCGCCTCGGCCTCGATGAAGGCCTTGTTCGGTTGGTTCGCCAGCAAGACCTCGCGCACCACGCGCTCGCGCGGGATGCCGTGGGCCTTCGCCTGCTCGTCGATCTGCTTCTCGACCAGGGGCGTCTTGACGTAGCCGGGGCAGATGGCGTTGCAGGTGATGCCGAGCTCGGCGGTCTCCATCGCCACGGTCTTGGTAAGCCCGACGACGCCGTGCTTGGCCGCCACGTAGGCCGACTTGAACGGGGAGGCGACCAGGCCATGGGCCGAGGCCAGGTTGATGATGCGGCCCCAGCGCTTGGCCTTCATCCCTGGAAGTGCCGCCTTGATGCCGTGGAAGGCCGACGACAGGTTGATGGCGAGGATGGCGTCCCACTTCGCCTCGGGGAATTCGTCGATCGGCGCGACAAACTGGATGCCGGCGTTGTTGACCAGGATGTCGACGCCGCCGAGCTCCTGGTTCGCGCCGGCGATCATCGCCCGGATCTGGTCGGGCTTCGACATGTCCGCCCCGGAATAAACGATCCTGGCGTTGGTCCGCTTGGCGAGATCGGCGCGGGTCTTCTCGATCTCGGCCGCGTCGCCGAATCCGTTGAGCATGACGTTGCAGCCGGCTTGGGCGAGCGATGTCGCCATGGCGAGACCGATCCCGCTGGTCGAGCCGGTGACGACGGCGCATTTCCCTTTGAGTTGCATGGGTTACTCCTTGGGCGATGGGGCCTGTCGCGGATCGACTCTCAACCCTGTGGTCCGCCCCAAACACCACGACACCAGTCTGAACCTCGCGTCCCAGTCCCGCAAATGCCATGGCGACCGGGGTTCGATGCCGGGAGCGCATGACAAGGGGGTCATGGCATCGACCAATCGAACTTGGCGGCGAGCTTGACGAAGGTATCGAGCGCCGGCCCGAAGCGGCGGCCGCCGACCGTCACCAACAGGATTTCGCGGGTAAACTCCGGTTCGATCACGAGACGGGTCGGCAGTCCGGGGAAGAGCACCAGGTGTTCGGGCATGAGGGCGCAGCCCATGCCCGACATGACCATGCGCTGCACCCACTCCTCGCGCTCGCTGGAGTAGACGTCGTTCCATGTCATCCCGCGCTCGGTGGCCAACGCGGTGAAACGGTTCGTGTATTCGCAATTGTGGCGCCACACGTAGGGCTCGCCGTTCAGGTCGTTGAAACGCACCCCATTCATCGCCTCGAAGCGATGGCCGGGCGGGAAGGCGACGACATAGCGTTCGCTGAACAGGGTCTTGGCCCGGCAGCGCTCCGGCAGCTCGATCGGCGTGCCGACGAAGACGCAGTCGGTGCGGCCCTCCAGCAGGCCCTCCATCACCTTGGCGGGAATGTCCTCCTGCAAGGTGAGCTTGATTCCGGGATGTTCGCGCCGCAGCCGCGCCAGGAGGTCGATCACCCGGTTGGTGCCGATGGTCGACATCATGCCGACGTTCAGCGGCGCGTTCTCCAGCCTCTTCAGGCGCTTCGCCTCGGCGCGGGCGGCTTCCGCCTCGCCGGCGATGCGCTCCAGCCGCGGGCGCATCATGCGGCCGAGGTCGGTCATATGGGTGAGATTGCGTTCGCGGTGGAACAGCAAGCCGCCGAACTCGTCCTCGAGCTTCTGCACGGCGCGGGTGAGTGACGGCTGCGATACGTTGCAGCTCTTGGCCGCGCGCGTGAAGTTCAGCGTCTCGCAAACCGCGAGAAAATAGCGGACCTGGTGCATCTCCATCCCGTCGGCCCCCCGTCGGCCGACTCGCTGCCCTATACCTGGATCTACGTGCCCGTAGGCACCTGCGAGAAGATCGTCGGCGCCAGCCTGACGCCGAAGGCCTAACCGGCCATCCAGCGCGAACCGGACGCCACGGCCATGACCCCCGAAGCGGACACGACGACCACGACCGACTTCGGCAATGCGCCGGGCGTCCGGCGGATGCCCAGCCCGATCCCGGCCCGTGCCGGCATCGGGCTGCGGCCGCCGCACTATGCGGACGTGCTGGAGGCTCACCCCGGTGTTGGCTTCGTCGAGGTCCACAGCGAGAACTACATGGGCGCCGGCGGGCCGCCCCTCTACTACCTGGAGCAGATCCAACGCGACTATCCGCTGAGCCTGCATGGGGTCGCCCTGTCGCTCGGCGCGGCTGAGCCGGTGGACCCCGACCATCTTGCCCGACTGCGGTCCCTGGTCGACCGGTTTGATCCCCTTCTGGTGTCCGAGCATCTGTCGTGGAGCGCGATCGGTGGGGTCTACCTGAACGATCTGCTGCCCCTCCCGTACGACGAAGCATCGCTGGCCCTGGTCGCCGACAATGTGGCCCGGACCCAAGCCGCGCTCGACCGCACCATCCTGGTCGAGAATCCCTCAGTCTACCTGCGCTATCGCCATTCGCCAATCGCCGAGCCCCAGTTTCTCGGCGAGCTTGCCGCGCGGACGGGCTGCGGCGTGCTGCTGGACGTGAACAACATCGCGGTCAGCGGCTTCAACTTCGGGTTCGATGGCCGCGCCTACATCGATGCCCTGCCCCAGGGTATCGTCGGCGAGATTCATCTGGCGGGCCACGCTCTGAACGACGTGGGCGAGCGGGTGATCCGCATCGACGACCACGGCTCCGCCGTCAGCGACGAGGTGTGGTCGCTGTACGAGCACGCCCTGCGCCGGTTCGGGCCTTCGCCCAGCCTGGTCGAATGGGACACGCGGCTTCCCAGCCTCGCCGTTCTGGTGGCCGAGGCAACCCGGGCCGATGCCATCAACGCGACGATTCGCCATGCCAGCGCTGCTTGAGCTCCAAACCCGGTTTCGCCCGGCGATCCTGGACGACCGCGTCGCGCCACTGGCCGAGGATGTGCTGGCCGACGGGCTCTCGGTCGAACGCCGGGTCGCGATCTACCGCAACAACACCTTCATCCTGCTGACCGACGCGCTGGGGGCCACCTATCCCGTCGTCCGACGGCTGGTGGATGACCGCTTCTTCGGCTACGCGGCGCATGCCTTCATCACCGCCCATCCCCCGAGCCACGGCCGGCTGTACGCCTACGGCGGCGGCCTCCCCGCTTTCCTCGACGGCTTCGCGCCGGGCTGCCCTATCTGGGCGATGTCGGACGGTTGGAATGGGCGATGAACGAAGCCCATTTCGCCGCCGACGCCCTGCCCTTGGAGCCCGGGGCGCTAGCGTCGGTCGCCCCTGACCTGATCGACGGGCTGCGGCTGTCGCCGCATCCCTCGCTGCGCCTCGTCGCCTCGCGCTTCCCCATCGACGCGATCTGGGAAGCGAACCAGGAGGGCGGCGACGGCGTGGTGGATTTGCGGCAAGGCGGGGCGAACGTCGCGGTCCTCCGACCCAAGTTGACGGTCGTCTATCGTCCGCTCGCGGCCGGGTCTTTCGCCCTGGTCGCGGCGCTGGCCGGCGGCACGACCTTGGCCGAGGCGGCGGCCGCGGCCGAGACCGCCGATCCGACCTTCGATCTGCAAACCGCCTTGATCGACCACCTGGTCACCGGGACCTTCAGCGGTCTCGTGGCGACGCCAGCCTGAAAGGAGACGTGCCATGATGAAATCCGAAGCCATGCCGATGGCCTCAATCGGCAGCCTTACCCGTGTGCTCGCCGCCCTGCCTAGGGCCGAAAGCCTGGGCGGATCCGCCCTGCAGCTCGTGTTCCGTCTGTGGATGGCGAAGCTGTTCTGGGATTCGGCGATGGTGAAGCTGCAGGGCTGGAGCACCACGGTTTCGCTGTTCAGGGACCTCTACCAGGTGCCTCTTCTGCCGCCGGAACTCGCGGCCTGGGGCGCGGTCACGGTCGATCTGGTGGGGCCGATCCTGCTGCTCGTGGGCTTCGCCACCCGCTTCGCCGCGATCCCCATGCTGGGCATGACGCTCACCATCCAGTTCCTCGTGCCCGACTTCTACCGGGTCGAGCACTACTATTGGATGATGCTGCTCCTGAGCCTGATCGTGCGTGGCCCCGGGCTCGTCTCGATCGACCACTGGGTGCGCAAGCGCTTCCACGTGGCCGAGCGCTAGGGGGAAGCTGTCCCATGCGCGCGCCACCATCGACCGACCGACCGCACGTGGTGATCGTCGGCGCCGGGTTCGGCGGCTTGTCCGCCGCCCGGGCGCTGGCCGACGCGAACGTCCGCGTCACCGTCATCGATCGTCGCAACCATCACCTGTTCCAGCCGCTGCTGTACCAGGTGGCGACGGCGGGCCTTTCCCCGGCCGACATCGCCCAGCCGGTGCGGGTGGTGCTGTGCCGCCAGCTCAACACCCAGGTGCTGCTCGACAAGGTGGTGGGGATCGACGCCACGGCCCGCGTAGTGCAGCTGCGCAAGCGCGCGCTGCACTACGACTATCTGGTCTTAGCGACGGGGGCGCGACACAGCTACTTCGGGCGCGACGAGTGGGCGCCGCGGGCGCCGGGGCTCAAGTCGCTGGAGGACGCGACCGCCTTGCGCCGCATCATCCTCGAGGCGTTCGAGAAGGCCGAGTACGAGGACGACGAGAAGCGCAGCCAAAGATTGTTGACGTTCATCCTGATCGGCGGCGGCCCCACGGGCGTGGAGATGGCCGGGGCGATCGCCGAGCTCGCGAAGAAGGCGCTCGCCACCGACTTCCGCACCATCGACCCGGCGTCCGCCCGGGTGATCCTGGTGGAGGCGGGGCCGCGCCCGCTCGCGTCCTTCCCCGAACGCTTGAGCGAGGAAGCCCGGCGCTCCCTCCAGGCCATGGGCGTCGAGGTCCGCACCGGCATCCGCGTCAACCAGATCGACGAGGAGGGGGTCCAGATCGGCGACGAGAAGGTGGCGGCGGAGACCGTCATCTGGTCGGCCGGGGTGCTGGCCTCGCCGGCGGCCGAATGGCTGGGGGTCGAATCCGATCGCGCCGGCCGGGTCAAGGTCGGGGCCGATTGCTCGGTGCCAGGCTATCCCAACGTCTTCGCCATCGGCGACACCGCCTGCTGGGTCGACCCCGCGTCGGGCCGCCAGGTTCCGGGCGTCGCCCCCGTCGCCAAGTAGCAGGGCATCCACGTCGGCCGCCTGATCGGACGTCTCGCCAAGGGGGGCGGCGAGCGGTCCGCGTTTCGCTACCGCGACTGGGGCTCGATGGCGACCATCGGCCGCAAGCTCGCGGTCTGCCAGTTGCAGGTGATCGGCCTGCCCGCCTGGATCCTGTGGGGCATCGTCCACGTGCTGTTCCTGATCGGCTTCCGCAACCGCCTAGCCGTCGCCTTCTCCTGGATGTGGGCCTACGTCACCTTCCAACGCGGCGCCCGCCTGATCACGGGGGAGCGGTAGGCGAGTTCGCGCCGCGGTGACGGGTGGCCATGGAGGCGACGTTCCGAACCCAGCTTATTCCGATCCTGTCAGGGCGCCCGCCAGGTCCATCGAGTCATGCAACAATCGTAGGACCTGGACCGTATCCGAGGGACGCAAGCGGAAGACGATGAAATGCCTTGGACGATGGACGATGCCGCCCCCGCGCCGAACGCGGGTTCGGCCATGCCGCAGGTGATAGGTCAGGATTTCCGAGGCGATCTCCGGTCGGGCTTGAGCCGTCGGTCTTGTCGGGTCCGCGGCGAGATCGGAGAGGGCAAACCCGATCAGGGCTTCGTAGCGTCGTCGTCCCGTTTCGCCGAAGCGCTCGTGCGACCATAGCAGGACGTCCTCGATGTCGGCGACGGCCGGGGCGGTGACACGCAGTGCGAACACACGCGGTTCAGCCCTGCCCGTGTTTGGCGCGCCGGGCCGCGCGCCGCCCTGCCTTGGCCAAGAAGGGCGTCACGTCGCCGGGTTCGAGTGTGACCGCGTCGCCGCGATCCGCCGCCGCGATTCCCTTCCGGACTTCGGCGCGCAGCCGGTCGAGGCGCAAGGCGCGCTCGGCCTCGCTCTGCTCCAGGAGGCGCAAGCCGGCGCGGATCACTTCGCTCGCGTTCGCGAATTGGCCCGCGCTCACGCTCTCCTCGACGAATGTGTCGTAGTGGTCCGTAAGGTTGATGTTTCTCGTCGGCATCCGGGTCATCCTCTCATGTGCCGATACCGTACTGGAGTTGGCAACAGTTGGCAACTCATGGGTGACCGGTAACCTCGCCCTCCTCGCTCAGCGCGGCGAGGAACGCCGCTCCCCAGCGGGCGAGCTTGGCTCGGCCGACGCCGTGGATTTCGGCGAGCCCTTCGAGGGTCGTGGGGCGGCGCGCGGCCATCTCCTCGAGGGTGCGGTCGGGGAAGACGACGTAGGC
>SHVY01000016.1 GCA_009694045.1 Alphaproteobacteria bacterium | reverse complement strand
GCCGCCGCCGTCTATTCCGGGCACCGCTTCGCCCGGGACCTGACCCTCGCGTTGACCGACACCGTGCCGTTCGCCGTCGAGTCGATCGCGCCGACGATTCTGGCATCACCAAAGTCAAAGAGAGCGCGCCGAGCAAGCTGACAACAGGATGGAGAGAACCATGCCTTTTCGTGGGACGCACCAGAGCCGCCGGCGGATGACACGGAACCTTTCCGCCCTCGGCCTCAGCATGGTGTCGATGCCGCTGGTGCGGCCGGTGCTGGCCGATGAATGCGGCGATGGGCATCCGATGACGCTCGCCTGGGTAGGTTCCGAGGACCCCGGCTACAACGCGAGCTACGTGGAGAAGTACGGCTGCACGTCGAACTTCTCGTTCTTCGAATCCCACGAGGACGCCTTCGCCAAGCTGCGCGCGGGATTCGCCCCCGATGTGATCACGCCTTGCGCCAATTGGATTCGGAGGTTTTACGACGCCGAGCTGTTGGCCGAGATCGACGTGAGCCGGCTGCGGTTCTACGACGATCTCATCCCGGGCCTCACGGATGTGGCGGACGCGGTCATCGACGGCAAGCGCGTCTGGGTGCCGATCGACTGGGGCCAGGTCTCCGTCATCTTCCGCACCGATATGGCGCCGGAGTACGTGGACAACCCGAGCTGGAAGATCATGTGGGACCCGAAGTACGCGGGCAAGCTGGTGATGCTCGACTCGGTGGACGAATCCATCGCCATCGCCGCCCTCTATCTCGGGATCGATCCCTACGCCATGACCGAGGCCGACGTAGCGCGCGTGCGCGATGTTCTGGTCGAGCAACGATCCCTCGTACGCACCTATTCGAGCGATCCAACCGGCATCCAGCAGATGATCGTGAGCGGCGAGGTGGTCGCCTTTGTCGGCTTCGGCTATTCGGTGACGCCGCTCGTCAAGGAAGGGCTGCCGGTCCAGTTCATGCAGCCGAAGGAAGGTGCCCTGACCTGGGTCTGCGGCGTTTCTCGCGGCCCGGCCAGCGAGCAGAACGGCGAAGAGATGGTGCAGAAGGCCTACGACGTCATCGACGGCTTCATCTGTCCCGAAACCGGCGTCTACGAGATCACCCAGTGGGGCTATGGACACGCGAACGCCAAGTCCTATGGGATGGTGGAAGCGGCCGTCCTCGACGAGCTCAACATTCCCCAGGACCCGGCGGCCCATCTCGGCAATGCCTACTTCCAGAAACCGCTTCCCGACCTGGAGAAGCTGACCAGCATGTGGGAGGAGATCAAGGCCGGGTTCTAATCCATCGGAACCGTCGGCTGCGGAAATCCGCCGTAGTGAGTGCAGGTGATGGCGGCCGCGTCGCGCCCCGCTTCGAGACAGCGCCCTAGCTCCCCGCCCCGCAGATGCGCGTCGAGAAACCCGGCGATGAAGGTGTCGCCGGCGCCGAGGGTGTCGACCACGGCGGTCGGCACGATGCCCCGGCGCGCGACCGTCCGACCGTCGCAGGCGATGGCGCCCGCGGCACCCAAGGTGATCACGGCGATGCGCGCGCCAGCGGCGAGGATGGCGGCGATCCGCGCCTCGGCTTCGGCTTCGGCATCCGTGCCGGCGGCGAAGGCGACGGCCAGCCCCTCCGCGCCAATGTGGGCGCTTCCAAGGTTGATGGAGAGATCCTGGGAAACGCTGACCCCGCGCCCCGACAGAGTTCGCCGCAAAGCCCCGCCGTCATCGAGCCAGCCGATATGCACGTGCCGTTTTCGGCAAAGTTCGGCGACGTCGCCGTCGTCGGGCCGGTAGCCGCGAGCGACGCCGAAATCCTCGTGTACGAACGTCCGGGCGCCTTTCGGTCCGCAGGCGATGTCGGTGGTGGCGGTTCGCCCCTGCGGAACGACCGTGACGTGGGCGATATCGACCGACGTCTCGCCGAGCAGGGCGACGGTTCGGAGGCCGTTGCCATCGTCGCCGACCGCGCCGTAGTAGGCGACCCGGTGACCATGGGCACGGAGGTGCACCGCCACGTTGACGGCGTTGCCGCCAACCGTCGACAGGCCGACGGGCGGCAGGTAGCGGTCGATGCAGTTGTCGCCGACGGTGGCGAGGTCGAACGCCACGGCCGTCAGTAGGCCACGCGCTTGTAGTAGCGCCGCGTGGTGAGGGGGTGGTCGCGCAGCACCTCGAGGTGGGCACTCACCCGCTCGAGCACCGTGGCGAGGATGACCGGCGAGAGCAGCGCACGCACGTCCGCCGATATCCCGGGAAGCGGGAACGCGGCCGCATCGAGCAGGGTGATCTTGTCGGTGTAGGGCAGGAGGAACCGCTCGACCCGCTCGACCAGTCCACGATACGCATCCTCGCCCTTGAAGAGGAGGACGCTGACGCTCTTCTCCACCAGCTCGAGCGTGCCGTGGAAGAAATCGGACGCGTGGACGGGGCGCGTGCGGATCCACTGCATCTCTTCGAGGATGCACATGCCGTAATACCAGGCCTGGGGCCAAGTGGCGCCGGCGCCAACGATGATGTGGTAGGGGTCATTCGCGATCACCCGGGCGAGCTCCGCGGCGCGGCCTTCAGCCGCCCTTTTTACCGCGACGAGCAAGGGCGGAAGCCGGCGCAGTTCGGCGACGACACGCTCGGTGTCGACCCATTCGCCGCGATGCGCCATGACGGCGAGGGCAATCAGCAAGGACTGGAGATAGAACGATTCGCACGAGGTATCGTCCTCGGCGAAGTTGACGAAGGCGTGGTCGGCTCGGTCGGCGAGGGGGGTCCCGGGGTGGCCGACGAGGGCGATGACCTTGGCGCCCCGGGCCTGGCAGAACGCCAGGGCGTCGACGCTTTCCTTGGTTGTGCCGGAGAGCGAGGGGATCACGACGATCGAGCCGGGACCCAGTTTCCGGTGTCCACCGGCCACGAGCTCGGCCGATAGTTCGGCGAAGATCGGGATTTCGGACTGACGTCCGAGTATTTGGGCCGCCGGATGCATGAGGATGGCCGCCCCACCCGTTCCCAGAAAAAAAATGTTCCTGGCACCGGCGTCGAGGCACGCGGCGACGGCACCACGCAGACCGTCGGCATGCCCGATCGCACCGGACTGGATGCGGAGGAAGCGGGACTCGTCGAACGGCGGCCTCAGGTCTTCATCATCCGGCCCGAAGCGACGCCGTGCGGGCCTTATCGACCTCCACATCGACGCCGTTGGCCGCCTTCTTGAGCGCCACCTTGTAGATCGGCTCGGCCCGATCGGCATCCAGCCAGTACCGGTTCACGTCGCGCGCCACCGCCGCGGGCTCGCGCTTGGTCGGATCGCCGTAGCCGCCGCCGGCGCAGCTACGATAGATGATCGCCTCGCCCTCCTTCAGCTTGGCGATGTGGAACGACGGCAGCTGCTCCGTCTGGCCGTTGCGGCCCCGGCGCCAGTTGCCGGCCGGCGCCGCGGCGATGCCCTTGAGCACGCCCTTGGCGACGTTGGTGTCGCCGTCCGAGCAGTAGGCGACGGTCATGTCGCCGGAGAGCGAGCGGTACGCCCCCGCGGTGGCGGGCGCGCCGTTCCAGTGGCCGCACCCCATGCTGTCCTTGGCGATGCGACGTTCCTCGAGCAACACCGGGTACATGCTCTCGTCGATCTCGATCGAATCGAGCACCAGCACGCCACCGCCGTTCGGCGCCTCGTAGGTGAGCCAACCGTCGTGGCCGTACAGCCCGGGGCCGCCGGAGAGCCCGACGCAGAGCTGGTTCACGTAGGGGAACGGCCTGCCCTTGCGCGACTCGACCCCGGCGATGACCCCGAGCCCGGCGGAGAAATCGCCGCCGCCCTCGGCCAGGCCGAAGGGTTCGCCCATACGCGAGAAGGCGCACTGCACCGCGTTGATCAGGCGGTCGTTGACGTTGGTGGTGGCGACCGACGTGCCGGCCGGGAAGGTGGGCCGGCCGACGACGCAGCCGTCGCGCAGGAGGACTTTTACGCGGCTGGCGCTGCCGGCGTTGTGCGGGATCGACGGGTCCAGGTTGTAGAACACGCCGATCAGGCAGGAGCCGGTCGCCGTGGCCTCGGAAAGATTGATTCCGCCCGGCACGCAGTCGGGGTTGTCGCGCAGGTCCACGGTGATCTTGCCCTTGCGGGGATCGATGGTCACCACCGCCTTGATCGGGATGCCGGTGTCGGCCACCCCGGGCACCGGATCGTGGGCGGTCTGGTAGGTGTAGGTGCCGGCCTTGAGTTGGCGGATGGCGGCGATGGCGCGACGCTTGCCGTAGTCCATCCATTCCTCGACGAAGGCCTTGACCGTCGCCGTGCCATAGCGTTTCGCCAACTCCTTCAGGCGCCGCTCGCCGATCCGGCAGGCGCCGACCTGGGCCTTGAAGTCGCCGTACCAGATCTTCGGCACCCGGATCTTGTGCAGGCCGATGCGGACCACATCGGCGATGTCCTGGTAGTCGCGCTGGATCCGGACGCAGGGGAAATGCACCCCTTCCTGATAGACCTCGGCCGCGTAGGGCAGGTAGGTCGATGGCTCCGGCGCGCCCACGTCGGCGTGGTGCGAGCGGGACAGGGTCCAGAACAGGGGTTCGCCGTCGAGGAAGACCGGCGTGCACAGGGTCATGTCGGCGTGGTGGGTGACGCCGAGGTACGGGCTGTTGTTGAAGAACGCGTCGCCTTCGCGCACGTCGTCGAACAGTTCGGTGATGGGGCGGGTGGTGAGATCGAGGGCGCTGACGTGGATCGGCATCGCCTCTTCGACGCAGATCAGGCGGTGGTCGTAGGTGAGCAGTCCGCACGACATGTCGCGGGCGTTCTTGATGACGGCCGAGCGGCTGGCCTTCATCACGGTGTTGCTCATCTCGCGGATGATCGCCTCGAGCCGGCTGGACAGCACCGCCATGAGCAGAGGATCGATCTTGGCCGCCTTCCGCCTGGCCGCGACCTTGGTCCGTCTTCCGGCCTTCGCCACCATGGATCTCCCTAGGAAAACCGTTCGCGCAGCGTGATGATCGCCCCGAGGACGACCAGACCGACGAGGATATCGCGCACGGCCTCGGGCCAGGTCGTCCCCGCGAGCAGGGTCGAGAGGCCCGTGAGCAGAAGCGCGCCGCCGAAGATGCCGAGGTAGTGCCCGCGCCCGCCGGTGACGAGGGTGCCGCCGACGATGACGACGGCGATCGCCGGCAGCATGTAGGCTTCGCCCATGCCGAGGACGGCGAGGTTGCCGAAGCCGACCAGCAGCAGGCCGACGATCGCCGAGCAGATTCCGCTGAGCACATAAGTGCCGATCAGCGTCGCGCCGACGTTGATCCCGGACATGCGCGCGGCGCGATGGCCGCACCCGACCGCGAAGACCCGGCGCCCGAAAGCCGTGCGGCTCAAGAGGAACCAGCCGAACACGATGAACAGGGCGAGGAACCAGACGGTGGGGGAAAAGCCGAGGATCGACCCGTTGACGAACCAGTTGACCGCCGGTGCCCCGAAGCGGGTCGCGTTCACCTCGGTGGTGACCAGGGTGATGCCGTGCATCAGCCCGTTGGTCGCGAGCGTGATGACCACGGGAGACAAGCCCATCACCGCCACCCCGAAACCGTTGAACAGGCCCACGGCCGCGCCAATCAGGAGCACGAGGGGAATCACCCACCACAGGCCGGCATCGGCGCCGTTGACCATGGAGGTGAACATCAGCCCGCAGAACGTGATGGTCCACGGTACCGACAGATCGAACCCGCCGGCCAGGATCACCGCCCCCTGCCCCAGGCCGAGGATGGCGATGAACGAGGTCAGCAACAGGAGCGAGTTGACGTAGTTGAATGTCATCGCCTTCGAGCCGTACATCATGAACGTCGCGGCAATGACGACGATCGAGAGCACGTAGGCCGGCAGCACGAAGCCGAGGGTTTCGCGGTTGCGCCGCAACCAGCGCCGCCACCGCGGTCCGGTAAGCTGGGGGTCGACGCGGCGTGGCCGGTCCTGCTCGACGAGCCGCACCGTTCGGTCGGTGCCGCCGATCGACGACGGCAGGGTTCCGTCGCGCCAGGCGCGGAGCCTGAGAAACAGCGCCCGCATCTGCGCGGCGAAGGGCGATGTGCGGCTGATCGAGGCCCCCACTACCGCCAGAATGATGACGATCGCCTCGGCCATGGTCGCGTAGAAGGCGGAGACGTTGAGCACCAGGAGAATGTTCACGGTGATCATCAGCGTGAAGCAGCCGAACACCGTGCCGACCAACCCGCCGCGACCGCCGCCCAGCAACGTGCCGCCGAGGACCACGGCGGCGAAGGTCGACATCAGCATCGGTTTGCCGACGAGCGCGTCGCCCGAGCCGGTGGTCGCGCCGACGAACACGCCGGCCGCGCCGTAGTAGAGGCCCGCGAACAGGTAGGTCTTGAACACGACCCAGCGAACCGCGACCCCATTGGCCCGCGCCGCCTCCTGATCGCTGCCCACCGCGTACAGCGTCGTGCCGAACCGGGTCCGCTTGACCAGGCCCCAGACCAGCAGGGCGACGCCGAGGACGATGACCGGGGCCGGTAGCACGTTCGGGATCGCGTCGTAGGTCAGGAACGTGCTGAGCTCCGAGCCGATGCGCCCGCCCGGCTTCGGCAGCACGAGAATCGCCAGGCCCTGGATGATGAACATGGTGGCGAGCGTCACCACGACCGATTGCAGCCGCATGAACGCGACGAAGAAGCCGTTCACGGCACCGACGGCGACGCCGATGCCGAGGCCGATGATCGACCACAGAATCTGCGATCCGATGCTTTCGCCCATGTTGGCCGCGAGCACGGAATTCACCAGGGAAAGCGTCGCGCCGCAGCTCAGGTCGAAGCCGCCGGTGAGGATGACCAGGGTCTGGCCCATGGCGAGCAGGGCCAGCGTCGTCCCGCCGGACGACAGGTAGCTGAGCTCGAAGTAGCCGAGCGACGTTTCGCTCACGAGCTGCAGGCCGAGGATGATGAGGATGAACACGCTGGCGGCGATGATCAGGCCGCGATGGCGGCCGATGTCGAGCCGGAAGGGAAGCGCGCGTCGGGCTGTCGCGGTCATGGCCATGGGCTATTCCGCCGCGGCCAGCGCGGGCACGGGCCCGCCCAGCGCGCCGCGCATGATCGCCGCCTCGCTGGCGGCATCGCCCACCAGCTCGTCGACCAGGCGGCCGCGGTAGAGGACGAGGACGCGATCGCACAGGTTCACGAGCTCGGGCACCTCGGTCGAATAGAACAACACGGCCCCGCCGGCGGCGGCGAATTCCCGCGCCAGCACATAGATCTCGTGCTTCGTGCCGACGTCGACCCCGCGCGTCGGGTCGTACAGGAGCAGTATCCGGCTTTCCGCCAGGAGCCACTTGCCGATCGCCATTTTCTGCTGGTTGCCGCCGCTGAACGCGGCGCAGCGCGTGTACAGCGCGCGCGGATCGACGCGCAGGCGTTCGAGCACGCGATCGACCGCCGCGTGCTCGGCTTCGACGTCGATCAACCCGAAGCGCGCGAAGCGATCGACCACCGGCAGCGACACGTTGACGCTGCCGGAGAGCTTGAGGAACAGGCCTTCCGACTTGCGATCCTCGGGCACCAGGCTGATCCCCATGTGGGCCGCGACGGCGTCGCCCGGCGAGGCGATGGTGACCGGCTTGCCGTCGATCTCCACCGTGCCAGCCAGGAACGGATCGACGCCGAACAGCCCGAGGAACAGGTCGAGCTGACCCATCCCTTGCAGGCCGGCGACGCCGAGGATCTCCCCCGGCCACAGGGCGAAGCTCACGTCCGCGAGCGTGCCGCCGCCACCCAGCCCCTTGCCGGCCAGGGCGGGCGCGGCCGCCGTGCCGCGACGGTCGGGCCCCTTGGGCGGGAACGTGGAAGCGATGGAGCGGCCGATCACGAGCTGGATCACCGCGTCGTCGTCGATCTCCGCCGTGCCGTAGGTGCCGACGTGGGCACCGTTGCGCAGGACCGAGAGGCGATCGCAGTAGAGCCGCACCTCGCGCATGCGGTGGGTGATGAAGACGATCGTCACCCCGTCCGCGTGCAGTCGGGCGATGATCCGCCCCAGCCATTCCACGTCGTCGTAGGACAGGGTGGAGGTTGGTTCGTCGAGCAGCAGGATCCTAGGGTCGCGGGAGACCGCCTTGGCGATCTCCAGCTTCTGCCGGAGGGGGAGTTCGAGATCGCGGACCTCGTCGCGCGGATCGATGCCGTGGATCTCGAGCCGGTCGAAGATCGCCATGGTCCGGTCCAGGCTTCGGCGCCGGCTGACTTGGCCGAGCGTGGTCGGCTCGAGCGGCAGCAGGAGGTTCTGGGCGACCGTCAGATCCCGGACGAGGGTCATCTCCTGGAAGGCGGTGGCGATTCCGTGCCGGCGCGCGGCAGCCGCCGAGCCGAGCCGAGCCTCCTCGCCCGCCAGGCGGATAGTGCCGGAATCGGCGCGCAGGAGCCCCGACAGCAGCTTGACCACCGTGGATTTTCCGGCGCCATTCTCACCAAGGAGGGCATGCACCGCGCCCGTGTCGATCGCGAGATCGACGTTGTCGAGCGCGACCGTGGCGTCGAAGCGTTTGGTGACGTGGGAGAGCTCGATCGCCGGCGGAACGCTCATGGGCGCGGCCCTCGCATGGCCCGCTTCACCGAGTGCGGGCGGGTGACGGTTGCCACCCGCCCCTTGCCTCGGACGAGGCCGGGTCTAGAGCACGTTCCGACCACGGTCGCTCGGTCGGATCGGACCCCTCCCCCGTCCCCTCCCGCAAGGGGAAGGGAGAAGCAAGACATGATCCGTGCGTCCCCCTCCCCTTGCGGGAGGGGGACGTTCTTGTTTTTCCCTTCCCCTTGCGGGAGGGGACGGGGGAGGGGCGGGTCAACATCAACGGATAGTTCTAGGAATCCGGCTCCTCGGGCAGGCTGATCAACGCGGCGTTCAGCCCGAGTTCCGGCAGCAGGTCGGGCTGGAAGATGTCCGCGTAGTACAACGGGTTGCCCATGATCGCCGGATTGATCGTGTTGCAGCCGGCGATCACCTCCGCCGACGACCCGGTCTCGCACAGCTTGACGGTGCTGTTGTCCGTGGGGCTGTGGGAGACGTAGGTGAGCTTGGGCGGCTCGGTGCCGCGCAGCAGCTTCTCCATCGCCATCTTGAAGGCGACGGCGCCGCCGAACACCGCCGAGCCGCTGGAGTGGCTGCGCAGGCCGATGGCGCCTGGCACGCCCGAATCAGCCGGCAGCATCATGATGCGGTGGCCGTTGGCGGCCTCGCCGCCGCAGGGCTTGAGGTTCTCGGCCGCGATTCCCTGTTCGAGCTGCATTTGGGTGACGGTGTAGCAGCCAGTCTGGAGCAGGAGGCCGTCGATATCGTCCCATGAGTGGGTGGCGAGTATCTTGGTCATCTGCACCCGGGCCTCGGGCTGGCTCCATTGGCCGTTGGCGGTGGCGATGATCTTGATGTCGGGGAATTCGGCCATGGCCTTGGCGGTGCCTTCGTTGATCTTGGAATCGTAGGTCGTGCCGGAGACGCCGGTCAGCTCCACGATGTCGCCCTTGCCGCCCATCTCGGTGAACAGCCACTTGGCGCGTTCGTAGCCGGACTGAACCGCGTCGACGCCGACGTGGTAGGCACAGGGCTCCTCGACGAAGGAATCGTAGGTGAAGATCACCACGCCCTTGTCACAGGCTCCCTTGATGACCTGGTTCAGGGCGGTGGGCGAGATCGGGTAGACGATGATCGCGTCGGCCCCGGCCTGGACCATGGCGTTGATCTGTTGGATCTGCTTCTGGGCGTTGTCACCCGAGGCCTGGACCGAGAAATCCACGTGATCCCGGTAGTTCTTGTGCTGGGAGAGCGCCGTGATCATGTTCATGGCGCCGGTCTGCCAATCGTTGCCGATCCAGCTCATGCTGAGGAAGACCTTGTACTTTTCGTCCTTCGGAGCTTCCGCCATCTCGGCCTTCGGAGCTTCCGCCATCTCGTCCTTCGTCCCTGGAACGAGAGTCAGGATCAAGAACACGACGACCGCGCCCGCGATCGCACCAATGGCGATCTTCACCCATATTCCGATTTTCATTGCCGCGCCTCCCTGGTTGAGCCGCGCCGCGCGCCCTAGCGGCACACGACGAGGTAGTTGCCGAATTTGTCGGTCCTGGCCGTCTGGCCGGGCAGGAGGAGGAACGTGGTCGTCTCCTCCTCCACCACAGCCGGCCCGGCGATCTTGACACCGGAACCGAAGGCTCCGCCATCGAATACCGGCAGCGATACCATGCCACCCTTGGCGCGGATGTAGACCTTGCGGCGCGATTTCGGTTTGGCGGGGGTCCGTTGCGCCTTGCGCTGGGTGCCCTGGCGGCCGGCGCCGCCGATGTCGCCGATGGCGCGGACCTTCCAGGTGGTCATCTCGACCACCTCGCCCTCGTCCTTGATGGTGTAGATGCGCTCGTGCATCAGGTGGAACGACGCCGCCAGCTTGGCCACGTCGCCCTTCTTCAGGCCGCGCGGGGGGAAGGCGAAGGGTACCTCGATCTCCCAGGACTGGTATTCGTAGCGGCCCTGGAACGAGAACTCGTAACGCCGCTTCGACGCGGGGATGCGGGAGCGGGCGAGGAAGGCGTCGCCGCGCACCTTGAGGTCGCGGACCAGCGCGTTGACCCGATCCACGGCGAAGGCGCGGTTGTCGCTGTGGAGCGTCGCGGTCTCCTCCCAGCGCACGTCGGAGATCAGGCCGCCGTAGGCGCTGAGCCCGGCCGCGAAGGTCGGCACCATGAAGCGCTTGAGGCCGAGGATGTTCACCATCTCGCCGATGTGGCAGGCGGTGGCGCCGCCGCCGGACACCAGGTAGCTGTCGCGTGGGTCGATGCCCTCGTTGACGGTGATGTCCTCGATCGCCGCGATCATGTTGTGGTTGCTGGTGGTGTGGATCGCGTAGGCCGCTTCGACCAGGCCGATCCCGAGCTGGTCGGCGATCTTGCGGACGGCGCGTTCGGCGGCGCCGCGGTTGAGCTTCATGCGTCCGCCGAGAAAGTAGTCGGGATCGATGATGCCGAGGACGACGTTGGAGTCGGTCACGGTCGGTTCGGTCCCGCCGGTGCCGTAGCAGGCCGGGCCGGGCCGGGCGCCGGCGCTGCGCGGTCCGACCTTGAGCAGGCCGCCCACGTCGACCCAGGCGATCGAGCCGCCGCCGGCGCCGATCGAGCGCACGTCCACCTTGGGGATGCCCAGCATGTCCTGGCCGATCATCGCCTCGGGCGTCACCACCAGCTGGCGGTCACGGATCGCCGACACGTCGAAGGTCGTGCCGCCCATGTCGATGACGATGACGTCGGGCTCCTTGGTCAGGTTCAGCGCGGCGATCGGCGCCAGCGTCGGGCCGGACATGACGCTGTAGATCGGCCGACGGACGATCTCGTCGGGCGGCATCATGCCGCCGACGCAGGTGCCGATCAGAAGCTCGTTGGTGAAACCCTCCTTGCGGAGCGTCGCTTCGAGCTTGCCGGTGTAGGCGCTGACGATCGGGTGCAGCGAGGCGTCGATCGCCGTGGAGATGGTGCGGCGATACTCGCGCGGGATGGGGTTCAGCTCGTGGCTGATCACCACCGGAATGCCCGGCCATTCCGCGGCCACGATCTCCTTCACCCGCCGCTCGTGGGCGCCGTTCACGATCGACCACAGGAGGCAGACGGCGATCGCCTGCACCTCGCAGCGCTTGAGGTACGCGACCGCGTCGCGCACGTCCTTGTCGCTGAGCGGAGTCACCTCGTTGCCGAGCGAATCGATCCGGCCCTGGACCTCGAAGGTCCGGTTGCGTGGCACGAACGGCTCCGGAAAATCCAGCTTCCAGTTGAAGGCGCGCTTGCGCGGCGCCTCGCGCAGCGTCAGGACGTCGGGATGGCCCTGGTTGCAGATCAGGCCGACCGCCGCGACCTTGCCCTCCACCAGCGCGTTGGTGGAGACGGTCGTGCCGTGCACCAACCGATCGAGGTTCCCGAGGAAGGCGCGCAAGGGATGGCCGTAGTGCCCGGCCGCGAGCGCGAGCACGTCGATGAAGCCGCGTTCGAACTCGCCCGGAGTCGAGGGCGACTTGAATATCCGCAAGCCCTTGCCGTGCTCGTGCACCACCAGATCGGTGAAGGTGCCGCCGATGTCTATGCAGGCGCTGTAGCCCAGGGTCCCCTCCCTCGCGATCCGCCGTCGGTCGGCGAATTCGCGGCGGACGCTAACAGGGAATTTTTTGCGAAGCAACGCATGAGGTATATCAAGACACATATCGTGCCCTGGGGGGGCTGCGAATTGGACAAGCGACCGCGTTCCCGTCTTCCGCACGCCTTCGATCCGATGCTGATGGCCGTGCTGTCGAGCCGGCTGGAGGCGATCGTGCGCGAAATGGCGAATACCGTGATGAAGGCGAGCCGATCCGCCGCCATCACCAACGGGCGCGACATGTCGGCCGGGCTGCTCACCTATGATCACCGTCTGATCTCGGTCGAGGAATCGATGCCGATCCACGTCAGCGCGCTGGACCTGGCGACGCGGCCGATCACCGAGCTTTACGATGACATCCGCGAGGGTGATGCGTACTTCAACACCAGCCCCTATCACGGCACCACCCATCACGCGGACATGACGCTGTGCGTCCCCGTGTTCGTGGACGGCGAGGCGATGTTCTGGGCGCTTTCGCGGTCGCACCATGCCGATACGGGCGCGCACGTGCCGACGACGATGGATGCCAACTTGCGGACCGTCTACGAGGAGGGACTGCATCTCCCCGTCATGCGCATGCAGCGGAATTTCGCCGACCAGGACGATCTGGTGCGGATGTGCCGGCACAATATCCGGGTCAGCCATGTCTGGTATGGCGACTACCGCGCCCAGGTAGGCGGTTGCCGGGTCGCCGAGCGGCGCCTGAAGGAGTTGGTCGCGCACTACGGCAAGGCGACGATCAAGGAGTTCATCGGGGCCTGGATCGACTATGGGAAGCGGCGCGCCATCGCGGCGATCCGCGAGTTCCCCGCCGGCACCATGACGTACACCACCCGCCACGATCCCATTCCGGACATCGCGCCGGACGGCATCCCGATCACGGCGAAGGTGACGATCGATCCAAGGCTCGGCTGCATCACCGTCGATCTGCGGGACAATCCGGACTGCGTCCCCGGGGGCGTCAACCTGTCAGAGACCTGCGCCACCGGATCATGCCGAATCGGGGTCTTCTACAACCTGGACCCATCGGTTCCGCACAACCAGGGAAGCGCCGACCGGATCAAGGTTCGATTGCGCGACGGCTGTGTCGTGGGCCGGCCGCGCTATCCCGTCGGCACCTCGAACGCCACCATGGGTGTGAACGACCGGCTGATCAACGCGGTCCAGTGCTGCTTCACCCGCCTCGGCGCGCCCCACGGACTGGCCGAGGGGGGCAGTGAATTCGGCGCCTTCACCGGCGTCTGCTCAGGAATCGACCGCCGCCGCCCCGGCGCGCCCCGGGAGTGGATCAACATGATCCTGCTGGGACTTTCCGGCGGTCCCGGCAACCACGGTCACGACGGCTGGGTGACCTACGAGGCGCCGAACGGCGGCGGGGTCCTCAAGCTCGATTCGGTCGAGGTGGACGAGGCGATGTACCCCGTCCTCGTCCACGGCCGCAACCTGGCCATCGACACAATGGGAGCCGGACGTTGGAACGGCGCGCCGGCGACCGAGGGGTCGTACGAATCGCTCAGCGGCGACTTGACCGTGGCCTATTGCTGCGACGGCGACATCAACGCCCCCAAAGGCGTTCTCGGCGGTCGCGAGGGGGCGCCGACCCAGAACCGCAAGATGTCCCGGAACGGACTCGCGGAGGTGCTGCCCCAGTTTCACATCGAAGTCTGCCGTCCCGGCGAAAGGATGCTATTCCGATCTTGCGGCGGCGGCGGATACCAGGACCCGATGACCCGGGATCCTCACAGGGTCGCGAAGGACGTCAACCGGCGCTGGCTGAGCGTGGAGCGGGCCCGCGAAATTCATGGGGTCGCCTTGACGACGGCTCCAAATGGAATCGACTATCGCCTCGACGAGGCTGGTACCATGACCCTCAGGGCCGACGCCGTACAACCGAGTTAGGGACGACCATGCCGAAGCAATCGATTTCCCGCCGCGCCCGCTCCGGACGCCCGCGCGTCAAGGCGCAGAGCTTCGATCCCATGCTGATGGCCGTGCTGGCGAGCCGGCTGGAGGCGATCGTGCGCGAGATGTCGAACACGGTGATGAAGGCGAGCCGGTCCGCCGCCATCACCAACGCCCGCGACATGAGCTGCGCCCTCCTGACCTTCGATCACCGCCTGATCTGCGTCGAGGAATCGATGCCGATCCACACGAACTCGCTGGAGATCAACACCCGGGCGATCGCCGACACCTACGACGAAATCCACGAGGGCGACGCCTATTTCAACTCCAGCCCGTACCACGGCACCACCCACCACGCCGACATGACCCTGTGCGTCCCGGTCTTCTGCGACGGCGAGCCGTTGTTCTGGGCCATGTCGCGCTCCCATCACGCGGATACCGGTGCGCACGTGCCGACCACCATGGATGCCAACCTCAAGACCGTCTACGAAGAGGGGCTGCACCTGCCGAACATGCGGTTCCAGGAGAACTTCGCCGACCGCGAGGACCTGATCCGCATGTGCCGCCACAACATCCGGGTCAGTAACGTCTGGTACGGCGACTACCGCGCCCAGGTCGGCGGCTGCCGGGTGGCCGAGCGCCGCCTGAAGGAGCTGGTGGAGCGCCATGGCCTCGGCACCATCAAGGATTTCATCGAGGCGTGGATCGACTACGGCCGGCGCCGCGCCATCGCCGCCATCCGCCAGATGCCGTCCGGCACGATCACCTACCGGACCGTGCACGACCCGATCCCCGGCATCGCGCCCGACGGCATTCCAATCACCGCGAAGGTCACCATCGACGCGAAGAAGGGCGAGGTCACGGTCGACCTGCGCGACAATCCTGATTGCGTCGATGGCGGGGTGAATCTCTCCGAGACCTGCTCCACGGCAGCCTGCCGCATCGGCGTCTTCTACAACCTGGACCCGTCGGTGCCCCACAACCAGGGCAGCGCCGACCGCATCAAGGTGCGCCTGCGCGATGGCTGCGTCGTCGGGCGACCGCGTTATCCGGTCGGTACCTCCAACGCCACGATGGGGGTCAACGACCGGCTGATCAACGCGGTCCAGTGCAGCTTCACGAAACTGGGCGAACCCTACGGCATGGCCGAGGGCGGCACCGAGTTCGGCGCCTTCATGGGCGTGATATCGGGCGTCGATCACCGCCGCGGCACGCCCCACGACTACATCAACATGGTGTTCTTCGGGCTGTCGGGCGGCCCGGCCAACCACGGCCACGACGGCTGGGTGACCTACGAGGCGCCCAACGGCGGCGGCGTCCTCAAGCTCGATTCCGTCGAGATGGACGAGGCGATGTACCCGTTCCTCGTCAACGGCCGGAACATCGCCCCGGATTCCATGGGCGCCGGCCGCTGGAACGGGGCTCCCTCCACCGAGGGCGCCTATGAATCCCTGTCGGGGGACATGGCCGTCGCCTATTGCTCGGACGGCGACGTGAACCCGGCCCAGGGGGTGTTGGGCGGGCTGGCCGGGCGCCCGGTCCTCAACCGCAAGATGTCGCGCAACGGCCATGTAGAGCTGTTGCCGTCGTTCCATATCGAGACGTGCAAGCCGGGCGAGCGCATGATGTTCCGCACCTGCGCCGGCGGCGGGTACGGAAAGCCGGGCCAGCGCGATCCCGAGCGGGTCGCACATGACGTGAACCGGCGCTGGCTGAGCGTCGAACGGGCGATCGAGACCTATCGCGTGGCGTTGCGCCTGGCGGCCAACGGCATCGACTACGTGGTCGACCCGGAACGGACCGCGACCCTGCGCCACTCGGCCGCCTGACGGGTCGTGACGGGGAACGATCGGCCCGGCGCGTCGGCTTGGTGGCCGGCGTCGTTCCTCGCGGCCGGGGTCCTGGCGTGGTGGATCACGCTCGGCGCACCCGACTATTTCTTCCTGCAATCGCTGCTGATCACGGCCGGGGGGCTCGCCATCGCTACCGTGGCCCAGACCTTCGTGCTGGTGAACGGCAGCCAGGGATTGGGCGGCGGGGCGATGATCTCCCTGGTCAACGTCCTGGTCGTCTTCTTCATGCGCGACGACCCCGCCTCCATGGCCCTGTGGATCGTCGCCGGGCCGGCGCTGGGCGCCGTCGTTGGGGTCCTGAACGGCGTGCTGGTCGGTTATCTCGGCCTGTCCTCGGTCGCCGTCACCCTGGCGACGAGCTTCGCGGTCTACGGCACCACCCTCCTGTTCCTCGACGTGACCGCCCCGCCGGCACCAGATGGTTTCATGCGCCTGGCGATCGGCGAGGCGGTCCCCGGCATCGTGCCGGCCTCGCTGCTGATCCTGGCAGGGGTGGGGGTGGGCGCCTTCGTTGTCCTGCGCAGCCGCCTCGGCCGTGCCGTGCGCGCGGTCGGACGCGATCCCGACGCGGCGCGGGCGGCCGGGATCGACGTCGCCTTCACGCGCCTGATAGCGCACGTCCTGGCTGGCGCCGGCTACGGCCTGGCGGGGGTCTTCGTCGCCGGGGTGACCGGGTCGGCCGACCCACTGATCGGCGCGCCCACGGTGTTGCAGATCTATGCCGCCGCCGCCATCGGTGGCATCGGGCTGGGCGGCGGTCGCGGCGGCCCCCAGGGGGCGATCCTGGGTGCCCTGGTGGTGGGCTCGGTCACCAGCCTCCTGTTCATCGCCGACATCGACGCGTACTGGAGCACGGCGGGCGAAGGGCTCCTGTTGCTGATCGGGTTGCTCCTGTCGCGCTCGTTCTACCCGTTCGTCCCGGCCGGGGCTATTCGCCAGGCGTGGCGCGATCGGCTTGGGGGCACGCGCGAGGCAACCCCAGCCCTAGGAGCGTACGAGCCGGAGCCCGCGCGACGGTTGGCACCACCGGCGATCGCCTTCGTCGTCGTCGTGATCGGCATGGTCGCCTTGAGCGGCGAGACCTTCCGCCCCCTGGACTATGCGAGCTATCTCCTGGCCTCCACGGTGCTGCTCGCGATCGTGGCCGCGGGCCAGGCCACGGTCCTCTCCACCCGTGGCATCGACATCTCGCTGCCCGCGACCATGGCGCTGTCGGCCAGCCTGTTCGCCACCCTCACCGCCGGGTCGGACCGGTTCGCGCTGCTGGGGGTCCCCGCCGCCCTGGCGCTGGGCGGCGCGATCGGTGCCCTGAACGGCGGTCTGGTCGCCCTGCTCGGCATCCGCTCGCTGTTCGTGACCCTGGCGATCACCGGAGTTCTCCAGGGCGCCGTCATCGACCTGACCATGCTGTCGACGGAACGGTTCGTGTCGGCGGGCGTCGTCACCGTCCTGACGGGATCGGTTCTCGGCGTGCCCAACCTGGCGTTCGTGCTGGTCGGATTCGCGATTGCCGTGGTCCTCGCCATGGATAGGACGACGATTGGCAGCCGCCTGCGCGCGGCGGCGCTCCAACCGCCGGCCCTCGCCCCCGGGCGCCTCGGTGTCGCCCTGGTTTCCGCCCACGCCATCGCCGGATTGTGCGCGGGACTTGCCGGAGTGCTGGGTTCCATCGACCCCGCGCCGGCCCGGTTCGGGGTGGGCGACACGTACCTTTTGCCGTCGGTGGCGGCGGCGGTGCTCGGCGGCGTGGCCGTGACCGGCGGGCGCGGGCGGATCGTCGGCGCGGTTCTGGGTGCCCTGCTGATCACAGCGGTTCAGATCCTTCTGGAACGCGTCGGCGTCCACTATGGTTTCGCGCAGATCGCGATCGCGGTGCTGCTGCTGGCCGGCCTGGTCGCCGGGACGCGCGCGATGCGACATTGATCCTCGGAGGGGTTGGACCGTTGCCGAAATTTTCCGCGAACCTGAGCATGTTGTTCGACCACCTGGAGTTCCTGGCCCGTTTCGAGGCGGCGGCGGCGGCGGGCTTCCGCGCGGTCGAATACGCCTCTCCCTACGACCACGACCGACAGGAGCTGCGACGGCGGCTCGATCGTCACGGGCTGCGGCAGATCCTGATCAATGCACCTCCGGGCGATCTGGCCGCGGGCGATCGCGGGCTGGCGATATTCGCCGACCGGCGCGACGAGTTCATCGACGGCATCCACCGGGCGATCGATTACGCGCGCACCCTGGCGTGCCCCCGCATTCACGTGATGGCTGGGGTTCTTCCGCCCGGCCAGACGATCGCGGACATCGCGGAGACCTATGAGGCCAACCTGCGCCAAGCGGCCGCGGCGGCCGGCCCGCACGGCATCGACTGCCTGATCGAGCCGCTCAATGTCCGGGATGTGCCGGGCTATGCCCTGACGAGCACGGCCCACGCGCGGCGTGTCATCGATCGTGTCGGCGCCGCCAACGTCGGGCTGCAGCTCGACCTCTACCATCGCCAGATCATGCGCGGCGGATTGGCCGAGGCGATCCGCGAGTACCTGCCGATCACCCGCCATATCCAGATCGCCGGGGTGCCCGGCCGGCACGAGCCGGACGTGGGCGAGATCAACTATCCGTACCTGTTCGACCTGCTGGACGAACTCGGCTATGACGGCTGGGTGGGGTGCGAGTATCACCCGATGGCCGATACCGCCGCGGGCCTCGGCTGGGCCCGTGCTCACGGACTGGGGAGATCATGAGAATCGTCATCACCGGCGGGGCCGGATTCCTCGGGCGCCAGCTCGCGGAACGGATCGCGGGAGCGGGCGAGATCGTGCTCGACGGGCGGGCTCGCTCGGTCTCGGATCTCGTCCTGTTCGACGCGGTGGCGGCGCCCCGCGTGGTGACCGGCGATATCGCCGACCGCTCCCAGGCGCGCGCCGTGATCGGCGAGGGCACCGACCTCGTGTTCCACCTGGCGGCGGTGGTGAGCGGCGAGGCGGAAGCCGACTTCGACCTGGGCATGCGGGTGAACCTGGACGGCACCCGCGCCGTGTTGGAGGCGTGCCGCGCCGCGCCGCGGCCGCCGCGGCTGGTGTTCGCGAGCTCGATCGCGGTGTTCGGCGGCGACGTTCCGCCGGTGATCACCGATGCCACGCCGCTCACGCCGCAGACGTCCTATGGCATCCAGAAGGCCGCGGGCGAACTGCTGGTCGCCGACTACAGCCGCAAGGGCTTCGTCGATGGGCGCAGCGTGCGGCTGCCGACCATCGTCGTCCGCCCCGGAAAGCCGAACAAGGCGGCCTCGACCTTCGCCAGCAGCATCATCCGTGAACCCCTGGCCGGAACCGAGGTGCCATGCCCGGTCGGCCCGGAGACGCGGATGTGGATGCTGTCGCCCCGCCGCGCGGTGGATGGCCTGCTGCACGCCGCCGCCTTGCCCGCGGACGCCTGGCCGCCGGCCCGCGCCGTATCCCTGCCCGGAATCGAGGTCGGGATCGGCGAGATGGTGGCGGCGCTGGGGCGCGTGGCCGGCCCCGGCCCGGTCGGGCGGATAAGCTGGCAGCCCGACCCGGCGATCCAGCGCATCGTCGCCGGCTGGCCCTATCGGTTCGAGCCGCGCCGCGCGCTCGCCATGGGGTTCGTGCCCGACCCCGACATCGACGCCATCATCCGCGCCCACATCGACGACCAGCTCGACGGTCGCTTCGCGGCCTAGTGGTTCGATTCCGACGGATCGATCTCGATCCGTCGGGCCGAACCCCCAGTAAGACTTTCATCCTGTGGTCCGCCCCAGACACGATGATCGGGAATCAAGCGTTTGGAGCGGACCGCTAGAGCACGTTCCACCCACGGTGACTCGGTCGGATCGGCCCCCTCCCGATTCCATCTAACTGAATCGTGCTCTAGGCGTCAGCGGCCTTGATCCAGGAGCCGGGGCTTGCGAGGATCGCCACCGGGGGGACATGCCGTGATCCGCGAAGACCTCGTCATCGTTTGCTGCACCGACATCGCCGGGCAGGTGCGCGGCAAGGGGTTCCCGACCGTGGATCTCGGCCGGCGCCGCAACCGGGGCATCGGCTGGGTTCCGACCAACGCGGCGATCACCGCGTTCGGCGTCATCCCGGATTCGCCGTTCGGCTCGATCGGCGACCTGCTGGTCGTGCCCGACGAGCGGACTGAGGTGCGGGTGGATTTCAGGGACGGCTCGCCCGCCGAGCATTTCTTCCTCGGCGATATCCGCCACACCGACGGAAAGCCGTGGGACTGCTGCCTGCGCCACCTCCTCGCCCAGGCCCTCGAGACGTTGACGGCGGAGACCGGACTGACCCTGCAAAGCACGTTCGAGCACGAGTTCCACTTCATCGACGAGACCGGCTGGTCCGGCTCGTCCTTCTCCCAGGACGGCTTCCGCATCGAGCAGGCGTTCGGCGAGACCCTGACGGCCGCGCTGCGGGCGGCCGGGGTGGAGCCGGATTCGTTCCTCCGCGAGTACGGCCCCGGCCAGTACGAGGTGACCACGGGACCGCAAGCAGGGGTGACCGGAGCCGACCACGCGATCGTCCTTCGCATCCTCACCCGCGCGACGGCGTTCCGTCTCGGCCGGCGGGTCAGCTTCACGCCGCTGCGCAGCCCCGGCGGTGTCGGCAACGGGGTGCACATCCACATGAGCTTCCTTGATGCGGAAGGGCGGCCGGTGACCCACGACCCGAAGGGCGTCGGCGGCCTCGCCAAGGTGCCCGCGAGCTTCGTCGCCGGCGCGCTGAAGTACCTGCCGAGCTACGTCGCCCTGACGGCGCCCAGCATCGTGTCCTACGCGCGGCTTACGCCGCACCGCTGGAGCGCCGCCTTCAACAACCTGGGCTTCCGCGACCGCGAAGCGGCGATCCGCATCTGCCCCGTGGCTGAAGTGCCCGGCCAGGACCCGGAGCGGCAGTTCAACGTGGAGTTCCGCGCCGCGGACGCCGCGGCCAGCCCCCATCTGCAACTCGCGGCCGTGGTGCTGGCCGGGCTGCAGGGCATCCGCGAGGGCCTGCCCGCGCCGACCCCGACCCACGACGACCTGACGCTGCTGAACGGCCGTGCCCTGGCAGCGCGCGGGCTCGTCCGCCTGCCGCAGTCGCTCCCCCTGGCGCTGGAGCGGTTCGCCGGCGACAAGCTGGTCCGCTCCTGGTTCCCGGACGCCCTGGTCGACCTTTACGTGCGCGCGAAGCGCGGCGAGATCGCGGCCCTCAAGGACCTATCCGAGGACGCGGTCTGCCGCGCCTACGAGCAGGTGTATTAGATCTTCGCCATGAGCGCGGCGAGTGCGGCGTCGCCGGGGTCCGCCGCGAGGCCGGCGCGGACGCCGGCGATGTCGGCGGCGGAACGGTTCTGACCCAGCTTCCATTTGCCTTCGAGCCGTTCGATCAGCATCTCGAAGCCGACGATCGCCTTCAACAGACCGTCGATGTAGTCGGGAGGCGCATCGCCGACCGCCCAGGGCGCCGCACGCTTGCCCTCGTGGATCGTGGTCAGCCGCGTCACGATCGCGAGCAGCGGGTCCCGATCCGTGAAGAAGCGCGGCCTGCCGTAGACGTGGACCGCGACGTAGTTCCAGGTCGGCACCACCTTTCCGGTCTCGCGCTTGGTCGCGTACCAGGAGGGCGAGACGTAGGCGTTCGGGCCGAGGAACATGGCGAGCGAATGGACACCATCGGCGGCGCGTTTCCATTGCTCGTTGGCGCGCGCGACGTGGCCGCGCAAGGTGCCGAACGGAGCGGGATCGGGGTCGACCAACATGGGCACATGGCTCGCCTCCAGCCCATCGGGACCAAGGGTCACGAGCGTGCCGAACCCGATCGTCCGGATCGCCTCGTGCAGGACGGGGATGCGGCCTTCCTGGAAGTGACTGGGGACATACATGGGGCGCCTCTCTACTGGCCGTGTCGCCGGGCCAGGGTGGCCGGGAGATCGAGGGCGCCAGCGTCGTCGAGCACGACGCCGTAGACGTCGCGGGCGCGGGCGGCCGTGATCCAGCCTTCGTCCACGTCGTGCTTGACCCGGGCGGGATCGCGGGCGAGGGCCGAACCGTAGCCGCCGCCGCCCGACGCGATCGACACCACGGTCTCGCCGGATTCTAGCCGCACCCCGCCGCAGGCGGGCAGGGGCAGGAGATCGCCGGCCGCCGTGCGCTTGTGCGCCTGGACGAGCCCGCCGGACCCGCCGCCGCGCGCGCCAAGGGCGGGTGACACCGTGCCGTCGGCGGTGAAATGGACGGCGATGGCGCTGCCCTCGATCGGTCCGAACTCGACCGCGATGCCGGGGGCGCCGCGCCACGTCCCCGCCCCTTCGGAATCGGCCACCAGCTCGCGGGTCCTGATCAGGATGGGGTGATGCAACTCGTCGATCTCGATGCTGTCGAGCCGGCACATCCCGGCGTTGCCCACGTGGATGATCGACAGCCAGCCGTCGGTCACGGGCGTCCCCGCCCCGCCGGTGATGCCCAGGTGAACCTGGTTGACGAAGGCGGCACCGCCCGCCCGGGGGTCCCGGCCGGAGATCACCCCGCCGCCCGGCGGGATGATCGGCCCGGTCTCCGCCTGCCCGAAGCCGTCGGCGATCTCGGCGATGGCCCGCTGGGTGGCGTTGGATACCCGGTCCGCCAGGTTGGTCGTCGCCACGGAACAACTGTACGGGTGGGTGGGGATGCCGACGCAGCAGTTCTCGCGCAAGGAGACATCGACCCGGCGGAAGCTGCCGGCGTTGGGGGGGACGGTGTGATCCAACAGGCTGTTGTAGATCGCCACCATGGCGGCACCCTTGGCGCAGGCTTCGGTCAGGTTGAGACCGCAGGGCTGGCAGTCCGGGTTGTCGCGCAAGTCGACCTCGATGCGCCCCTCCTCCGCCTTCACCACCACCGTGACCGACACGGGGATGCCGTCGGGAACTCCGGGGAAAGGATCGTGCCGCGCCGTCGCGGTGACCCGGCCGCTCGGCATCCGCCGGATGGCCGCGGCCATGGCCCGCTCCGAGTAGTCGAACCAGTCCTCGGCGTAGGTGTCCAGCGTGTCCCAGCCGACGTCGTCGCCGAGGCGCAGGAGCTCGCTTTCGCCGATGCGGGCGGAGCCCAGGGCCGCGAGGTAGTCTCCCCACCACTGGTCGGGGACGCGGATGCGCATGCGGCACATGCGGATGATGTCGTCGATGTCGCGGTAGCCCCGCTGGACCTTGACCGCCGGAAAGATCAACGCGCCTTCCTCGTAGACGTCGCGGGCGTGGCCCATGTAGGTGGTCGGCATCGCGTTGCCGCAATCGGCCTGGTGCGCCTTGACCAGCACGGTCATGCGGTGGGTGCCGCCCGCGTCGATCACCGGCACGACGATGCAGTGGTCGGCGGCGTGGGAGTTGCCGTGATACGGCGAGTTGTGCAGGAAGGCGTCGCCGCGTTCGTACGTGGGGTGATGGTCGGCGATGAACCGGGCGATGATGTCGGGTCCGATCATGATGTGGATCGGCAGGCTGTCGGCGGCGGCGAGCAAGCGGCAGTCGCGGGTCAGAATGACGCAGGAGAAATCGTGCGCGGTGTTGAGGATGCCCGAGCGCCCGGTGCGGAACAGGGTGTTCTGCATCTTGCGGGCGATGCTCTGGAGGCGGTTGGTGAGCAGGGCCATGCGGACCGCGTCGCCCTTCGCTGCATCAGCCATGGTCGTAAGCTCCCTTCGGTTCGCTAACCGAAACCGAGTTTAGGTCTGGATCCCTGTCCGAGTGATGTCGGAATCGACGATCAGCGTGGCCTCGCCGTTGGTGTAGGTGGTGTAGCCGGCGATGTCGACATTGGCGACCCCGACGCCCCAGCCGGTATCCGCGGTCGTCACCACGTCGCCGGCGTTGCCATCGACGCGGAGGGTGTTCGCCGTGTCGGAGAGGTGGAAGAGGTCCTGGATGTCGAGGGTCAGGGTGTTGGCGCCGGTTCCGGTCAGGTCGATGATCTCGATGCCGGTGTAGAGCGCATAGTGCTCCGTGTCGTTGACCGTCGTCAGGTTGAGCGTGACCGCCGAACCGCCGACCGCCAGAACGTCGAAGCCCAAACCACCATCGACCCGAAGCGTGTCGGCCGCGTCGAACACCAGGCGATCGTTGCCCACCGCCCCGATGAGCACGTCGTTGCCGGCCCCGCCGTCGAGCGTGTCGTCGCCCTGACCGCCGAGGAGGGTGTTACCCCCGGAGGTCCCGACGAGGCTGTCGTCACCGTCCGAGCCCAGGGTCGCGAGCCCGTTGAAGTCCTGTCCGAACACCACATAGGCCGCGCCGGAGTTACTGCCGCCCGCAGTGTTCCTGTAGGCCCCGACGATCAGATCGTCGAACCCGACGCCATTGATGTCCCCCGCCAAGGCAACCGTGCCGGCGCGATCCGAGTTGTTCTCGCCGATGATCTTGAACCCGCCCTCTCCGGCCGCGACATCGTCCAGATCGATGGTCCCGAGACCCTGGTCCGTGCCGAACACCACATAGGCCGCGCCAGAGTAACTACCGCCGGCGTCGTTCCCCTCGCCGTCGATGTTCCCCGTGCCAATGAGCGTGAGGTTCTCGACGTTCTCCGGCACGGTGAAGCCGACCGAGCTCCTGATCGTGTCGGTCCCGCTGCCGGCTCCGGCGAGTTCGATGACGTCGTCGTCGCCCTGATCGACCACGTAGACATCGTTGCCGTCGCCGCCAGCCATGGCGTCGCTGTCGGCACCGCCGTCCAGGGTGTCGTCGCCGTCGTTGCCAATCAGACTGTCGTTCCCGGCGCCACCGCTCTGGGTGTCGTTGGCGCTACCGCCGGTCAGGGTGTTCTGGGTATCGTTGCCAGCCAGCGATTGCGCGCTGTCCGTGTCGCCGATGATGTTCAGGGCCTGGTCACCCAGAACCCGCGCGATCTCGATCCCGCCGTCCGGCGCCAGATCCTCCAGATCGAGGTCGATCGTGTCGCTTTGCACCACATCCACGTCGCCGGCCAAGGCCGCCTGGATGGGATTGCCCAGAGCGCGAAGGGAGATCGAACCAACCGCGGCGGCGACCGCGTCCTGAACCAGGTCGCCCACGTCGTCGACCAGGTACACGTCGCTGCCTGTCCCGCCCGACATGACATCGGCGCCACTTCGGCCATCGAGACGGTCATTACCGACGCCACCCACCAAGCTGTCGATGCCGGCGCCGCCGATCAGACTGTCGTTGCCCGACCCACCATCCAGCCGATCGTTGCCCGCTAGGCCGAGCAGGACGTTCTTCCCGCCATTGCCTGCCATGCTGTTCGCCGACGTGTTGCCGGAACCGTTGATCGCGCCCGTGCCGGTGAAGATCAGGTTCTCAACATTGCCGGGCAGAACGAACGATATCCCCGAGCGAACCGTGTCGGTTCCGCCGGCGGCTGCTTCGGTGATCCTGTCGCGGACATTGTCGACGATGTAGACGTCGTTGCCGGCTCCACCCAGGAGGGAGTCGTTGCCGATTCCGCCGTCCAGGGTGTCGTTGCCGACGCCGCCCTCGAGCCGGTCGATCCCACCGAGACCGAACAGCTGGTCGCTGCCGCCCTCGCCCCGCAAGGTGTCCACCGATGCCGTGCCGCGAAGCGAATCCGCGCCCGGAGTGCCGGTCTTGTTCGCCACGGACGCCCTCCCCTATGGCCCGCGCCCGTGACACCCGCGCGCGACCCAGGAGGGAGCCAACGCTCGTGGCGCCAAAGGCGCCAGACCCCAGTTACCCTCCAACCCCAAGAAAAACCGTAACAAAAGAAAACTCGGCCGGATAGTGGATTTCACCGGGCGTCAGGCTTCAGCCACGAGATCGATGACGAGGCCGCCGGAGCGGGCGCGGCGGACGGATGCGCCGGGGTCGATCACCACGGTGGTGAAGGGCGATTCGACGATCGCCGGTCCGGCGAGGGGCGTCTCCGTCGACAGCGAGGCGAAGCCGCGCACCCGGGCCTCGGTCCACCCCTGCCCCGCGAGATAGATCTTCCGGATCCGCTCGGGCCTGCCGCCTTCGATCGCCAGTCCGGCCTCGCCGCCGCGCGGCAGGCGGCAGCGCACCCGGGCGTGCCAGGTCACGAACTCCACGTCCGAGCCCGGGTCGTCGATGGCGAAGATCGCCCGGTGCTGGGCGTGAAAGTCGGCGATCAACCGATCGAGGTCGTCCGGCGCGCCGAAGCGATGCGAGCGCACCGGCACGTCGATCTCCCAGATCTGGTGCGGGTAGCGCGCTTCGACCGAGTACGCGATCGACGGCTCGCCCGCATCCGCGCCCGGACCGTCGATGAAGCCCTGGCACTGGCGCATGAGGTCCGCGAGAACGTCGTTGACGCGGGCCGCATCGAAGCGGCGGGCGGTGGTGAACGCCATGCGCCCGAACTCGGTTCCCAGATCGGACATCAGCGCCCCGGCGGCGCTGAGGGCGGCGCCGACCGCCGGGACGACCACCCGGCGGCAGCCGAGCCGGCGGGCGATGGCCACGGAGTTCAGGCCGGCCGCCCCGCCGCCGCCGACCAGAACGGTGCCGGCCGGATCGATGCCCTGATTGACCGTGATGTCGCCGATCGCCCCCACCATCGTCTCGGTAACGACCGCGAGAACGGCCGCGGCGGCGTCATGGAGCCCCAGCCCGAGCGGTCTAGCGACGCGAGCGGCGACCGCCCGCGCCGCCGCCTCGGCGTCGAGCGGCATGGCTCCGCCCAGGAAGTAGTCCGGGTCGATGTACCCGAGGACCAGGGCGCAATCGGTCACCGTGGGCTCCTCGCCGCCGGCCCCGTAGCAGACGGGACCCGGGCTGGAGCCGGCGCTGCGCGGCCCGACGTGCAACAGGCCGCCGGGGTCGATCCAGGCGATCGAGCCGCCGCCGGCGCCGACGCTCTTCACATCGACCGACGGGAAGCCCGTCATGTCGCCGCGGTGGGGCTGCCCGAGCCAGGTCTCCCGCGTCCAGGGAATGCCGCCGTGGCGGACCAGGCTCACGTCGTAGCTGGTGCCGCCGGTATCGGCGACCACGGCGGTGTCCGCGTCGGCGTCGATCCTAGCGAAGTATCCGCCGGCCACGGGGGCCATGGACGGGCCGGAGTTGATGGCGTGGATCGGTGCGGCCGCCATGGCGGCCGCGTCCATCACGCTGCCCTGGGAGGTCACCATCAGGGTGCGACCCTTGAAACCCGCCGCCCCCAGCCGGGCCACCAGCCCGGTGAGATAGGTCTGCATGAGCGGCTTCAGGGACGCGTCGAGGCAGGCGGACACCGCCCGGCGATACTCGCGGACGGTCGGGTTCAGCCGGTGGGAGAGGGTCACGGGGACCCCCGGCAGGTGCGCCGCGAGAAGCTCGCCCAGACGTTCCTCGTGCGCGGGGTTGGCGATCGACCACAAGAGGCAGACCGCGACCGCCTCCACCGCGAGCTCGGCCAGCCGCTCGATCGCGGCCCGCGCGGCATCCACGTCGAGGGGCCGCAACACCCGGCCCGTGGCGTCGATGCGCTCGGGGATTCCGAACGTGAGCGCGCGGGGAACGTAGGGATCGGGGTAGGGAACCCTGAAGTTGAAGGGCTCGATCCGCCCGCCTTCGCGGATCACCAGGACATCGCGGTGCCCCGCGGTCGTCAGCAGCGCGGTGCGCGCGACGGCGCCGGTCAGGATGGCGTTGATGGCCCGCGTGGTGCCATGGATGAAGGTGTGGGCGCGGCCGAGGAATGCCGCCCTGTCCTCGCCCACGTCCCGGGCGGCGAGATCCAGGGCGGCCAGAACCCCGTCGGCCGGATCGCGCGGCGTGGTCGAGGCCTTGTACATACGCAGCCGCGCCCCGTCCTCGACCAGGAGGTCGGTGAACGTCCCGCCGACGTCGCAGGCAATGCGCATGGCGTACAGCCTACACCAACTGTCGCCGATGTTGACCCGGTCGTAGCATCGTCGGGGCGGGTTTCCCCTTGGCCGGAACTTACTCTAGTGTCGAGGTTTCGAAGTTCGCCCTATCACGCGGCAGACCTCGGATGCGAACTTAGAAATCTGAAACGACACTAGAATCAATAATTTGCTAGTGTCCTTTCGATTCTGAAATTTGCTACGAGGGTGGCCGCGAGGTCGGGCGAATTTCAGAATCGGGACACTAGGGTGGAGGCCATGAGCGATACGCGCGGGCACGGCACGACTTCGATCCTGGAGGCCACGGACATCGTCGTCGCGTTCGGCGGGCTGACGGCGATCGACGGGGTGAGCATCGCCCTTTCGCGCGGCGAGATCCTCGGGCTGATCGGGCCCAACGGCGCCGGCAAGACGACGTTCGTCAACGTGCTGACCGGATTTCAGCGGCCGAGCCGTGGGCAGGTTCGGCTGGACGGCACCCTGATCACCGGGCTGCCCGCCCACCGGGTCGCGCGCGCCGGCCTGTCGCGGACGTTCCAGGCGGTGCGGCTGTTTCGCGACCTGACGGTCCTGGAGAACCTGGAGGCGGCGGCGGTGGGGAGCGGTTGCACCCGCGCCCAGGCGAAGGTTCGTGCCAACGCCGTGCTCGCATGGATGCTGTTCGCCCACAAGGGAGACCATCGCGCCGATTCGCTGCCCTACGGCGAGGAGCGGCGGGTGGGCATCGCCCGGGCGCTGGCGATGGCGCCCAAGTTCGTGCTGCTGGACGAGCCGGCGGCCGGCCTGGCCGATGCGGAATGTGACGACCTGATGGGCCTGATCCGCCGCATGCCGGCGGAGCACGGCTGCGGCGTGCTGCTGATCGAGCACAACATGCGAGTGGTCATGGGCGTGTGCGACCGCATCCACGTGATCGACGTGGGTCGGACCATCGCCGAGGGGACGCCCGAGGAGATACAGCGCCACCCCGAGGTGCTGCGCGCCTACCTGGGTCACAACGGCGAGGAGAACCATGCTCGCGCTTGAGGATCTGCACGTCCACTACGGTCGCACCCCGGCCGTGCGCGGCGTGTCCCTGAACGTCGAGCGGGGCGAAATCGTCTGCCTGGTTGGGCCCAACGGGGCGGGCAAGTCCACCACCCTGCTCGCCATCGCCGGGGCCGTCGCCGCCGCTGGGGGCACGATCCGGCTGGACGGCGCGCCGATCGTCGGACGCTCGCCCGAGGCGATCGCCCGCATGGGATTGAGTCTGGTGCCCGAGGGGCGGCACGTCTTCACCCAGCTATCGGTCGAGGAGAACATCCGACTGGGCGCGCAGATGCGCGCCGACCGCGCCGAGGTGGAGCAGGATTTCCAACGCATGCTGGTCGAGTTCCCGTTCCTCAAGGGTCGGTTGGCCACGACGGGCGGCAAGCTGTCGGGCGGCGAGCAGCAGCAGCTCGTGATTGCCCGCGCGCTCATGACGCGGCCGCGGCTGATGCTGCTGGACGAGCCTGCGTTGGGCCTGGCGCCCTTGGTGGTGGAGACCGTCTATCGCATCCTGCGGTCCTTACGCGACGCCGGGCTGACCCTGCTGGTGGTCGAGCAGAGCACGCACCGGGCGCTGGCCAATGCCGACCGCTTGTACGTCATCCGTTCGGGCGCGATCGCGCTGCACGGACGTTCGGCGGACTTGGACGAGGACGCGGTGGAGCAAGCCTACTTCGGCTACGCCCGGACCGCCTCCGGCTGAGCAGCGCGGCGCCACGGCCACGGGATCTCGCGGCCGCCGGTGAGGCCGGCGGGGCGCAGGATCAGGATCAGCAGCATGACGATGGCGATGCCGAGCTCGCGCGCGCCGAGCGGCACCTGAAGAACCGCGAACCCGAGGTCGACCCCGGATTCGAGCTGGCGCAGGACTTCGACGATCAAGGAGACGACGGCGGCGCCGACCACCGCGCCCGTCAGGCTGCGCTGGCCGCCGACGATCAGCATGGCGATCGAGACGAAGGTGAGCGACAGCCAGAAGTTCTTGACCGCGATCGAGCCGAGGAAATGAGCCTGCAACACGCCCCCGATGCCCATGAAGAAGGCACTGAGGCCGAAGGCGACCAGCCGCTGGGTCCAGATGCCGATCCCCGACGCGCGGGCCGCGAACTCGTCCTCGCGGGCGGCACGAAGCGCCAATCCCAGCCGCGACACCTGGAAGGCGTAAGCCGCGAACAGCGCCACCACCACCCAGGCGAGCGCCACCCACATGTCGACGTAGATCGGAATGCCCGGCAGGGTGGCGGCACCCATCGTCCACGCCGGCCAGTTGGTATAGAAGGTGTAGAGCATGCCGAGCACCGAGAGGGTGGCGATGCTGGCGGCGATGCCGCCCAGCCGCATGATCGGCACGCCGACGACGACCGCGACGATCGCGGCGAGCAGACCGGCGGCAATCGCCGAGGGCACCGCGGGAAACTGCCGCTCGGCCAGCACCGCCGGCAACTGGAGCTGAATCGCCTTCTTCAACGGCGGCAGGGTGAACCAGGCCGTGGCGTAGGCGCCGATCAGGGTGAAGCCGATGTGGCCGAACGCCAGCACCCCGGAATTTCCGATGAAGATGTAGAGCCCGATTACCAGCACCATGCGGATCAGCGCGTCGGTGGCGGTGCGAGCGAGGATGCCGTCGCCGGTGGCGGCGACGATGATGACTGCGAGCGTCAACAGCGCCGCGAGGGACAGGGGAACCCAGACCGCCCGCACGACGCGCATCCTAGGCGCGCTCCTCGATCGAGCGGACCCGCACCAGGCCCGAGGGGCGCACGAGCAGCACGAGAAGGATCATGCCGTAGACCCATACGTCGCGGTTGGGGCGCCATTCGATCGGCAGGTACACCTGGAAGATCACGCTGGCGATGCCGACTGTGAAGCCGCCCAGCACCGCGCCGACGATGCTGCCCATGCCGCCGACCACCGTGGCGACGAAGGCGAACAGAACCAGCGGCACGCCCATGTGGTACGATAGAACTCCGTTCTGCGAGACGATCAGGAACGAGACTGCGGCGGCGAGGACGCCGCTCATGGCGAAGGCCACGGCGATCACCCGGTTCGCGCGGACGCCCAGGAGGCGGGCCATGCGGAAATCCTCGGACGCGGCCCGCATGGCGATGCCCATGGGTGTGCGCTTCAGGAACAGGACGAGAAGCGCGAGCAGCCCGAGGGTGACGGCGATCGTCAGCATCTGCAGCTTGGGGATGCGCACGCCGGCGATCAGGATCGGCTCCATCAGCCCCTGCCAAAGGTTCACGGCCTTGGGCCGCCCACCGTAGAGCATGATGACGACGTTCTGCATGAAGTAGCTGACCGCGAACGAGGTGATCAGCAGGACCGACGGGGCCGCGCGGCGCACCGGGCGGAAGGCCATCCGTTCGGAGGCAAGCGCCAGCAGGACGACGACCAGGGTCACGCCGGCCACCAGGAACGGCGTCGGCCAGGCGCCGATGAACAGGGTCGAGGTCGCGGCGGTCGTCGGCACGATCAGGGAGTAGCCCCCGGCCATGATCAGATCGCCGTGGGCGAAGTTGATCAGCCGCATGACGCCGAAAATCAGCCCGATGCCCAGGGCCGTCAGGGCATAGATGCTGCCCAACGCGAGCGCGTCGATCAGGACCTGAATGAGGTTGGTCATGACCTAGTGCTTTGACTCCGACGGATCGTTCACGATCCGTCGGGCCAAACCCCTAGGACGACTCTCATCTTGTGGCCCGCCCCAAACACGGTGATGAATCATGCGTTTGTGTCGGACCACTAGCTGACCCTCTCCCCTCGTGGGAGAGGGAGGGGCCCGGCGCCGTAGGCGCCGGGAGGGTGAGGGGGCGCGCGGACGCGCAAAGCAAGGCACTTCATCTGACGCGCGGACGCGCTACCCCTCACCCCAACCCTCTCCCACAAGGGGAGAGGGAGACCTCGAAGACTAGTACAGATCCGCCCGGAACTCGGGGAAGACCAGCTTGAGGGCCGGCGGATCCTCGACGGTGAGCCGATCGGCGAAGCTGCCCTTGCCGTCCTGGATCTGCACCACCGTCATCGGGTGGATGACGTCGATGTGCAGGTCCGGGGTAAAGGTGGTGGCGCCCCACAGCAGCGGCTCCTTGGTGAACTTGTTGAGTTCGGCCAGGACCGCCTCGGTCTCCAGGGAACCCGCCCGTTCGGCCGCGATCTTGATGGCCTGGACGAAGCTGTAGCCGTTCAGCGGGAACGACGTCTCCGGCACGCCGAACTTCGCCTCGTAGCGACCGAAGAAGTCGTTGATGGTCACGTCGGGATCGTCGCCCCACTTGGAGCCGAAGGTCACGGCGTAGTGATTGCTGAGCCCGGGCACGCCCGCGACCCAGTAGTCGCCGTCCATGGAATCGCCGCCGATGATCGCCGCGTCGATGCCGGCGGCCCGGATCTGCCGGATCGCCGAGGTCGCCCCCGGCACGTAGGAGCACAGCGCCAGGATTTCCGGCTCGCTGTTGGCCGCCGCGGCCTCCTTGTAGCGGGTGATCTGCGAGGCGATCGAGGCGTCTTCCTGCATGAAGGTATCGGCGCCGATCATCTCGCCGCCGAGCTTCGCCCAGTGCTCCAGGAAGCCGTCGCAGACACTCTTGTCGTATTCGATCGAGGCGTCGAGCAAGGCGTAGGCCTTGCGCCAGCCCTGCTTCCAGGCGAAGGCCGCGGCCACGGCGCCTTCGCCCTGGCCGAAGATCTCCAGGCTGAAGACGTAGGGGCCGATGCCCTGGACGCCCATCTTGGCGTCGGAGGCGCAGAACGAGATGGCGATCATCTTGGCGTCGTTGGCCACGGTGGCGGCAGACGCCCCCATGTCGTAATCACAACTCACCGCCATGAACTGCGCGCCCTGGTCGATCACTTCGGCCGCGGCCTTGGCGCCTTCCGCCGTGTCGGTCTTGGTATCGGCGACCACCGATGTGATTTGCTTGCCGAGGATGCCCCCGGCCGCGTTGAGCTCGTCGATCGCCATCAAGGCACCGTTGAGCGGAGGCCCATCGTACGCGGCCATCCAGCCGCTCTGGGCGACGGCGAAGCCGAGGACAACCGTGTCCTGGGCCACCGCGAAGCCGCCCGCGCCGACCGCCATCACGGCGGCGGTCAGCCCGATCGTCAGTTTCCGTTGCATCGTGTTCCTCCCTTTCGTTGCACACTTTTCCGGCGGAGCTATTCCGCCGCTTGCCGGCGCAAGCCGTCGATCTCCGTCAGCAATTGATCCGTGGTGCGCTGGCGGCAATAGCCCTTGATCGCCCGGATCGAGGCGTCGTGACGCTCCTGAGTATGGGTCGCGCAGCAGTCGGTCACCAGCGTCACCATGTAGTTGGCGTCGCAAAAATCGCGGACGGCGGAATCCACGCATTGATCGGTGACGATGCCGACGAGGATCACGTATTCGATGCCCAGGTTGCGCAGGATGTAGTCGATGTTGGTGGAGACGAACACGCTCGACGACGACTTGGGGATCTGAATCTCGTTCGGCAGCGGCTTCAGCTCGTCCAGGACCTGGGCTTCCCAGGCACCCTTGGGGACGAAGAACCCGGAAACCTTGTAGTCCAGGCCGCGGTCGCGGCCGTCCAGCGTCAGACATTCGACGGTGGTGAACATCACCTCGACGCCGGCGCCGCGGCACGCCGCCATCAGCCGCTGGGTGTTGGGGATCACCGTATTCGCCAGGCGATCCCAGAAGTACTTCTCCTGCGGCTCCGCCTTCACCTTCTCGGGGGTGTACTCACCCTTCTGCAGATCGATGAGGATCAGCGCCGTGCGCTTCGGTTCGATGGCGCGTTGCCGGAACGAGACGTCGCCGGTCACCGGTAGGGCATTGATCTCGCTGCGCTTCATGGTCTTCCTCCAGTTTCGTAGCGTGGCTCGCGAACGTCGGGCGCGGGATCGCCGAGCACGGCGAGCTTGGGATGATCGAGGGCGGGGGCCAGAACCACGGCCAGGCGCTCGGCCCATTCCGCCGCACCGCTCGGCGAGGCTATCAGGTCTTGGCGGATTTCGAACAGGACGTGGGGCAGGCCCCGCCGCTCGGCATGGACCGGGGTGGTGTAGTCACCGTCCAGCGTCACGTCGTAGGGTTCGTTCTCGCCGACGACGAGATCGCGCTGACGGCTCAGGGCGTCCAACGTAAGTCGGGCCAGCCGGGGATCCAGGCGATAGTTGACGCCGATGTGCCAGGGCCTCGCGTTACCCCGGTAGACCGGGGTGAAGGAATGCACCGAGATCATGATCGGAACCCCGCCCGAGCGGGTTCGGGATCCGACCAGTTCGTGCACCGCGTCGTGATAAGGCCAATAGAAGGTCGCCACGCGCTCGGCCTTCGCGGCGTCCGACAGGCCGACGTTCGCGGGAATCGTCGTGTCCTCGCTGCGGTCGGCGCAGAGATCGCCGACGTGGATTGGCCGGTTCAGATCGATGACCAGCCGCGAATAGCCCGCCAGCGCGAGGGGAGCGTCCAGAGCCCGCGACAAATGCCGCGCGACCTCGGCGGCGCCGATGTCCCAGGCGATGTGGCGGTAGCGGTCCTCGGCATTCAGCCCCATATCGCCCAGCCGCCGCGGCATCTGGGCGCTGGCGTGGTCGCACACCAGGATCGCCCGCCCGCCCCCGCCGCGATTGATGACGGTGATCGGCGCCGGCTCGTCCTGCTCCATCCAGGCGCCCTTCGTCTGACTCGCTCCCACGTAACTCAGCCTCCCTCGGTGGGGAACAGTAGCGCGCCAACCGAGGTGCGGCAAGGAGCAGAACTTGCCACGGAGGGGTCGGTGGCGGACAATCCCTGGGTGGATCAACGGGGGGATGGCCATGGTTCTATCGCTGGAAGAGCGCGAGCGGCGTGTCATCGCCGACACCAACAAGATCCGGTTCTTTCCCTACTCCATCGTGCGTGGCGAGGGCGCCTATCTGGTCGCGGAAGACGGACGGCGCATCCTCGACCTGGCCGGCACCTGGGGCACCGCGAGCCTGGGCTATGCCCATCCGGCGGTGGTCGAGGCGGTGACCAGGGCCGTCGGGACCATGGCGTCCGCCAGCAACGTCAGCACCACCAACCCGGAGGCGGTGGCCCTGGCCGAGGAGCTGCTGGCCGCGACACCCGGCACGGGCGATCGCCGGGTGTGGTTCGGCCACTGCGGCTCCGACGCCAACGATGCGCTCGCCCGCTGCGTCGTCGCGGCCACCGGGCGGTCGCGCTTCGTGTCCTTCATCGGCGGTACCCACGGCGGGCTGTCGGGCAGCCTGGCGCTGTCCGGCTACAGCGCGCAGCAGCTCAACAGCGTGCCGTCCACGCGGGCGGGGCAGGTCTATGTGCCCTACCCCGACCCCTATCGCCCGCCCTTCGCGGGCGACGTCGTCAAGCAGTCGCTGGACTACTTCCAGTACCTCCTGGACACCATCGCGCCGCCTTCCCAGGTGGCGGGCGTGTTCCTGGAGGTCGTCATGTGCGACGCCGGCGACATCGTACCGCCGCCCGGCTTCCTCAAGGGCCTGGCCGACCTGTGCCGCCGCAATGGCATCCTGCTGATCTGCGACGAGGTCAAGGTCGGCCTGGGTCGGACCGGGTTTCTCCATTCCTTCGAGATCGAAGGCGTGGTTCCGGACATCATCTCGTTCGGCAAGGCGATCGGCGGCGGGCTGCCGTTGTCCGCGGTGGTCGGGCCGGCGGAAATCCTGAACCACAAGCTGGGGCTCACCATCACCACGACTTCGGGCAACCCGGTGTCGGCGGCGGCCGGGCGGGCGGTCTTGCGCACCATCACCGGCGAACGCCTGATGGACAACGCGGCCGCGCGCGGGCGCCAGATCATGGACGGCCTGCGGCGCCTCTCCAACCGTCATCCGATGATCGGCGACGTGCGCGGGCGCGGACTGATCATCGGCGTGGACCTGGTGGAGGACCGCGGCACCCGTCGCCCCGCCACCAAGGCGTGCGCCAAGGTCGTCTACCGCGCGGCCGAGCTGGGCGCGGCGCTGTTCTACGTCGGCCACCACTCCAACGTGCTGGAACTGACCCCGCCCCTCACCCTCTCCGAGGCCGAGGCGGACGAAGGCTTGCAGATCATCGACCGGGCCTTGGAGGACGTGGCGGCCGGCCGGGTGTCCGACGCCGCCGTGGCCGCCTACGCCGGCTGGTAGTCTTGAACGGGTTGCTTGCCTCGATCCGGCGCGACGTCGCCGAAGAGCCGGAAAGCGGCATCATCGAGCTGGTCAACCACGCCCGCGACCGGCCGGACTTGATCCGGCTGTGGGTCGGCGAGGGCGATCTGCCGACGCCGTCGTTCATCGGCGAGGCGGCGATAGCCGCGCTGCGCGACGGTCAAACGTTCTACAGCCATTCGCGCGGCATTCCGCCGCTGCGCCGGGCGATCGCCGCCTATGTCGCGCGGCTGCACGGCGTCGCCATGTCACCGGAGCGGATCTCCGTGACCGTTGGCGGTATGCAGGCGGTAATGGAGACCCTGCAGATGCTGACCGGGCCGGGGGACGAGCTGGTGTATACCACCCCCGCCTGGCCCAACGCGGCGGCGGCCTTGCGGATCGCCGGCGGGGTTCCCCGGGCCGTCCCCCTGGGGTTCGGCAACCGGGGCTGGGATCTGGACCTGGACCGGCTGTTCGACGCGTGCGGGCCCAGGACCAAGGCGATCGTCATCAATTCGCCGAACAACCCCACGGGCTGGGTGATGGCGCGGGACGCCATGATCGCGCTGCGCGACTTTGCCCGGGCGCGCGGGTTGTGGATCATTTCCGACGAGGTCTACCAGCGGCTGACCTACGATCTGCCCCAGGCGCCGTCCTTCCTCGAAATCATGGAGCCCGAGGAGCGCCTGATCGTCACCAACACGTTCTCGAAGAACTGGTCGATGACGGGATGGCGGATCGGCTGGCTGGTGGCGCCGGCGGCACTCGGGCAGGTCTACGAAAACCTGAATCAATTCAGCACGTCGGGCGTGGCCACGTTCCTGCAGTTCGGCGCCATCGCCGCGATCGAGGGGGGCGAGCCCACGGTCAAGGCGCTGATCGACCGCTGCCGCGTCTCGCGCGGCATCGTCGCCGCGGCCTTGGCCGGGTTGCCCCGCGTCCGGTTCGTGCCGGCCGCGGGCGCGTTCTATCAATTCTTCGCCGTCGACGGCGAGGCGGACAGCCGGGCCCTCGCCTTCCGTCTGGTCGAGGCCGGCGTCGGGCTGGCGCCCGGCACCGCTTTCGGCCCCGGCGGCGAGGGCTATATGCGCCTGTGCTTCGCCGCCTCCCCCGCGGCGATGACCACCGCCATGGAGCGCCTGGTCAAGGGCTTGGGATGACTTTCGCGATGAACGCCTCGACGGTGGCGTTGAACGCGGCCGGGTCCTCGATGAACAGGGAGTGGCCGCAGCCCTTGAACTCCACGGCATCGCCTTGGCGCGCGGCCGCCGCGATCCAACGCAGGCTCGCCTTCGGCTGCGTGCCACGCTCGCCGTAGCAGACCAGGGTCGGGATTGGGAAACCGTCCAGCACATCGCGGTAATCCTGGAAGGTCTGATCGACCAGGATCGCCGCCGCGATCACCTCCGGCGCCCGGCACATTTCAGCGTGCAACCAGCGATGATCGGCCGCCGCGGGCGGGTGCGCGAAGATCATGGGGATGAGCTCGTGGACCAACGCCGCCCGGTCGTCGAGCGTGCGCCGGTGCAGGACGGCCAGGAATTCGATCCCGATCATGCCCTCGGGTTCGGCGGCCGAGCGCAGATCGCTGGGCGCCTGATCCACCACGACGACGGCCGCGATGTCGCCCGGGCCGAACTGGCGGACGAAATCCCAGATGACGAAGGCCCCCATGGACCAGCCGACGAGGATGGGGCGCACCAGCCCGAGGCGTTCGAGGAACGACTTCAGGTCGCGGGCATAGGTCGCGACGGTCTGCTCCTTCAGGGTCATGGCCGATCGCCCGTGGCCGCGCAGATCGAGGGCCACGGCGTGGAAGCGGCGGCCGAAGTGATCGAGCTGCCGCGCGAAAAACCGCGAGCTGGCCCAGACGCCATGGATGAAGACGATCGGCCGACCCGTGCCCGATTCCTCGTAGTGAAGTGCCACGCCGGGGGCGACCTCGATCGAGCCTGAGCGAACCATGGACCCTCCCGCTACGACATCACCAAACCGCCATCGACCGGCAAAGCGATCCCGGTGATCAGCGACGCATCGGCCGAGGCGAGGAACAGCACCGCGTCGGCGATCTCCTCGGGCTGCGCCAGGCGGCGGTAGAGCGGATGAATCCGCCCGTACTCGGCCAGCGCTTCCTCGATCGCCGCGCCCGGCGGCAGGACCGATTCAATCATCGCCGTGCGGACCGCGCCGGGACAGACGCAGTTGACCCGCACGGCGGGCGCGTAGTCCACCGCCATGCCGCGGGTGAGCTGCACGATCCCCGCCTTGCTGGGTCCGTAGGCGCATGCGTTGGGGATCGCCATGAAGGCCAGCGCCGAGGCGATGTTGACGATGCACCCGTGCGCGGCCGCAAGCGCCCCGACGGCATGCTTCGACAGCAGGAACGGCCCGGTAAGGTTGACCTGCAACGTCCGGTTCCAGCCGTCCAGCGGCGTCCGGTGGGCCGGCTCCTGAGGCCCGGCGATGCCGGCGTTGTTGACCACCACGTCGAGGACGCCGCGACGCCGCACCACGCCGGCCACAGCCGCCGCGACCGCGTCTTCGTCGCTCACGTCGAGCGCCTCGGCCCAGGCGTCGCCGCCGAGGCTGGCGGCCATCGCCTCGGCGCCCCCGCGGTTCGCATCGAGGACGCAAACCGCGGCACCTTCGGCCGCGAACCCTTGCGCGATCGCGGCGCCGATGCCACGGGCGGCGCCGGTGACGATCACGGTCTTGCCGGTGAATCGGGTGGCCGTCATCGCGCGGTCGTGCCGCCATCCACGGGCATGGCGACCCCGGTGACGAAGGCCGCGTCGTCGGAGGCGAGGAAGGCGATGGCCGCCGCCACTTCCTCGGGCCGGCCGACCCGCCCCAGGAGCTGTTCGGCCGCCGCCGCCGCCATGGCGGCGTCGGGGTCCGGCTGCCCGTCGAGCCAACGCCGGAACAGCGGCGTGTCGATGAAGCAGGGGCAGACGCAGTTCACTCGCACGTCGTGGGGCGCCGCGTCGAGGGCCGCCGCCCGCGTGAGCTGAACGACCGCGCCCTTGCTGGTCGCGTAGGCGATCTGGTCGCGCTGCCCCACCAGCCCCGCATCGGACGCGACGTTGACGATCGCGCCCCGGCGCCGGGCGATCATGTGGGGCAGCACGTGCCGGACGGCGAAGAACGTCCCGTCGAGGTTGACGCGCAGCGTGTCGCGCCAATCGGCGAGGGTCTGGTCCTGCGCGCCGCCGGGGCGGACGATGCCGGCGGCGTTGACCAGGACGTCGATGCGGCCCGAACGGTGCATCACGGCCGCGACCGCGGTCGCGACGGCCGCCGCGTCGCCGACGTCGCAGACGAGGTCGCGCGCGCCGGCGCCCGCCGCGAGATCGAGGCTCCAGGCCTCCGCGCCCTCGGCTTCCAGGCGCCGGATGGTCGCCTGGCCGATGCCCGATCGGCCGCCGGTCACCACGGCGACCCGGCCGGCGAAGCGGCACAGGCCGTGGGTCGCCACACTCATGTGACCACGGCCCTGGCGGCATGGCGGGGGTCGCGCCAGGACTCGCCAGCGAGCACGTCGCGCACGACCTCGACCGCCCGCGCGACGTCACGATAGCGCGTGTACAGCGGGGCGAAGCCGAAGCGCAGGATATCGGGATCGCGGAAATCGCCGATCACCCCGCGTTCGATCAGAGCCCGCATGACGGGGTAGCCATGCGCGTGGCGGAGTGCGACATGGCAGCCCCGTCGCGCGGGGTCGCGCGGGCTGGCGAGGGCCAGTCCCAACCCGGCGCAGCGCCGCTCCACCAGATCAATGAACAGCGTGCCCAGCGCCCGCCCCTTGCGTTCGACGGCGACCCCATCGAGACCCGCGAACACGTCGAGCGCCGCGTCCAGCGCGCTCATGCCGAGCACCCCCGGCGTACCGCAGACGAAGCGGGCGATGCCCCCGGCCGGTTCGTAGGAATCGGCGAAGGCGAACGGCGCCGCGTGCCCGAGCCAGCCGGTCAAGGGCGAGCGGGCGAGCGCCTGGTGGCGCCGCGCGACGTAGAGATAGGCGGGCGCCCCCGGCCCGCCGTTGAGGTACTTGTAGCCGCAGCCGACGGCGAAGTCGGCGTTCGCTCCCCCGAGGTCGACCCGAACAGCACCCGCCGCGTGGCTGAGATCCCAGACGACCAGCGCTCCGGCGGCGTGGGCTTGGGCGGTCAGGCCCGCCATGTCGCGGACCTCGCCCGAGCGGTAGTGCACGTGGCTCACGACCATGACGGCCGTGTCGGCGTCGAGCGCGCCCGCGACCGTCCCCTCGTCGCAGAGCCGATGCCGAAGCGCGCCGCGGGTGACAGCCGCGGCCGCCGCGGCCATGTAGGTATCGGTCGGGAACTCGCCGCGCTCGGTCAGCACCATCGAGCGGCCACCGTTGAGGTCGGCCGCGGCCAACACGGCCTTGAACAGGTTGACCGAGGTCGAATCGGCGGCCACGACCTCGTCCGCCGCGGCGCCGATCAGCGGCGCGATCTTGGCGCCGACCCGGCGCGGCAGGTCGATCCAGCCGGCGCCGACCCAGGAACCGATCAAGCCCCGCCCCCACTCCTCGCCCGCGACCGCGCGGACCCGGTCGAGCGCCGACCGCGGCAGCGCCCCCAGCGAATTGCCATCGAGATAGATCACGCCGCTCGGGAGAACGAAGGCCTCCCGCACCGACGCCAATGGGTCCGCACGGTCGAGGTCGTCGATGTCGCTGTCGTTCGTCAGGGGGCCGTCGCTCCCTTCAGGTAGGCGATGACGTTGTCGATGTCCTTCTGCTTCTTGAGTCCGGGGAAAACCATCTTGTTCCCGGCTATGAACTCCTTGGGGTCGGCGAGGTATTGCGCCACCAGGGCCTCGTCCCACACGATGCCCGCGGCCGTCATGGCCTTCGAGTACCTGAAACCCTCGACGGTCCCGGAGGTGCGCCCGAACAGCCCGTGGAGGTTCGGCCCGACCTTGTTCTTGCCACCCGCCTCGACCGTGTGACACGCCTTGCACTTGTTGAACACCTTCTCGCCCTTCGCCGCATCGCCGTCGGCGTGGCCGGCCGCCGCGAACAGCGTGACCACCGCGGCCGCGAAGCCTGCCTGGATCCAGCGCAACGACATGTCATTCTCCTTTCGACGACGGTGCGCACCCGGTGGCGAGGCCGGTCCTCGTTTTCCCCGAGCGCGTCCTGTCCTGGAACAACCTATCGCAGATCGCATGGCCCGGATTTAACCATGGCTAAGGAAGCAGCGGCGGTCGCCGCAAGGGGATGTATAACATCGCCGCCCGACCACCCGAAGCCTCTCCGGATGCCATGATCGCCAACGCATCGACCTTCGCCGCGAACGAACCCCTTCCCACCCACGCCCGCGCCGTCGTCATCGGCGGCGGCCTGGTGGGCTGCAGCGTGCTCTACCACCTCGCGAAGCTGGGCTGGTCGGACGTCGTACTGCTGGAGCGCGACGAGCTGACCTCGGGCTCCACCTGGCACGCGGCCGCCAGCATCCACGGACTGCACGACAACAACAACATCTCCAAGCTCCAGTACTACACGATGAAGACGTACAAGGATCTGGAGGCGGAGACCGGGCAAGGCTGCGGCATCTTCCAGCCGGGCATGCTGTACCTCGCGCAGACCAAGGACCGCGAGCATCAGCTTCGCATCCAGGCGGCCAAGGCCCGCTATTTCAAGGTCGATTTCCACGAGCTCACCCTAGCCGAGGCCAAGGAGAAGCACCCGCTGGTCGACTATGACGGCATTCGCTGCGTGATGTTCGAGCCCGACGGCGGCAACGTCGATCCATCGGGGGTCACCTATGCCTACGCCCTGGGGGCCAGGGCGCGGGGTGCGAGGATCGCCCGGTTCACGCCCGCGACCGCCACCACCCAGCGCGCCGACGGTGGCTGGGACGTGGTGACGCCCAGGGGCACGATCCACGCGGACGTGCTGGTGAACTGCGCCGGACTCTGGGCGCGGGAGGTGGCGCGGCTCGCCGGCTTCGAGCTGCCGCTCATGACCATGGAGCACCAGTACTTCGTCACCGAGGAGATCCCCGAGATCGCCGCCGCCGGCCGCCGCCTGCCCTCGGTCGCCGATCGCGACGGCGAGTACTACATGCGCCAGGAGGGCAAGGGCCTGCTGGTCGGCGCCTACGAACGCGACGGCCGCTTCTGGATGGAGAACGGCACCCCCCTGAACTTCGGGCACGAGCTCTTGCCCGACGATCTCGGCCGTATCGAGGAAAACGTCATGCGCGCGGTGCGAAGGGTGCCGGCCCTCGCGCGCGCCGGGGTGAAGCGCGTGATCAACGGGCCGATGATCTGGTCGCCGGATAGCGCCGCCCTGTTCGGGCCGGTGCCCGAGCTCAGGAACTACTACTGCTGCAACGGCATCATTCCCGGCTTCAGCCAGTCGGGCGGCCTCGGCCTGCTGCTGGCGCAGTGGATCATCGAGGGCGAGCCCGAGCTCGATCTGTTCCCATGGGACCTGGCGCGCTACGGCCCGTGGACGACCAAGGCCTTCACCAAGGCCCGCGCCTTCGACTGCTACACCCATCGCTTCAAGATCCACTTCCCCTACGAGGAGCGCGACGCGGGCCGGCCGATCCGGATGCGCCCGGTTTATGGGCGGCAGAAGGCCCTGGGGGGCGTCTTCGGCCTGAACGCCGGGTGGGAGCACCCCCTGTGGTACGCCCCCGACGGCATGGCCCCGGTCGACGAGTATGGCTTCGAGCGGCAGTCGTGGTTCGGGCCGATCGGCGAGGAGTGCAAGGCGTTGCGCGCGGGCGTCGGCGTTCTCGACGTTTCCAACTACGCCAAGTACCGGGTGGACGGGCCCGGCGCGGGCGGGTGGCTGGACCGGGTCGTCGCCAATCGGGTGCCGACCGAGATCGGCCGTTCCTGCCTGACGCCGCTTCTGGGATTGCGCGGCGGCATCGCCGGCGACTTCACCATCACCAAGCTGGGCGACGACTCGTTCATGATGTTCGGCTCGGCCCTGGCGGAGCGCTACCACAGCCGCTACTTCGCCATGGTGCCGAAGCCGGCGGGCGTGACGATGACATCCCTGACCGATCGCTGGGCCGGCTTCAACGTCGCCGGTCCCAAGGCCCGCACGCTGCTGCAACGCCTGACCAACGAGGATCTGTCGAACGAGTCGTTCCCGTTCATGCGGTCGCGCCGGATGACGGTGGGCGGCGTGACGTGCGTGGCCTTGCGCGTCTCGTTCACCGGCGATCTCGGCTGGGAGCTCTACGTCGAGGAACCGGACCAGCTCGGCCTGTACGACGCCCTGTTCGCCGCCGGCCAGGACCTCGGCATCCGCCCCGTCGGCTCACGCTCCATGCTCTCGCTCCGTGTGGAGAAGGGGTATGGCAGTTGGAGCCGCGAATACTCCCCCGAGTACTGGCCGCAGGAGGTTGGGCTGGACCGCCTGATCAAGCTGGACAAGGGCGCGTTCATCGGCCGCGATGCCTACCTGAAGCTGAAGGATCAACCGCCCCGCGAGCGGCTGGTGTACCTGACGGTCGATCAGGCCAACGCCGACGCGGTGGGCGGCGAGCCGATCTTCACGACCGACGGCGAACCCGTTGGCCGCGTGTCGAGCGGCGCCTACGGGCATTCGATCGGCCAGTCGGTGGCGCTCGGGTTCGTGAGGACGGATTGCGCGACGCCAGGGACCGAGTTCGACATCGCCATCCTCGGCCGGCCGCACCGCGCCAGACTGCACGCCGCCCCCCTGTTCGACCCCAAGGGCGAACGCCTGCGGGGCTGACCCCGACCTTGAGTTCGCGCGAGCTTTACCGCCCCTGACCGCCGCCCCAGCTATCCGCGTAGCTCTCGACCTCGACACCCTTGGGCAGGTCCCCCGGCTCCAGAGCGTCGCGCGCGTCGATCATCACCGCGCACTCGTCGGTCGCCGGCTTCGCCTGGACCAGCATGTTCTTCAAGGCCTTCGGGTGCCGCCCATGGGTGAAGCCGCAGGGGTGGAACGTGATCATCCCGGCGTCGATGTTGTCGCGGCTGAAGAAGTTGCGGCGTGGTAGAAGATCACCTCGTCGAAGTCGTCGTTGTTGTGGAAGAACGGCACCTTCAAGGCACCGGGGTCGGTCTCGAACGGCCGCGGCACGAAGCTGCACACCACGAACCGATCGGCCACGAACGTGGTGTGGGCCGACGGGGGCACGTGGTAGCGATGGCTCGACAGCGGACGGACGTCGCGCAGATTGAGCTTCACCGGATAGACGTCGCCCTTCCAGCCCACCGCGCCCAAGGGGTTGTACGGGTAGGTGACCCGCGACAGCGTCCCGCGATGCTTGACGCGCACCGTCACGTCGCCCGCCCCCTGCCGCGCGCGGAACGCGTCGTCGATCCTGGGCACGGCGAGCACGCCCGGGTCGAAGATCGCGTGCTGCCCGGCGAGGCCGCGATCCGGCAGGGCATAGGCGCCGTTGGTCGCCTCGATCAGCAGCGCCACGACGGGTTCCGCGGTCTCGATCCGCCACATGGTCGAGCGCGGCAGGACGATATAATCTCCGGCCTCGAACGCGAGGTGCCCGTAGTCGCAGAAGAGGTCCCCCGACCCCTGGTGCACGAACATGAGTTCGTCGCCGTCGCTGTTCCGTGCCAAGTGATCCATGGCCGGCGGCGCGCGCCAGTGCCGGATCCGGACATGCCGGCTGTGCAGAACCAGGGTGGCGTCGAACGGCGAAGGCTGGCCGTGGTCGAGGCGGGCGAGGTCGAAGGCCCGTGGCCGCAAGGGACCATCCCAGCGCGTCCAGGAGGTCGGCGAGCTGGCGTGGTACATGTGGGTCGCCGGACCGAAGAACCCGTCGCGCCCGATCTCGCGCTCGAAGGTGCCGCTCGGAAAATCGGCATGGGCCTGGGGCGACGCAGTCCCTCACGATGGGGAATCGCGATCCGTCTGCGCATGACGCGTCCACCCGCACCGATGCCGAATGGGTCCCTGGTATCGCGTCACGTGATGCGAATCAAGGACGCGGTCGTCACCCGCGGGGTCGCGTACTCCGCCCCGGCCGCTTGCCCGCGGCGCGGTGCCGGTCGAGGAACGCGCGGAGCACGCCGAAGTAGGCGTCGGGTTCCTCCCAGAACGGCATGTGCGCGCTGTTCTTGAAGATGCGCACCTCGGCCCGCGGCATCGCCTGATGCATGGCCATGGCGCAGGCCGGGGTCAGCTCGTCGTGCATGCCATTGATGATCAGCGCCGGCACGGTGATGCGGCGCATGTCGGCGAGGCGATCCCAGTCCTTTAGGGTCCCCACGCAGCGGAACTCGTTGGGTCCCCACATCGTGCCGTAGACGTCGGGGTTGATGCCATCCATCGAGCGGCGGACCGCTTCGGGCCAAGGATCGGCGCGGCATACGTGGCGGTGGTAGAGGATCGTCACGGCGGCCAGATATTCCGGGTGCTCGGTCGTGCCCTCGGCCTCGTGCCGCAGCATCATGGCCACGGTCTCGGCGCCCAGGCTGGCGCGCAGACGATTCATCTCGGCCACGGTCTGCGGCACGCTGCCGGAGCCGTTGGCGAGGATGAAGGTCTTCACGTTCCCCAGGTGCTTCAGGCAATACTCGATCCCGAGCCAGGTGCCCCAAGACTGGCCCAACAGGTGGACCCGGCCCAAACCGAGCGCGGCGCGGACGGCCTCGACCTCCGCCACGAAACGGGGAATGGCCCACAGGGACGTGTCCTTCGGCTTGTCGGAGCGACCGCTGCCCAACTGGTCGAAGGCCACCACCCGGTAGCCGTGGTCGGCGAGGACGCTGTGGCTGTCGCGCACGTAGTCGATGGTGCAGCCCGGCCCGCCGTGCAGGCAGAGCAAGACTTCGTCACCCGCGCCGAAGGAGTCGACGACCACGCGGCCGCCGGGAACCTTGACCCGGACGGTTTGGTCGGGCTTGCGGTACTTGGTCATGGCGGTAGCCTCCCTGTGTCTTCAAGCGATGGCGATCCTGGGGATCGCGGCCAGCAGTTCCTGGGTGTAGGGGTCGCGCGGGGCGGCGAACACCTCCGCCGTCACGCCGTGCTCGACAAGCCGTCCGTGGCGCATCACCACCACCCGCTCGCACAGGTGCCGCACAACCGCCAGGTCGTGCGAGATGAGGACGATGGTCAGGCCCATGGAGTCGCGCAGCTTCTTGAAGAGACCGAGAATCTGCGCCTGGATGGTCACGTCCAGCGCCGAGGTCACCTCGTCGGCGATGATCAGTCGCGGCTCAACGGCGAGCGCCCGGGCGATGCCGACACGCTGGCGCTGGCCGCCGGACAATTGGCTCGGCCGGCGGCTCAGAAGATCGTCCGGAAGCTCGACCTTGGCCATCAGCTCGGCGATCCGCGCGGCGATGTCCGCCGGCGCGCACAACCGGTGCCGGCGCAAGGGTTCCGCCAAGGTCCGCGCGATCGTGAAGGACGGGTTGAGCGAGGTGAAGGGGTCCTGGAACACCATCTGCACGGAGCGCTGGAACCGCAGACGGGCGGCGGCGTCCTGGCGGCGCACGGAGCGGCCGGCGAAGTCGATCTCGCCGGCATGCACGGGTGCCAAGCCGACGATCGCCCGGGCGATGGTGCTTTTGCCGGACCCGCTTTCGCCGACGATGCCGAGGGTTTCGCCCTGCCCCAGGCTGAAGCCGACATCGTCGACCGCGCGCACGACATGGCGCGCCTGGCCGGTGAGGAGACCCGAAAGGCCGCGCGAACTGGCGTAGTGGACGGAGAGGTTCCGGACCGCGAGGATCGGTTCGCGTACCCGATTCGACGGCATGGCCGGCAGCATCAGCGCCGGTTGCGACGCGATCAACTGCCGGGTGTAGTCCATGCGAGGGCGGTGGATGATGTCGGCGATCGGGCCGGTTTCCACGACCTTGCCGTCCTTCATCACGACGACGCGATCGCACATCTGGGCGATGACTCCCAGATCGTGGGAGACCAGGATGATGGACAAGCCGTGTTCGGCCCGAAGCCCCTTGAGCAGGCCGAGGATCTGGGCCTGCACGGTGACGTCCAGGGCGGTGGTCGGCTCGTCGGCGAGCAGCACGCCGGGGCGGCAGGCGAGCGCCGCCGCGATCATGACCCGCTGCCGCATGCCGCCGCTCAACTGGTGCGGGTAGGAATCGACGCGCCGCTCCGGCTCCGGGATGCGCATCTCGGCCAACAGGTCGATCGCCTGCCGCCTAGCCTCGCGGGCACCCATCCCGCGGTGCGCGCGCAAGGCCTCGGCCACCTGCCCGCCCGCGGTCATCAACGGATCCAGGTGGGTCGACGGGTTCTGGAAGATCATCGCGATGCGGTCACCGCGGATGCGCGCGAGGTCGGCCTCGTCGAGCGCCAGCATGTCGCGGCCCTCGAACAGGATTCGCCCGGATCGCACCTGGGCATTCGCGGCCAGAAGGCGCATCACCGAGCGGCACGCCACCGTCTTGCCCGAGCCGCTTTCGCCGACGATGCCAAGGACCTCGCCGGGCTGCAACGCGAACGATACGCCCTGCAAGGCCGCGACCGGACCGGCGGCCGTTGCGAAGGTGACGGCCAAGTCCTCGACGCTGAGGATCGGCGCGGTCACGGCGCGGTGTGCAACTGCTTCGCCAGACCGTCGGCGATCAGGGAGAACCCGAACGCCAGGGTCGCGATGGCCAGACCGGGGAACACGCAGATCCACCACGCGGTGGCGAGATAGAGCTGGCCCTCGGCGATCATCACGCCCCACTCGGCCGCCGGCGGCTGCACCCCGAGCCCGAGGAAGCCGAGCGACGAGCCGAGGACGATGGTCAGCACCGCGTCGGTGAAGACGAACACCACCGCCGGTGTGATCGCGTTCGGCAGCAGATGGTGGCTCATCACCCGCACCTCCCCCACCCCGATCAGCCGCGCGGCCAGGACGAAATCGGCTTCGCGCAGGACCAGCACCTCGGAGCGGACGAGGCGGGCGTAGGACACCCAATTCACCAGGGTCAGGGAAACGAAGTAGCTAGTCAGCCCCGGTTCCAACACGGCGACGATGGCGATGACCAGGACGAAATAAGGAAAGGAGACCGTGACGTCGAGGATGCGCATCAGCACCGCATCCGCCACGCCCCCGAAGTTGCCGGCGACCAGCCCGACCATGGTGCCAAGGAGGAACGGCCCGACCACGCCGAAGAACGCCATCATCAGATCGATCCGGGCGCCGTGGACGATGCGGGTCAGGATGTCGCGCCCGAAGCTGTCGGTGCCGAGGACATGGTCGGATCCCGGCGGCACCAGGGCGTTCGCCAGATCGACGGCGATGGGATCGTGGGGGGAGAAGCTCGGACCCAGGCCCGCGACCAGCAGCCAGGCCAGCACGATGGCCACACCGGCCAGCAGCGAGGCCGGCCACCTGGACGTCCCGCCCGCCGCTTCGGTTTGGGCGGCGCTCACAGCTTGACCCGCGGATCCAGGGCCACGCTCACCAGATCGACCAGAAATGTGGTCAGCACCACGCCGATGGAGAAGAACAGGGTGATGCCCTGGACGGTGAAGTAGTCGCGCTTCAGCACGGCGCGGACCATGAGCTGGCCGAGGCCCGGCACGTTGAAGACGGTTTCGACCACCACCGTTCCGCCGATCAGGAACGACACGACGATGCCGAGCAGGCTGATGGTCGGCAGGAGCGAGTTGGGAAAGACGTGGCGGTAGAAGATCCACCGTTCCGGCAGCCCCTTGGAACGGCCCGCCACGACGTAGTCCGAGGCGAGTTGCGACACCAGCGTCGCGCGCAGGTTGCGGGTCAGCGTCGGCGTCACCGCGATGGCGATGGTGAGCGCCGGCAGGAAGAGCTGCCACAGGTTGTCGATCGGCGCGGCGGCGAAGCCCGAAACCGGGAACAGCTTCAGCTTCAGGCTCAGGAACATGATCAGCATCAGCCCGAGCCAGAACGAGGGCAGGCCCAGCCCGGCGATGCAGACGAAGCGGACCAGCTGATCGACCCAGCGGCCCTGTCGCCGCGCGGCCGCCACGGCCAGGGCCACGGTGAACAGCAGGGTCAGCACCAGGCCGTACACGAGGAGATAGATGGTCGGGGCCAGCCGCTCCAGGATCACGTCGAGTACGGGTGACCGAAACGCCAGCGATTGCCCGAAATCGCCGCGCAGGACGTTGATCAGGTAGTAGCCGTACTGCACCAGGATCGGCTGATCCAGCCCATAGCGCGCCCGGACGAAGGCGATCGCCTCCTCGCTCGCCTTCGGCCCCAGCATGACTCGGATGGGATCGCCCGGCATGGCCTGGGACAGCAGGAACGTCACCAAGCTGATGCCGATCAGCACCGGCACGAGCTGCAGCGGCCGCCGCAGGACGAAGGCGTAGCGACCCATGGACCTAGGCGCCGCCGCGACGGGTTCGCCCGACCCGCCGCGGCACGAACGTCAGTTTCAACCGCCCAGCTTCACTTCGTCGATGGTCGAGAACTGGTACCCGGGATTGAGCCGCATGCCCTGCACGCCCGGCGCGTAAACGTTGCGGAACGGCGGATAGTAGAGGGCGATCTGCGCCACCTCCTCGAAGGCGATCTTCTGCGCCTCGAAGTAGATCGCCTTGCGACCGTCCCCCTCCGGCTCCGCGGCACCCAGCTCGAGCAGCTCGTTGACCCGCTCGTTGTTGTAGCGCGTGTAGTAGGACAGGTTGTCGCCGGCGCCCCAGATCGCCCAGCGCAGGGCGATATCGGGATCCGTCGTCTCGTTGTACCACCAGCCCAGCATCGCCTGATAGTTGCCCTCGACCAGGCTGTTCCAGCCCTGGGTCGAGTCCACCTTGACGATGTTGACGGTGATTCCGGCGTCGGCGAGCTGCGACTGGATCAGGACCGCCGCGCGCTCGTCGGCGCTGATGCCCGCGGCGAGCATCAGGTCGAAGCCGAGGTCCGGCTTGCCCGCCTGCGCCAGCAAGTCCTTCGCCTTGGCCACGTCGCGGACCGGCACGGGCAGGTCGGTGTTGAAGTAGGAGAGGACCGGCGCCATCAGCGAGCTCGCCGGCTGGCCGAGCCCCTCGGTGACGGCATCGCTGATCGCCTTGCGGTCGATCCCGGCGCTGACCGCCTGGCGCACCAGGATGTCGTTGAACGGCTCGGCCGCGTGATTGATCAGCATTTCCTGAATGACGCTCGCGGGCTCCGGCGTCGCCTGGAAGCCCTCGGCCGCGAGCTGCGAGATGAGCTGGTACGGCGTGCCGATGATCATGTCGACCTCGCCCCCCCGCAGCATCGACACGCGGGTGTTGTCGTCGGGCACGTAGATCAACTCGATACCGTCCATGTAGGGCAGCCCGGCCCGGTAGTAGTGCGGGTTCTTCTCCAGGATGACGCGATCGCCCTTGCGCCATTCGACCAGCCGGAAGGGACCCGACGAGACCGGGGTCTGGGCGAACTGCTCGTCACCCATGGCCTCGACCGCCGCCTTCTGCACGATGCCGCTGTTCCAAATCTCGACGTTCTGGATGAACGGGGTGAACGCCTTGTTCAGGTGCATGACCACGGTCCGGGCGTCGGTGGCCTCGGTCTTGTCCAGGGCGGTGAACGGCCCCGCGTACGCCGAATCCTTCTGGAAGCGCATGCGGGTATAGCTGAAGGCCACGTCCTCGGCGGTGATCGTCGAGCCGTCGGAGAACTTCGCGTCCGCCAGCTTGAACGTATAGGTCTTGCCGTCGTCGGAGATCGTGTAGCTTTCGGCGAGGGCGGGGAACAGCTCCCTACGATCGTCCGAGGCGCGCAGCAGCCGCGCGAACATGATCCCCTGGATGATGATATCCGCCCCGTAGACCGTCTTGATCGGGTCGAGGGTCAGAACCTCTTCGGACATCCCCATGCGCAGCACGTTGCTGCCTTGCGCCAAGGCCGGGCGCCAGACCATTGATGTGGACGCGAACGCGGTACCACCCAGAACGCCTTGCAGGAATCTCCGCCGCAGCATGGCAACCTCCCCGATTAGCCAACTCCCACGGTTCCCGTGGGTGCGCGAAGGGTGCCCCAGACGGGTCCGAGGGGCAAGGCCTTCCTGCTCGAAGCGCCCAACCCATGTACTAATCTGTGCCGACATTAGTTCAACGAGGACGAAGATGACCGAGACGCGCGGTTCCCGGTTCGCGGTCGCCGTAGGTCTGCTTTCCGTGCTGGCGGCGGCCTGCGCGACGGGCGGAACCAAGGTGACCCGGGTCGATTACGACTATTCCGGCAACCCGAGGGAGTTCTTGACCTATCTGGCTAGTCGCGGGCCCGATCTGCGGACCGTCGTGCTCAGCCCCGAGGGGACCGATGCGGAGGCGACGGGCCGGGTCGTCACGGCGGCGATGAACGCCCGCCGGGTGGGTGCCCAGGTCAACTACACGACGGCGCCCACGTCCGAGGCCAGCCCCCACTACCGCGTGGTCATGGCGCTCGGCACCGAGCCGATCCTCGGCCGGCGCCTGTGCCGCACGACCGACGCGGGCGAGGTCATTGCCATGACACGGGATCTGGCGGCGATCCAGGCTGCCTTCTGCTACCGCGACCGCAGCCTGTCCGAGGCCTACGTCGAGGTCGCCTCGCTCGCCGGCGCCAACGACCCGAACCTGCCGCTCGCCATCGACGCCCTCATGGTCCGCCTCTTCCCCCTCCAGGTCCCGCCCGACATCGGCAACAACTGCCCGCTCGGCGCGTTCTGCTGAGGCAGCGGCCTACCGTCCCCGACTCATGCGCCGCTCCATGGCGCGGACGCAGAGGGACAGCGGATAGCTCATGGCGAAGTAGAGGCCGGCGACCAGGACGAACACGGCCATCGGCTGATATTCGGCGAAGGCGATGCTCTTGGCGTCGTTCATCAGCTCGTTGACGCCGATCAGCGAGCAGAGCGCCGTGTCCTTCAACAGCCCGATGGCGTAGTTGGCGACCGGTGGCAGCACGATCCGCAGCGCCTGGGGCAGGATGATGTAGGCCATGGCCTTGGCCGGCGTCATACCGACGGACAGGGCCGCTTCCATCTGCCCCTTGTGCAGCGCCTCGATGCCGGAGCGGAAGACTTCCGCCAGGATGGCACCGCCGTGGACGCCGAGCCCCAGAACGGCCCCGTAGAACGCGGTGAACCACGCCCAGTTCCATCCGGGCAGGATCTGCGGCGGCACGAAATAGACGATGTATAGGAGGACGACGATCGGCAGGCCGCGGGCGGCTTCGATGTAGGTGACGGCGGCCGCCCGCAGCAGGCCTATGTGGGACACGCGGCACAAGGCGACCGCGATCCCGATCAGCACCGCGACGACGAAGGCCGTTCCGGCGATCCCCAGAGTGGCGAGGCAGTAGTACATCAGCTCGGGCAGCCAGCGGTCGATGTGCTTGGCGTAGATGGCGGGAAGTTCGGCCATGCCCCTTCCCTAACGCCAAGCCCGCTGCGCCCGTTCCAGGCTGGCGGCGAATCGCGCCATCGGGATGGTGACGCATAGGTAGAGCGCGCCGGCCATCAGGTAGATGACCGCGCTTTGCAGGGTTTCGGTGACGAGATTCCGGGCCAGCGCCATCACCTCGACGACGCCCACGGAGAAGATGATGGCCGTGTCCTTCAGCAGCACGATGGCGAAACTCGTCATCGGCGGCAGCATGGTCCGGATCGCCTGGGGCAACACGATGGAGCGCATCGCCCGCGCCGGCGTCATGCCGAGGGACAGCGCGGCCTCCATCTGGCCCCGGTGGATGGACTCGATCCCCGCCCGATAGATCTCGGCCAAGTAGGCAGCGCCGTTGAGCCCCAGGCCGATGACCGCCGCCTGCACCGGCGACGGTTGTAGACCCACGTCGGGCAGGCCGAAGTAGATCACGAAGAGCTGCACGAGCGCCGGGGTGCCACGAAAGAACTCGATGTAGGCCACGGCCGGCGCGCTGAGGAGTCTCCAGCCCGATAGCCGGAACATGGCGATGGCCAGCCCGATCACCAGCGCGAATGCGAGCGCCCCCGCCGCCACCAGAACGGTCTCCGGCCCGCCGCCCACGAGGGTCGTCAGAAAGTACCAGCCCTTGTCCTCGACGACCTCCCAGAAGCTCATCGCCGCTCGTGCTTTGACTCCGACGGATCGTTCACGATCCTGCGGGCCAAATCCCTGGGCAGACTCTCATCTTGTGGCCCACCCCAAACACGGTGATGAATCATGCGTTTGTGTCGGTCCACTAGCGTTCCTGGATATGCTTCAGGAATTCCCGCGTGCGGGGATGCTGTGGGCTGTACAGGACCTGGCGCGGCGGGCCCTGCTCGACGATCGCGCCGTGATCCATGAAGACGACCCGATCGGAGACCTCCCCGGCGAACTGGATCTCATGGGTGACGATGACCATGGTGCGGCCCTCGTCGGCGAGCTGGCGGATGACCCGCAGGACCTCGCCGATCAGTTCCGGGTCCAGTGCCGAGGTCGCCTCGTCGAACAGCATCAGCTTGGGCTGCATCGCCAGCACGCGGGCGATCGCGACCCGCTGCTGCTGGCCGCCGGAAAGCCGCTCCGGGTACTCGTCGATCTTGTGGCTCAGCCCGACTTTCTCGAGCATCTCGCGGGCGCGGCGATCGGCCTCGTCCCGGGCCAGGCCCAGGACCTTGTGCGGCGCGATCGCGACGTTGCCGAGCGCCGTCAGGTGGGGAAACAGATTGAACCGCTGGAAGACGAAGCCGATACCCTGGCGTTCCTTGGCGAGCTCGCGATCGCTCAGATGGACGTACCCGCCGTTCGCCTGCTTCTCGCCGATCAGCGTGCCGTCGATGTAGATGTGCCCCGCGCTCGGCTTTTCCAGATAGTTGATGCAGCGCAACAGGGTCGTCTTGCCCGATCCGCTGGGGCCGATGATGGCGACCTTCTCGCCCCGGGCGACGTCCAGGCTCACGCCCTTCAGCACCTCGAGGTCGCCGAATCGCTTGTGAAGATCGACGATGCTGAGAAGCGGTTTCATCGCAAAGGTCCCGGCGCGCACGACGGGGCGGGTCCCATGACCCGCCCCGTCGTCGGTCCGCGTCGCCGCCTACGAGAAGCAGTGCTCGGCGGACGGCGACGCATAGTCGGCGGGGCGATCGACGCCGGTCCGCGGGTTGACCGGCGGCGGGATGAACCAAGCCTTGTCGCCCATGCCGTAGTTGGCCATGGTCTGAACGTTGACGCAGTTCGGCCAGATGTCCTCGACGATGACCTTGCTCATCGCGTCGGCGAGCGCCGTCTCGTCCTTGTTCACGCCGAAGATGACGTTGTACTTCGTCGACATGATTGGGTACGTGTCCATGATCGGCTCAAGTGGCACCTGCTTGATGTCCCACTCGGGGTGCTGGACGATGCCCCACTGCACCAGCGGCGGGTCGAGGATCGCCATGTCCAACCGGCCCGCGACCAGGTCTTGCAGCACGCCGTCGGAGGTATCGTAGAGCTTCACCTCGCCGATGCCCTCGACACTCTTGAGTTCGGGCACCAGGGTGAACCCGGTGACGGTGCCAACGGAATGATCCTTCATGTCGGCGAAGGTGCCGAAGTTGTTGGCAGTCTTCTGCGCCAGCAGCGTACCGAAATAGTAGATCGCGTCGGTCAGGTTCATGATCTCGGTGCGCGGCTGGATCCAGCCCATGGCACCATGCATCACGTCGACCTTGCCCTGCTTGGTCGCTTCGATCTCGGCCGCCCAGTCCATCTGCACGACGACCGGTTCCAGCCCGAGCTTGTTGGCGATGTAGATCATCAGCTCGCCGTCGGTTCCGCTCAGGACCCCGTCCTTCAACTGGGTCATCGGCATGTCGCCGTTCATCGCGATGGTCAGCTTGCCCGGCTCGACCGTCTTGATGTCCTGGGCCCACGACGGCCGCGATCCCAACCCGACCGCCGCCGCGGAGACACCCGACGCCAGAACGTCGCGGCGAGAAATCCCGCGCGACGCGAACTTCCACAACGAATTCATCCGGTCCATGTTTATCTCCCAGAAAAGTTCTCGATCACCGAATTTGCGGCGTGGTCCCAGGAGTTGTCAACATTGCCCAGGCTCGAGCCGAGGATCGAGCCCGCTGTTGCCCGGGTATCGCCCGTCTCCGACATATGCGTATTCAATACTCTTGACGGGCGGCGAATAATCACTATATTTCCAATCACGTGAAAGTACCTTACCCACAACAAGAACGATAGAGAGGAAGCCGACCCGTTCCGGGCGGCTTGATTGATTCCGCATGAGTTTTGACAATCTGGGGCTCGGCACCGAAGTGCTGAAGGCCGTGGCCGACGCAGGCTACTTCGAACCGACCCCCATCCAAGCCCAAGCCATTCCCTTAATCATGCAGGGCCGCGACCTGCTCGGCTGTGCCCAGACCGGCACCGGCAAGACCGCGGCCTTCATCCTGCCCATGATCGAGATCCTGGGACAGGGCCGCGGCAAGGCCCGCATGCCCCGCTCCCTGGTGCTGTCGCCGACGCGGGAACTCGCCATGCAAACCGCGGAGAACTTCACCGTCTACGGCAAGTATCACCCGCTCAGCATGGCCCTGCTCATCGGCGGGGTCTCGCTCGACGATCAGCAGAAGAAACTCGACCGCGGGGTCGACGTGCTGATCGCGACGCCGGGCCGCATGCTCGATCACTTCGGGCGCGGCGCCCTGCTGCTGAACGGCGTGAAGGTCCTGGTGATCGACGAGGCCGACCGCATGCTGGACATGGGGTTCATTCCCGACATCGAGCGGATCGTCGGCCTGCTGCCGCCGTCGCGGCAGACGCTGATGTTCTCGGCCACCATGCCGAGCGAAATCCGGCGCCTGGCCGAGCGCTTTCTGCGCAATCCGGAAGAGGTGCATGTGTCGCCGCCCGCCTCGCTCGCGGCGACGGTGGTGCACGGCCTGATCCGGACCCGATCCACCGACAAGCGCGCGGCCCTCACCCGGGTGCTGAACGACGCGGCGGTGCGCAACGCCCTGATCTTCTGCAATCGCAAGCGCGAAGCCGATGCGCTCGGCCGAGCGCTCAAGCGCGCCGGACTGTCCGCCGCGGCGTTGCATGGCGATATGGACCAGGGTTCGCGGACGGCGACGCTGGATGGGTTCCGCAAGGGGGACATCAAGTATCTGGTGGCCACCGACGTGGCCGGGCGCGGGCTGGACGTGGACGGCCTGAGCCATGTGGTGAACTACGACGTGCCGGTACATGCCGAGGATTATGTTCACAGAATCGGCCGCACGGCCCGCGCCGGAATGGTCGGGCACGCGGTCACCTTGGCGACCGAGGACGACGGCAAGCAACTGCGCGCCATCGCCAAGCTGATCGGTCGCGACATCCCCGAACTCGAGATCGGCGCCGAACACGCGCCGAGCAGGCCGGAAATCGCCCCGCCCAGGGCCGAGCGCGGCCGGAAGAAGGCCGAAGAAGCCCCGCGCCGGACCGAACGGGCGCCACGGCGGGAGCGCAGCGAGAGAACCCCTCCTATCGACCGGATCGCCGATACGCCGACGCTCGCCTTCGGCGATCACGCGCCGGCGTTCCTCATGCGGCCGGTGAAGCTCGATGGCCTCGCCCGGCCCCGCAAGCTGGCCGAGACCGAGGTCAGCTAGCCAGCTCGGCCCAGACGGGCTGGTGGTCGGAACCGTCGGCCCCCTGGTCGATCCAGGCTCCGCGTATGGTCGGCGCGAGATCGGCCGTCACGAACACATAGTCGATACGACAGGGCGCCTCCGTGGTGCGCGCCGGATCGCCGTACCAGGTGGGGCCGGCATCCTTCAGGGTATCCACCAGGCGGCCCGATCCGACCAGGGCGTCGTACTCGGGTCCGTCGGGGCCGGCGTCGAAATCGCCCATGACGACGGCGGGGTCGGGCATGGGCGGGTTGGGTTCGCCGTTCGACCAATCCTCGTCGGCGTAGGCATCGTCGGGATCGCGCGCGCCGGTCATCGCCCCGCCCTGGAGCGGCGCCCCGGCCCGGATGGCGCGCAGGTCCTCGATCTGCATCAGCCGCTCGCGGCTGGACCCGTCGCCGAGATGGACGTTGTAGATGCGGAGGCCCTGGATCACCGCCTCGACCATCGCGGTCTGCATGCTGCCGCGCGTCGGGTCGTCGATCTTGCGTAAGGGGAAGACCCGGGCGGACAGGATCGGCGTGCGCGACAGCACCATGTTGCCGAACCGGAGCCGGCGATGTTCGACGGTGCCGTCGGGGCGGGCCTGGCTCGCGTCGACGTCGAAGCCCGGGTCGTAGACCCAGTGATAGATCGTCGCCGGAATCGCCTTTCGCGCGACTTGCTATGAGCCTACGCAGAACACTCTCTGACATGCGAAGAAGCGCGGAAGTCAGCCCTGTAAGCCATCCTACCGGGGTATGCGCAGCACGCATGGTTTGCGATGGACGCGCGGTCGGTTTCCATGCATGGTGGTGACTTAGTGGTGACTTGCCCGAACCGCAATCCGACCGTCACCGAAACAACCTGTAGGGGGTTGACCTTGTCCAAGCTCACCAAGTCGATCATCGACGTCGCGCGCTACCAGGGCGACGGCAACAATCGGGACGTTCGCTGGGATCACGTCGTTCGGGGCCTCGGGCTCCGCGTCTATCCGACCGGGCGCAAGGCCTTCGTCCTCAGCTTTCGGGCGGGCGGACGCAAGCGGCTCATGGCCCTGGGCGCGTTTGGCGTGCTCACGCTTGACGAGGCGCGCCAATCTGCTGGACGCATGCTCAAAGGCGTGCTCGACGGCCAGGACCCCTTGCGTGACCGCGAAACCAAGCGGGCCGAGTTGACCGTCGCGGACCTGGGCGAGCGGTTCCTGATCGAGCACGTCGAGCCCAAACGAAAGGCGAGCACGGCACGCGACTATCGCGCCATGTTGAAACGCGACGCCTATCCCGCCATCGGCACCCTGCGCATCGGCGACGTAACTCGCGCTGACATTGCCAAGTTGCACGGCTCCCGCTCCGCAACGCCGCGTCAGGCCAATTATTTGATCGCGTGCTTGTCCGCGTTCTTCACGTGGTGCGAACGGCTCGGCCATCGGGCCGACGGCACCAATCCTTGCCGGCATGTCGAGCGCTACCCCGAGAAGCGGCGCGAGCGGTTCCTGACATCGGAGGAGTTTGCGCGGCTGGCCCACGCCCTCGCCGATGCCGAGCGAGAAGAGTCCGAAACCAAGTCCGCCATCGCCGCGATCATGCTCCTGATCTTCACCGGGGCGCGGCTGTCCGAAATGCTCACGCTCGAATGGACGCACGTCGATTTCGAACGCGCGATGCTGTTCCTGCCGGACTCCAAGTCGGGCAAGAAGGTCGTCTATCTCAATGCCGCCGCGCTCGCCGTGCTCAACCGGATCGTGCGGGTCGCGGGCAATCCCTACGTCATCACGGGCCGACGCCCTGGCGAACACCTGACCGATCTGGAAAAGCCCTGGCAGCGCATACGCGCCGCTGCCGGGCTCGACGACGTGCGTCTCCATGATCTGCGGCATAGTTTCGCGAGCATCGGCGCGGCCGGCGGGCACGGGCTCCCGATCCTCGGGGCGCTCCTGGGCCATCGCGTCGCCGCGACGACGGCGCGGTATGCGCACGTCGCCGCTGACCCCGCGCGCGCCGTCAACGAGATCATCGGAAAAACTATCGACACGGCCATGCGAGGCGCGGGGGCCGTTGTCGCCCTGCGCTCCCGTGCGTAGGTTGATGGCGACGCGGCTAGGGCGTTGCGGCCCGAACACCGGCAACCCTACTGCCGGTCCGCCGCGTCGCTCCTCTCCACCAATACCGGACGCGAAGCGCGAGACGGGTGCGCGGCACAACCTCAAATCGAAGCCCCCTTTGCCCTACCGGACGACACCACGAGCCCCGGCTATTTCAGTCCTGTCAACGCCGGAGTAAAAATGCATCGGCGTGCCGGAGTAAAAATACATCACGGCTGATGGCATGGACGGCGCCTCGCGGCGGGGGGCTGCCTGCGTTCTGGGTCATGGCTCGGGTGGGTTGTTGGGCAGGTTTGCGGCTTTGGCACCACGTTGTCGGCGCTTGCTCTGCTTGAGCCGATAGCTGTCGCCGTTCATCTCCAGGATATGGACGTGGTGGGTGAGGCGGTCGAGCAGGGCGCTGGCGAGCCGTTCGGAAGCGAACACGCCGGTCCACTCGTCGAACGGCAGGTTGTGGTGACG